>CANQEP010000001.1 GCA_947595235.1 uncultured Clostridia bacterium
AGTGGCAGACAGCGCGCTCACCTCTTCTTTGAATTCAAGAGTCTTGTTAAAGCACACCACCTTCTCACCCTCAAGGGCATAGGCTGTGGCAAACGCGCGACCCGACAAAGTGACCGTGTCGATGCCGGCAGAGGCTTCGTCAAGAACAACCTCGCAAGTTGAAAGCAAAACGTCACTAAGTTTGCCCTCAACCTCTTGCTCGGCAACCTCGTTGAATGTTGCGCTTGCAAGGTTAACAACTTTTTCACATTCGTGACTCTTGACGCTTGTGACATAGTCGCCTCCAAGCCCGTCAACACAAGAAACAACCTCTTTTTGAACGCCGTATAACTGAACCGACGTTAGAGTTGAGATTGTTATCTCGCTTGGCGATGTGCCAGTGACAACATTCTCACCGCAAAGACAAGAAAGATAAAACGCATCGCAAGAAGATGCAATTTTGCCTTGCCATTCTGCATCAAGATAAATGCCTCGAAGAGTCATGTCCTCGGCAAGATAAACAACGTTGTATGCCGTCTTGCCCGAAAAAGTCACGTTGTCGCCAACCTTTTCGCTTGAAACTATCTTTGGAATTGCTTTGAGAGAAAGCACTTTCTTTATGGGCTTGCCCTCAACGGCCTCAAGCCTTGTGGCAACCTCGAATTGTTGCTCACTCAGAAGTTTTTTGCTCTCAAACTCATAATTTTGCGTATTTTCCGCCATTAAATTATTCCCCCTTGTGCTATTGCTATATTTTACAAAGGGTTTTTGATAATTATGACAAATTCACAAAAAAATTTTAGGCACCAACATCACTCTCTTGCTTAACAAGTTTAACGTCGCCACAAAGCACGTCGGCATAGGAGTAAGAAAGCGACGAGTTTTTGCCGTCCTCTGCCTTTATAGTGAAGATGCTTGGATAAAGCGAGT
This sequence comes from uncultured Clostridia bacterium, assembly GCA_947595235.1. Lineage (GTDB taxonomy): Bacteria > Bacillota > Clostridia > Christensenellales > UBA1242 > UMGS2069. The sequence continues at coordinate 910 of CANQEP010000001.1, forward strand.
CAATTATGCCCGAGATTTTTTGCGCCTTGTTCCTTCCTCTTTGAACTTCAAGGTCAACGACCTCGCCCTTTAGCGCCTTTATTTTTTCAATAACATCTTCAATTCTTTCATCAACCTTCCGCATAAAACTTCCTCTTGCCCAAAGTATTGCCAAAGAAAAAGGTTTTTAAACGTATTGTGTGCGAGCGACTTGTCGCGCGCAACAATAAAAACGCGAGCGACAAGTCGCTCGCAAAAAATTTATTTTTTCTTTTTCAAGAAGTCCCCATCGTCGTCATCGAAGTCATCATCTTTGTCGTCGTCATCGTCATCATCATCGTCGTCAAAGTCGTGGGCGTCGATATTAGAAAAGTCAAAGTCGTCGTCATCGTCTTTGTCGTCATACTCGTCGTCTTCTTCCTCTTCTTCGTCCTCTTCGTCGTCAAAGACGGTGTCGTCATCGTCGATGTCGGTGTATGGGCCGTCCTCAATGTCGTCAGACGGATTGTTGAGCGCCTCGTCCTCTTCATTGTTTGGCGCTGGCTCGTCCCATTCAGAAGAAGAGTTGTCTTCTTCGTCTTCAACGGGCTCGTCGGCAACGTCGTCAAGACTGCGCTTTTTTGCGCACTCGTCACACATAACTTGGTCAACGGTTATCAAATTCTTTCCGCAAAGAGGGCAAAGTTCCAAGTCCTCGTCCTCGTCGGGAGTCATTTTGAGTTCTGCCTTGCAAACGGGACAAAGGTCCTCGTCCGCCAAAATATAATTAAGTTCGCACCTAGGGCACTTTTTGTACTTTCCAGCCACCTAAATCTCTCCTTACCTTTACTTCTCATATATTATAGTGAAGCGAACTAAAATGTAAACTATTTCGCAAAAATTTTTTTAATATTTTTTTCTCTTCATTCGAGCCCCCACGCAAAAAAGGAAGAGGAGCCCCAACCCGACCCTTCTTTCAAACCCTTAACCCATTTTTCCAATAACCCAACATAAAGTCTTACATTCCCCCAATACCACCGCCAAAGTCAAACATCCTCATCAATTTCCCCACAATAATAGACGCCTAATATATATGTCTATTTTTTATGTCCCACTTTGGCGGTTCAAATAATGCATCAACTTCCAGTTCCCCATCATCAGTGGGGCACTTGATGTGGACGCAAGGATTTTTTATGTATGTTTAGGAAAAACATTTAAAATATGTATCCTCTTCTTTCCCTTTGAACCGATACATTCGAAGACGCGAAGAAGCATAAGAGCCAAAGATTATGCAAAGAGCAAAGAAAACAAAAGGTCGCTGACCTTTTTGGTCGCGACCTTTTGCTTTTCAAAGCTATTCGCGTGATGTTTGGCTTTTATGCGGTGAGGTTTGGAGCGACTCGCAAGCGAGCCGCAACAAAAGACCAAAAGGGGTGATAAAACATCCACTTTATAATATCAATTTTGAGTTTAATACCTTAATTAAGAAGAAAACGCGAGTCTTAAATGACTCGCGACTAAATATTCAAATGCAAGACAGGTCGAATACCGCCAAACTTTTCATCAAAACCTGGAGAAAACACAAAGGGGTCTATAATACCATAAGACGCTACACAATATATTGTAGCGTATCCACCATTATTACCGCTAAAAGAACGAAGCAACTGCACAAAACATATGTTATCACCATAAGAAACATAACCCATTCCATTATTTTGGGGATAAGAATAGTTGCTCATACAGAAGTCACTAATCCCACATGCACGGGCACTATTATAAGATTGTCCGTCGACTTCCCCAAACATGCCAGATTGAATTGTTTGGTCATCCATCAAATAAACATTATCAAGCGTGTCACTCGGTTCAATATTGTCATAATCAGATGTAAATCCATTAGTATGATTTTGAGTTCCAATAATAAGATTTTTTTCTGCGGTCGTAAATGCCTGCTCATAAAACTTCTCATTCAACCACTGACGCATGTTTGAATTTTCCCACGATACCTTGCCATTGATGGAGTATGGAATATTCCCCGTCAATGCAATTTCACTGAAAAGTTCCATTTGTTCTTCTCCCGCTTGCCACTTATCATAGTTTAGAATGAACCAATTTATTGGCTCAACTTTGAACCACAATATGCTATTATCGGTTGGAACTTCAGTCCCATCTTTAAACTGATAGTTCACGTTTTGCGGATTATATATATTGTTTTCTCCTCTCGCATAAATCTCGCCGTCAGTATAGGCATATGCCTCCCATGTTTTATCTCCTATTTCATAAGTTTTCTGCGAAGTTGGATGGCTTGACGAATACCATTCTTCAAGTATAGCATTCATATCGTTTCCCACATATGTTTGAGGGTATGTCCCAAACTTCGCCGTATGAAGGTACACATTAGAGGTTGAAGGGGTCCCTCCCATATTCACAGTTGCACCAAGCAAAGTTGTATCTTCACTTATTTCAACAAGTGGCTTTTCTCTAATAATCTCGTTGTCAAGAATTTCTGCACCCGTTCCAATGGTCAAAGTCCCTCCGTCCTCAACATATATTGCGGGCGCAACGTTGGCTGAATTGTTTTTTATTGTTCCTCCGCTTATTATACACTTCCCACCACTTGCAACATATATGGCCCCGCCATATGTTGCAGTGTTTTTCTCTATCGTTCCTCCCGTCATTGTGAATGACGCTTTATTAGAAATGTATATGGCTCCGCCATAAACATTTGAGTTGTTTGATATAGTTCCACCATTCATGGTATAGGTTGCACCCTCTTCAAGGAATATCGCTCCCCCTTTCTGACTCTTTGGTGCAGAACTTGCCCCACTTTCATCCGCAAGAAAATTTCTTATGTCTAACTTTCTCTCTTCTCTCACCGCCAGCGGCAGAACTCCACCAAAGCAAATGCCAAGAAGTATCATAAATGGAATAACAAAACATAATATTTTCTTAAACTTCTTCACAATATTTCCTCTTTCTTCTATTATTGTTTATCATCTCAATTTCTATTCTGTCACACCCGAATCTTGAGCCCAAGTACCCTAACAGATACCAAGTGCCAACTTTTTTTATTCCCCGTCTCCGCACGCCTTTTCCTACGTATATATGATACCCCCCCCCCATATAGTTGTCAAATGTTTTGAAGGGGTTTTGATAAAAAATTTCATATTCTTTTAAAACAAAAAAAGGACGCATGGATTATGCATCCTCTTCTTCACAAAGGTTTTTTGCGCGCCACAGGTGGCTCGCAACATACCTACCCTTCCAACAGCATCTTGTCGGCGACAAGGGCGATGAACTCGCCGTTGGTTGGCTTTTCGTTGTTTGAATAGACCTTAACGCCAAAGACCGCGTTGATGTTCTCAATCTTTCCGCGATTCCAAGCGACCTCAATGGCGTGACGAATGGCGCGCTCAACCTTGCTTGCCGAGGTTGAAAAGCGTTCGGCGATTGATGGATACAACTTCTTTGTTATTGAATTGACAACTTCGGGGTTATCGATTGCCATCTTTATTGCCTCGCGCAAGAAGTAATAGCCCTTGATGTGCGCGGGGATGCCCACCGTGATGAAGATGTTTGTTATCTTTTCTTCAAGAAGTTTGATGTTGCCGTTTTTCTTGCTCTCGAAAGTCCCCGAACCGAGGGCGGGAGCGGGCGCCACCTCACTTGAAGAAATTGAAAAGATGTCGTGGATACGCTTTAAGATAAGTTCGGGGCTGACGGGCTTTACCATATAGTAGTCCACGCCTTGGTTCATTGCCTTTTGCACAAATGTTTCGCTAGAGAGCGACGAAACAACGATAAATCTTGAACCAATTAGTTTCTTTTTTGCCTCCTCAATGACCGCGTAGCCGTCAAGCCCAGACAAAATGACGTCCAAAATTACAACGTCGGGTTGGAGCGACTCAATTTTTTTCAAGGTCTCTTCGCCACTTGATGAACTTTCAACCGATTTTATATCCTCAAAGTTTTCAAAATACTTCTTTAGTTTGCTGATTTGGTCTTTGTTTTCATCTGCAATCAATATTGATATTTGTTTTTTCATTTTTTTACCTCTTTTCTCTTTTTTTGTCGTTTGACAAGAATATACTAGCACGAATATTGTCCCCGTCCTAAGAATTTTACTTGTCAGAAAAGACGATAAACTTAAGAAAAAGGTCGAACAATGTAAAAAGCAAGGAACTTTGCCCTTGCTTTTAAGATAATTTTTCTATTTTAGCGAATTAAGTTTGCTTTTTAACGTCTCGAAGGTAAGATTGTTGTTTTCTAGTTTGCGCTTTTCTTCTTCGACAAGGCTTTGCGGAGCCTTTTCAACAAACCTTGGATTCGACAGCATCTTTTGACTTCGTTCAATTTCAAACTTGATTTTTTCAATCTGCGCGAGCAAATCCTTTTCTATTTCGCCTTTGTCTTTCTTTTCGTCAAGCAAAACGAACTCGCCAAGAGAGGTTATAACAATTCTTCCCGCGCCCCTCTCATTTGTTAGAACTATTGTTGCAAGTTTCTCAATTTCGTCTTTGGCGTCATTTGTCAGTTCCCCGCTAAAATACACAAGACTGCGAACGTTCGATGCAATCTTTGCCTCTGCCTTGATGTTGCGAATGAGTTTTATGGCCTCAAGCCTCTGCTCCTCTTCAAGATACGCCTTTTTGAACGCCGAAACATTGCTTGCCGTTGGAAAACTTGCAATCATGATGCTCTCGCTCTTGTCAAGCGTCTTGATATTTTGATAAATATACTCAGTTACGAACGGCGCAAATGGATGCAAGAGTTTGAGAAGTTTGTCAAAGACAAAGTTTAAAACGCTGACCGTGTTTGCCTTCTCTTCTCCCCCTTTAAAAATCGACGGCTTGCAAAGTTCAACATACCAGTCGCAAAACTCGTTCCAAATGAAGTTGTAGATGTTGGAAAGCGCCATGCCGATGTCAAACTTTTCAAGGTTAGAAGTGACCGTCTTTATAAGGTGCGACAACTTATAGAGCATCCACTTGTCCTTAACGTCTTTCTTAACCTCTTCAATTGGCACAAGTTCAACGTCGCTTGAGTGGAGCGAAACGAACTTGCTCGCGTTCCAAACCTTGTTCAAAAATGCGCGGCTGTTATCCACCTTTGTCATGGAAAACTTTGTGTCTATGCCAAGTGCGATGTCCTTAACAAGAGCCAAGCGGAGCGCGTCGGCGCCATACTTTTCGCTGACCTCAAGAGGGTCAATGCCGTTGCCAAGGCTCTTTGACATCTTTCTCCCTTGCTCATCACGAACAAGACCATGGATGAGGCAGTTCCTAAATGGAGTGTCTTTCGCGCACTCAAAGCCCATATAAACCATTTTGGTTGCCCATTGGGTCAAAATGTCATAGGCGGTCACGAGCACACTTGTTGGATAGAAATAGTTAAAGTCCTCGGTCTTTTCTGGCCAACCAAGGGTTGAGAATGGCCAAAGCGCCGACGAAAACCATGTGTCAAGCACGTCTGGGTCTTGCGTAAAGTGGGTGCAGCCACATTTTTCGCACTTTGTTGGGGCATTCTTTGATGCAACAACGTTTTTGCACTTGTCACAATAATAGATTGGGATTCTGTGCCCCGTCCAAATCTGACGGCTTATGCACCAGTCTTGAATGTTGTTGAGCCAGTGGAAGTAATTTTTCTCGAACCTCTTTGGATAGATTTTTAGCCCGCCGTCCTTAACAACTTTTATGGCTGGCTTAACAAGTTCGCTCATCTTAACGAACCACTGCTCGGTTATCATTGGCTCGATTGGAGTCTTGCACCTCTCACAATGCCCAACGCTGTGGGTATATGGCTCTACTTTTTCAAGTAGTCCTTGCTCTTTTAAAAGTTTTTCGACCTTGGCGCGAGCGTCTTTAATTGAAAGTCCTTCAAACTCCTTGCCAGAGACTGCACTCATCTTTCCTTCTTTGTCAATGACAGAAATCAGCTCAAGGTTGTGTCTTTTGCCCACCTCGTAGTCATTAGGATCGTGGGCAGGAGTGATTTTCACCATGCCAGTTCCAAAACTCTCTTCAACATAGTCGTCGGCAATTATTGGAATCTCGCGAGTTGTCAGTGGAAGTTTTAACATCTTCCCGACTAGTTTCTTGTATCGCTTGTCCTTAGGGTTGACCGCAACTGCCGTGTCGCCAAAAAGCGTTTCGGGGCGAGTTGTTGCAACAACAATATAGCCGCTTCCGTCGGCAAATGGGTAGCGAATGTGCCACATACTTCCCTTTTCGTCAGAGTAAACAACTTCGTCGTCAGAGATGACCGACTTACAACTAACGCAATAGTGCGTTTGCCTTGTTCCCCTGTAAATTAGTCCCTTGTCATAAAGCCTTATGAACGCCTCCAAGACCGCCGAGGTGCTTGTTTTGTCCATGGTGAAATGGTATCTGTCCCAGTCGGCAGAAAAACCAAGGGTCTTGAATTGGGTCATGATGCGGTCGCCGTAGTGATTATACCAAGCCCACGCCTCTTTGTCGAACGCCTCGCGACCAATTTGCTCTTTTGTCTTGCCCTCTTTTTTCAGTTTTTCAACAAGTTTGACCTCGGTTGCAAGTGCGGCGTGGTCTGCGCCGGGTAGCCAAAGCGCGCTCTTGCCTTGCATACGCTTGAAGCGGGTCAAAACATCTTGATAAGTCATGTCAAGAGCGTGGCCGATGTGCGCTTGGCTGGTCACGTTTGGTGGTGGCATGATAATGCAAAATGGCTCTTTGCTTTTGTCCACTTCTGCATGAAAATATTTCTTCTCTTCCCAAGTTTTGTAGATGTCTCTTTCAAATTCTTCGGGTTTAAACGTACCTTTTGTGTGCATAAATAACTCCTATTTAAGAAGGCTCTGAAAAATCGCGAATGCCAGTGAAAGCATCATGAAAATGTAGCCTATAAGTTTGATTTTTAGTGCCTTGCGGTGGGCAACTTCTTCGGTGTATTTCTTTTTTGGAACAAACATCTTGTTCATAAACACCATAACAAGTCCAACAAGCAAGCATATGAATATCATTGCAATAAAAATATATCTAACAACTCGCATAATATCCCCCTTTATTCAACATTTTGCTCGTCATCTTGGCTGGTGACGTGGCTGACAATATCGTCGGCAACTTGACTGTTCTTTTCTTCTTTTTCATTAGCGCCTTGCTCCTTTGGATAAGGCACAAGCGCAAGAGTGAGTTTGCCAAGCAAAATGCAAATTGAAAGCACAAGCATAAAGATGGCAAATCCCGTTGAGTACTCTTCAAGGAAGAAGTACGGAAAAATCGAGAACATGAGCGCGCAATTAAAAACTCCAACAAGGATACTGCCAAGACGCCTTTTTTCAATTCGGTTTTTTGCAAAAAGGTCAACGAAGAAGCAAACGCCAAGAATTGAGCACGACGCGATTGAGTATGGCAAGAAGATGTGATAGAAGATTAGCGAACTGACTGCCAAGACGTTGAACGCGTCTGAAAGGTATGTTGAGAACCTATAAAAATATATAAAATTTGAGGAGTATTTTTTGTCAATGGCGGTGAATGCAAGCATTATAACAAAGTAGATAAAGTATATCGAGCCACCAATCTTCTGTCCACCGAAGAAAATGGTGAACGCGAAGATAACAAAGAGTATCGACGAGATTGAAAAAAGCAAAATTGAAACCACATTGTTTTTGTTGACCATAAAACCTCTCAAATTTGTAACTTTTTTATTATAACACTAAATATTTAAAATTTTAAAGTGATTTATTAACAAAGTTGAATTTTCTTGAATAAAATGCAATGTGACACACAAGGAGGAAAAAAAATTGAAAAGAATAATAACAATAATGCTATGCATAATGATGTGCGGACTTTCGCTCGGATTTGTTGCCTGCAAGAAAAACAAAGACATCATAAGAATAAACGAAGTTACGCACAGCGTTTTTTATGCCCCACTCTACGCCGCCATAAACCTTGGCTATATGGAAGATGAGGGCATAAAGATTGAACTTGAAAATGGTGGCGGAAGCGACAAGAGTATGGCAGCGCTCTTATCAAACAACGCCGATATCGCTCTTATGGGCGCCGAGACCGTTATCTATGTTGTTGCCCAAGGTAGCACCGACAATCCAATGATTTTCGGTCAACTCACAAAGCGTGATGGCTCGTTCCTTGTTTCAAAAGTGGATGAAAAGGACACATTCGACTGGAAAACATCACTAGCGAACAAAAAAGTCATCTGTGGTCGCCGTGGCGGACTTCCAGCAATGACATTTGAGTGGGTTGTCAATCAAAACGGGCTCACTAACGGAACAAACATAACCCTTGACACCGAGACCTCGTTCACAATGCAAGTTCCAGTTTTTGAGGCAGACGGCGGAGACTACTGCACAATGTTTGAGCCAACTGCGACTGAGTTCGAAGAGGCTGGAAAAGGCTACATTGTTGGTTCTGTCGGTGAATATAGTGGCGAAATTCCATACACTTGCTTTATGGCAAAACCAAGTTATATCTCGCAAAACCCAGAAAAAATTGAGGGCTTTTTAAGGGCAATAAAGAAGGCGTATGTCTATCTTATGACCCACACCGACCTTGAGGGAGCGGAGGCACTAAAGCCATCATTTGACTCAAGTGTTGAGTCGCTTGCAAAGGCAGTTAAGAGTTACAAAGAGATTGACGCTTGGTGCGCAACCCCAGAGATGAACCAAGTTGCCTACCGAAACCTCTTGACCGTTTTGAACAATGCGGGCGAACTTGAGGGAACTGTTGCCTTTAACAAGGTTGTTGACAACACCTACGCACTTAAGATTGCATAAAAAACCAAAGGAGAAAACTATGGAGAACTTACTAGAACTAAAAAACATAAAACTTATTTATCATTCTCCAAAAAGTGAAACACTGGCTATTGATGATTTATCTTTCAGCATCAAGGCAGGAGATTTTGTGAGTATTGTTGGGCCGTCGGGGTGCGGGAAAACCACCATACTCTCGCTCGTGGCATCGCTTATGAAGCCTACCAGCGGAGAGATAATTTATGGCGCGAAAGACAAGTCAATCGCCCCCGGCTATATGTTTCAACGTGACAACCTTTTTGAGTGGCTAAATATTTGGAAAAATGTGTCGCTCGGTCTGTCTTTTAAGCACCGAAAAACCAAAGAAAATGTAGCCTACGCAAAAAACCTTGTTGAAAAATATGGCTTGAAAGATTTTATGAAACACTATCCAAGTGAGTTGTCTGGAGGAATGAGGCAACGCGTTGCGCTCATAAGAACGCTGTCACTTCGCCCCGAACTCTTGCTTCTTGACGAACCTTTCTCTGCACTTGACTATCAAACAAGGCTCGCCGTTCAAGACGACGTTTTTAACATCATAAAGAGCGAGAAAAAGACCGCAATACTCGTCACGCACGACATCAGCGAGGCAATCGCAATGTCAAACAAAGTGATTGTCCTCTCAAGCAGACCAGCAAAGGTAAAAAAGATTTTTGACATCGACTTTGACCCAAGCCTCACGCCCTTTGAGAGGCGCAAACAAGACAACTTTCAACCACTATATGACTTGATTTGGGGGGAACTGCAATGCAAAGATATTCCCTAGACCATAAAAGATATCTAACAAAGTTGAGGCTAAAAAACTTTTCTTGCCACCTTGCTCGAATTTTGCTTTTGATTATCCTTGTTGCGGCGTGGGAACTTTGCGCAAGGTACAACGTTGTTGACCCGTTCATAACAAGTTCTCCGTCAAGAATAGTGAAGCAACTTGGGGTGATGATAAGCGACGGCTCACTCTTTAAGCACACATGGGTGACCTTCTATGAGACCATACTCGCCTTTGGCATAAGCACTCTTCTTGGAACGCTCGTTGCACTTCTTCTCTACTCCATTCCGTTTGTGAGGCAGGTGCTTGAGCCCTATCTTATAGTTCTTAACAGCCTTCCAAAAATTGCGCTTGGTCCACTTATTATCGTGTGGATTGGAACGGGCACAAAGGCAATCGTTGTTATGGGCATTCTTATTTGCATTGTCATAACAACAATATCCATGCTCAATGGCTATATGAGTATTGAAAAAGAAAAGTTACTTCTTATGAAGACCATTGGCGCGAACAAACTTCAAACCCTTCTTAAACTTGTTATCCCCGCAACCCTTCCCGACTTCATCTCAGTTCTTAAAATAAATGTTGGAATGAGCCTCGTTGGAGTCATCATGGGCGAATACTTAACAAGCAAGGCGGGGCTTGGCTACCTTATTGTCTATGGCGGACAAGTCTTCAAACTTGACCTTGTCATGGCATCAATATTTGTGCTTTGCCTCATGGCAATGATAATGTACTTTGTTGTTGCCCTTCTTGAACACTACTTCGCAAAAAAGCGTTCGTAGTTGTAAAAAATCCCACAAATTAAGCAATATTTTACAACTAAAATTTCAAAAGCCACCATAATAATATGGTGGCTTGTTTTAGACATTATTAAAATTTAGTTAAAAAGACATCGAGAACTCTATTTTTCTCTATTGCAATACCATTCCATGAACTTTTCTAATGCATCAATATGCCCGTCGGGTCTATTTGTTCGCTCATCATCTGTCATTTGCGCCATTGTTTTTGTGCAGTTATTTGGAATAAAAACATAATAGAGTTCAGACCACTTGTTGTCGCAGTCATCTCCTAAAATTTGCGTAGAAATTGTTCCGTGACAATTTCCCCAAAATTGACGCAACTCTTTGCCATCATAAAATGACAGACACTCCTTAAAGTAACAAGTTCGGTCCGAGACTCCCTCCATTGCCTTCAATAACCCTTTCACTCCGATTTTGTTAATAATTTCTCTTTTGGGAAATGCGCCAGGAAAATTGGGCTTTCCGGGATAATTAGGAATATAAAATCCAGAATCAAGAGCAATACATGGCTTGTGGAGTTGGTTATATGCACTCAACACTTTAACTTTTGATATGTATTCAATATCGTTTATATCAGGTTCTTCAATATCTAAATCGCAACCTATAAGGTCTATATGACCTTTAAAAAACCTTTGTGCAGATGCTAATTTCCCCTTATTCCCCGTCACAAAAACAATTTTGTTCATTTTTTCCCCCAACATCTAGACATAAATAACCCAACAATCGCGTCGCAACTTACAACACCTTGATATTGCTCTCGCCCACAAGGCCCGAAAGTTCGCTCATGAGGGCGGGAGTGACAGAGACCTTTCTGCCGAGCAAGTAGAGTTTTTTGTTGTATTGAACATAGGTCTCTATGTCTCCGCGGTAGCCGTCAAGGACCTCCAAGATTTCTCTTTTCAGCCTCTCGTCTTGAAGGTCAAACTGCATATAGAGGTTTTGCTTTTTCTTTTCTTGTTTATAGTCATTAAAAACAACTTTCTTATTCTCAGTTGCGGGAACTTCTTGCCCCGTGCCCTCGTCGATAAAGTTCATTTTGTCCATGATTATGATTGGTCTTTCGCCACTTCTAAGCGACAGTCTGCCCGACAGCGAAACAATGGCGTCAACCACCAACTTGTCTTTTATTTGCTCATAAAACTTGTTGAACACCATAACGTCAAACGTGCCATAAAGGTCCTCAATTTTCACAACCGCCATAGGCTTGTTGCCCGTTTTTGTGAACATCTTCTTAACTTCGGCAACAATTCCGCCAGTGTAGACTTGCATGTTGTCGGTGAGTTCGTTGCGCATTGCGATGAGGTCTTCGCTGTTACCTTCGTCCTCGTCGGTGGTCATTTCCTCTTCTTCTGAGCCAAAGTCTTGCACCATGCTTGCATTGAAGTTAAAGTTCTTCATAAGCGAAGAATATTGCTCAAGAGGGTGACCGCTGATATAAATTCCAACCGCCTCTTTTTCTTTCTTTAGTTTGTATTTGTGGTCGTATTCCTTGATGTCGGGGTAGTCGATTTTTATGCTGTCCTCTTTTGACAGAAGGTCGCCAAACATAGAGAATTGCCCCGCAAGACGACTCCTTTTATCCTTTATTGCGCAGTTCATGGCAGCCTCATAAACGGCAGCAAGTTGGCTACGCGTTTTCCCGAAGCAGTCGAACGCGCCCGAATAAATCATGCCCTCAAGAACGCGCTTGTTAATCATGAGGTCAACCGTTCTTATAAGAAAGTCGCCAAGGTCTTTGAAGTCGCCGTGCTCTTCGCGTTCCTTAACAATAGCGTCGCAAATGGCAATACCAATTCCCCTTATCGCCGAAAGTCCAAACCTCATTTTGCCGTCTTTGACAGAAAAGTAGGTTGTGCTCTTGTTGATGTCTGCCGGAAGCACCTCGATGCCCTCACTTCTTGCATATGTGAGGTAGTTCGATACTTCGTCGGCATTGCTGATTCGGTTATTGATGATGCTGGTGAGGAACTCGGGCTCATAGTAGTATTTTAGCCATGCCGTTCTGTAGGTGACAACGCTATACGCCGCTGCGTGCGACTTATTGAACGCGTACTCGGCAAAGTGCATCATCTGTGACCAAATGCTCTTGCCCACCTCTTCGGGAACGCCACGCTTGATGCAGCCGTCGATGGCGTTCTGGTCTTTCGCGCCGTTCTCACCTTTCATAAATGGTCTGCCATACAAGAAGACTGGCTCTTCCCTTGCCATGGCAGCCTTGTCTTTCTTTCCCATGTATCGCCTTATCATGTCGGCTTGCCCCAAGGTGAAGCCCGCAAGTTTTTGAACGACTTTCATGACTTGCTCTTGATAGACAATGCACCCATAAGTGACGTCAAGAATATCCCTCAAAAGTTCGTGGTCATAGGTTGTGTCCTCGGGGTGGTGCTTGTTGTGGACAAACTTTGGAATATATTGCATAGGGCCGGGGCGATACATACTTATTGCCGCGATGATGTCTTCAAAGCAAGTAGGTTTAAGTTCTTTCAAGAACTTTTGAAAGCCACCACTTTCAAGTTGGAATATGCCAACGGTGTTGCCCGTTGAAATATATTCATAGACCTTTGGGTCTTCGTTGCCAAGTTTGTTGAAGTCAACGTCAACGCCGTGGTTCTCTTTGATATACTTTAACGCGGTCTTGATATCGTTAAGGTTCCTAAGCCCCAAGAAGTCCATTTTCAAAAGCCCCAAGGCTTCAACTTCTTTCATGTTGTATTGCGTTGTTATGTCGTCGCCATTTCGCGAAAGAGGAATGACGTTTTGCAGTGGCTCGCGACCAATGATGACGCCACACGCGTGGGTTGAGCACTGCCTTGGTGCGTCCTCAACCTTCCACGAAATGTCAACCACGCGCTTGATGTCGGGGTTGGTGTTATAGATGTCTATGCACTCGGGAATGCCATACTCGGTTCCAAAGTCCTTGTCGCCCTCTTTTGGCTTGTACATTCCAAAACTCTTTCGAATGATGTCGGGGCGCTTATAAACGTTGCCCATGAGTTTTGTGACCTTGTCGGTCTCGTTGTATGGAACTCTGAGCGCTCTGCCAACGTCTTTTATGGCGTTTTTTGCTGCCATTGTTCCAAAAGTTACAATTTTAACAACGCAATCGTTTGAGTATCTTCGGCGGACGTAATCAATGACTTCCTCTCGGCGATCATCGGCAAAGTCAACGTCAAAGTCGGGCGCGGTGACACGCTCGGTGTGAAGAAATCTCTCGAAAAGAAGGTCATATTTGAGCGGGTCAACGTCAGTTATGCCAATCGCATAGGCAATTATTGAACCAACGCCCGAGCCACGGCCGGGACCAACTGGAATGTCCATGCTCTTTGCGGCGTTGATATAGTCCCAAACAATGAGGTAATATTCAATGTAGCCTTGCCCCGAAATGACGCCATACTCATGCTCTGTCCTCTCGCGAATTTCGGGAGTTACAGTACCGTAGCGTCTTACAAGTCCCTCCTCGATGAGTCTGCGGAAAAATACCTCGGGAGCCTCGCCCGTGTCGGGCTTGTAGCGAGGGTACATATATTGTCCGTCCTCGGTTGCGAACTTGAAGCGGAAGTTACATTTTTCAGCAATCTCAAGCGTTGTGTCAAGCGCCTCAAAGTCGTCGGGGAACGCCTTTTCCATCTCTTCACGGCTCTTAAAATACATCTGGTCGCCCGGAAGCCTCAGTCTGTCGGGGTCGTCGATGGTCTTTTTCATTTGGACGCACATCAAAACGTCTTGCGTTTCGGCGTCCTCTTTATAGATATAGTGAACGTCGTTTGTGGCAACAAGTTTGATGTTATATTTCTTGGCGTATTCATGGAGTTTTTTGTTGACAACGGCGTCCTCTTCAAGAAAGTGGTTTTGAATTTCAAGATAGAAGTCGTCGCCAAACTTTTCCTTGAACCAAACGACCATCTTTTCTGCCTCGTCATACATCCCCTTCAAAATGTATTGAGGAATTGTTCCCGCAAGGCACGCCGAAAGGCAGATGACTCCCTCGGTGTGCTCGGCAAGGGTCTTGTAGTCAATTCTTGGCTTATAGTAGTAGCCATCTTTGAAGGCAATGGTGTTGAGCATGGCGATATTTTTGTATCCCGCCTCGTCTTTTGCAAGCAAGATGAGGTGTTCAAGTTTGGTCTTGCCTTGTTTTGAGTAAAGGTCGTCGGCAACATAAAATTCGCAACCTATGATTGCCTTGATTTTATTTTTTCTGCAAGTTTGAAAAAAGTGAACCGCGCCATACATATTGCCGTGGTCGGTTATGGCAATAGCGGGCATTCCCATAGAGGCGGCGACTTTTATCATCTTATCCATTCTTGCAGCGCCGTCTAGCAAACTATATTCGGTGTGAACGTGCAAATGAACAAAATCACTCATATCAAACCTCCTCTGAAAGTGCAATAATCTTTTTGAATCTTTGGCTGAGCGCACCCTTGCTAATCTTTGTTGGCAACTCTTCTAGTATGTCCGCAAGCGAGCCCTCAGGGTTATTGAGCCTTGCAATGGCGACCTCTTTTAGTGGCTCGGGAAGTGCATCAATACCAATATTTTGACTTATTTTTTCAATGGCGTCAAGTTGAATTCTTGCCGCGATAATACTTTTGTCAATATTAGCCGAAATGCAGTTGGCTTGACGGTTAACAAGGTTCCTCATCTCACGCCCCGCCCTCTCGTTTTCAAGAAGTAGAACGCTGTTATATGCCTTGAAAACTCCAAGAAGACTGGATATGCTCTCGGCCTCTTTAATATATACAACAAAGTTCTCTCCGCGCCTAACTTGACCAGAAATTATGTCAAGTTCAGCCAAGATGTCGCTAATGAGGTCGGCCTGTTCCTTGTCTTGCGAGTCATATTCAAGGTGATAGCCGTTGCTCCTTTGACTTTTTGAGATGTTGCCAACGTCGATGTGCTCGGGGATTGAGACGCTTCCGCCTCCCAAGAACATTCCCTTCAAAAAATCAATCTTTCCGTTTAGTTCAATGACAAGGTGCTTCTGCCCCACGCGACTGATAACAAAACTTGAGTCTTTGCTAAAAGATATAATCCCAAGGTCGGTGAGAATCTGCCTCCCCACCGCGGGGTCGATGGTCATTTCAAGTTTCACCTTCTGCTTAAAGCCGATGTCCTCTTCTCTTAGTTCAATGACAACAGAAGGGTACTCCCTTTCGATAAGAGTTTTCACAAAGTCAATAAATTCTTGGCTCTCGCTTGAAATTTTAAAGGTCATTCCCCTTTTGCCAAGCACCAAACTCCCCGACGAAAGCACAATTCCGCAAAGAAGTGCCGAGCTGGTATGCTCCTTTAAAAGGCTTGTCATCATCTCATGTTTAACGGTCTGCGAAAAACTCATATTACCCTCTCAAAACAAATATAGCAAATTGGCAAAAAAAACACAACAAAAAACAAAAGAAAAACCAAGTTTGAACTTGGTCTATTTGTATAGTTTGTCAAGATTGACAATCCTTTCGTGAGGAATGTTGTATTTTTCAACAAAGTCAAGCACTCTGTCAAGTTTTGCGATATTGCCTTTTCTGTGCGCGTCCGAACTCAAAATGAAGTTGCAACCACTTCTTACAAGGTCTTTCGCCTCGCTTTCATTAAAGCGGATGTGCTTGTTGTTAAGTTCAATGAGCGTCCCCTTCTCTCGCGCGGCGCACGCCACCCTATAGACATCCACTCTTATATACTCATTGATGTGGGTCAAGATGTCCACCTTGTACTTATTTAGGCAATTTATATAGGCAAGAGTGTTAATCTCTTTTTGTTTTTTTGGATTGAACAATGCACGAAATGGATTGAAAAAGTCTGTCACTGTCCCCTTGTGATAGCCAACAAGCAACAAGTCAAGTTTTTTTATCTCATCTTCCGAAAGGTCAATAGAGCCGTCGCCCTTAACAAGGTTCGCCTCAAGCCCAAAATAGAGATTTAGCGGAGCGTCCTTTTTTATGTTGTCCACCTCGGCGCGCGCAACATCGATGTTCTTTCGCTTTATGCCAAAGAAAATGTGCCCCGGACCATGGTCGGTGACTGCATAGCCCTCAAGTCCAAGGTCAGATGCCTTGTCCACCATCTCTTGAATGGTGTTCTTGCCGTGGTTGTTCTTTGAGTACTTTGTGTGGGTGTGGTAGTCTCCAGTTATTTGCATCTCATTCTCCTATATATTCAATCTCGCGCTCAAGCCTTACGCCAAACTTATTATACACCTCTTGTTCGGCTTTATCAATCAATTTTAGCACATCATTTGAGGTCGCTCCCCCGCGATTTATGATGAAGTTTGCATGCTTTTCGCTAATCTCCGCGCCCCCCTCTCTTGTGCCTTTCAAGTTTGCCGAGTCAATGAGTTTCCCTGCGGACACCTCACCGCACCGCTTAAAAACGCTCCCCGCACCTTTTCCTTTTGGCTGACTCTTTTCTCGCGCAGAAATGGTCTCTTTGATAATGGAATAGATAACGCTTGACGCAAGCCTTTCAAGTTTCATTTCCACCGCCAAAACAACAAGCCCCGACCCCATGAGGTTTGAGTGATGATAAGAAAATCCAAGTTCGCTCGCCGAAAGAATTTTTACAACGCTCCCGTCAAGCACCATGACGCTCTCAACAACGTCAGACATCTGGTGCGAGAACGCGCCCGCATTGTTAACAGCCATGCCCCCAATGGTCGCGGGAATGCCAAACAAGTGCTCAAGTCCGCTCAGCCCGTGCTGGGCGCACCAAAGTATGAGTTCACCCGCCATAACTCCCGCCGAAGCGCGCACCGTGGTCTCATGAAGAGTGATTTTCCCTTTCATTTTGCGTGTTGAGATAACCACCATGTCAAGGTTGTTTGAAGAAAACAGCAAGTTACTACCCCCACCAATAACCTTGTATCTTAATGAAAGTTCCTCGCACGCCTTGACCGCCTTTATCAGTTCTTTCTTTGTTCTTGGCTCAACATATGCCCTCACCTTCCCGCCAATTCCAAACGTGGTCTTTTCTGACATACTCTCGCCATAAGAAATTATTGCCCGCGGTATAAATTTTTCTAGTTCATATTGAGTGTTTTTCTTCATAGTCCCAACCTAAAACGCCCCTTCAACAACCATATTTTCGCTTGCACTCTCTTCAAAAGTGCACATATTCCCCTCGCTGTATATCTTGCCTCGTGGGCTTAAAAGCCCAATGTTTACTAACCTTTGTTGCATCTCTTCGCTCAAAAGGAACTCAACAAAGTCCTTGCAAACCGAGATGACATCTTTGTTGTCGCTGGTCACTGAAATGTAGTTAACAAGGTCGGTGTATTCTTTTAGTGGCTCAATCAAGATGTCGCTCTCAACTCCCGCCGCCACCCGATTTTCCATTCGAAAAACATCGCGCTGAGTTCCAAGAAGCATGGAACTTTTGCCACTTGTAAAACTTAAATACGCCTCGTATGGCGTCTGCCCAATGACTTTTGGGTCAACAACCCCATTCTCAATGAGAGAACTTAGCCCAACATCAAATGACCTTGAAAAAATCTTCTGCGCGTCAACATAATCGGTCTTTCCAAATGTCAACGAATATGTGTGTTTTGTTGTCCTCTTGGTCGTCACATCAAACGCAAGGTGTAGCGCGAGGTCTTTGAGATTTTTTACCTCTTTCTTTGCCTTCTCAACTCTTGCGGTGGAGGTCAAAAGCGCGTACATTCCATAGGCATATGGGCACGCAAGCAGCTTTCCTCTACACAGCCCCGCCATGGCAAAGTTTGGCAAAAGAGCCTTTTCAACCTCGGTTGAGAGTTCTTTCATCTTGTCTTTTAAGTATCCCGCGACCCCCGTGCCGAAGCAGAAAATGTCGGGATAAACGTTGTTTTTGAGGTTCGCGGTCATCTCATCAATGGTCAAATTCTCAACCATTATGAATGCTCCCTTATTTTGCTTTTCAAACCTCATTGCAACATCGTTCAAAAATCCCGACCTTGACGCGCATCCCCCTTCGAATGTGTCCACACTCCAAAGCCGAATTAATCCTTGATACTTCGCGCTTTTACCAAAAAACCTCTCTCTAAGAGAAGAGTCTGGACTTATGAAAAGATAAGAAAAGTACACCACCAGCACCAGCCCAATCAAAATGGTCACGAGCGTAAGCTTCTTGACAGCAACAAAAAACAGCCTTGACTTTTTCTTCATACGAAAGTCTATGCAAGGCTGAATCTTTTCATGCTCAATCGCCACACCGCTAACGGCAAGGCGTGTTAACTATTATGAATGCTGTTATAAATTTCAATGGCTCTTTGCTGGCTTATGCCCTCAATCTCGGAAAACTCTTCGGGCTTGGCGTTAAAGATGTTTTCTTTTGTCTTAAACTTCTTCCATATCTTGGTTGAAAGCACCTTTCCCACCCCGTTAATACTTTCAAGGAAGGAACTTACGCTTTGACCCCGCAAATTTCTGTGGTAATAGACCGCGAACCTATGCGACTCGTCGCGCACCCTTTGAAGTAGCCTCAACGCATAACTTGACCTTGGCAGAGTCAACGGAACAGAGGAAGACGAAACATAAATCTCTTCCTCCTTCTTCGCAAGGCTTATAACCGGGATGTCCAGCCCGTGCTCCAAAATAACATCCCTAGCACTGTGGAGTTGCCCAAGCCCGCCGTCGATGAGTATGAGGTCGGGCCTTTTTTCAAAGTTCTTTTGACCACTTACAAAACTTTCAATCCTTCGCCTAAGTGTTTCGTTCATGCACGCAAAGTCGTTCGCGCCCTCAACCGTCTTTATCTTGAACTTTCTATACTCGCTCTTGTTCGGCTCGCCATCCTCAAAAACGACCATGCTGGCAACGTTGTTCGTCCCACTGATGTTGCTGATGTCGTAGCCCTCAATTCGGTTGAGACTCTTGACATGAAGTATCTCGCAAAGTTCGGCGATTGCGTCTTTTGTAAGTTTTTTGTGACGCTCAAACTTGTCCCGCGAATTTTCGGCAAATTCTTTTGCATTGCTAAGCGTACTCTCAAGAAGTTGCTTTTTTACACCTTTAACTGGGAATACCGCCTTGACCTTTTTTGCGAACTTCTCAAACAAGAAGTTTTCAAGTATTGTTCCCTCCTCTTTCAACACTTCGGGAAGGACAATCTCTTTTGGAAGTTCACCGCTTTCGTCGTAGTATGAACTAATAAAACTCGACAGCAGTTCGCTCTCGCTCCCCACCGCATCTTCAAGAGGATAATTGAACTGCCCAATGTTTTTGCCCCCGCGAATTTTCATGACATTGATAACGCTGAACTCTTCGCCCATATAGATGTCAAAAACGTCGATTGCTGTGTCGGTCGTGAGGCTAGTTATGAGTTCGCTGTCCATCTTGTCAAGTGCATAGAGAAGGTTCTTTATCTCAAGTGCGTCCTCAAAGAGCATTCGGTCAGCCTTCTCTTTCATGCGAACTTTTAGCCTTTCCTTTATCTCTTTGTTGTCGCCATTAAGAAAGTTGATGACAGATTTTATGGCATCCATATACTCTTCTTCGCGCGAGGCGTACGCGCATGGCGCAATGCAGTCTCCAATCTCACCATGAAGGCAAGGGCGAGGCATCATCTTGCCGTTATCGAAGTTGTGGTTGCACCAGCGTATTGGCCACGCCCACTTTATAAGGTTCATGACCTCGGTTATTCTCACCCCAGTGACGTATGGCCCAAACAAGAGCGACCCGTCCTTTTTCGGACGCCTCACAACTTGAACGCGCGGGAACCTCTCTTTAAGGTTTATCTTTATGTATGGGAATGACTTGTCGTCTTTCAAAAGTATGTTGTATTTTGGCTTGTACTTCTTTATGAGGTTGCTCTCAAGCGAAAAGGCATCAAGTTCGCTGTTTGTTAAAATGTACTCAAAGTCGTCCACGTTTGAAACGAGGTTATAAGTTTTAATGGTCTTTTTGCTTGCATCAAAATATGTTTTAACGCGATTTTTGAGTTTTTTTGCCTTTCCAACATAGATGACCGTGCCCGACGAGTCTTTCATGATATATACGCCGGGTTTCATTGGAAGAAGGGCAACCTTTTCGTGAATTTTTTGACTAACCATAGTCTAATTATAACACACAAACAAAAAAATAAAAGCAAAAGAAGGCAAAATATAAACAAACATGTATTGATTTTCTGCATTAAAAGTTGTATAATATCTTCATAAGGAGGGCGCATATGAACATTGAAGAACTTGACACAGACGAACTCAGACGCATAAGGCAAAGAGTCCTTGGCATCTATTTGTCACTAAAAAAAGTGAAAGAAGCCAATTCTCTTGAAAAGTGCACCCTCAACGAACTTATAAACTTGAAATGGCTTAACAGCGAAAAGAACGAACCAGAAACTGCCAGTGATGTAGAAAACTACATTCAGCAAGAAAAACTCCTTATCTTGGCAATTGAGCAACTGACAAATGACGACGACGAGCAAAAAAGTATGCTTGATGGCGACCTTGACGTGCTCTCTAATGTGATGGGGAAACTTTCACTAATAATTGAACCCTACGACTACGATGCCTACGAGGCTGTTATAAGCGAGCGCACATCAGACCTTGAAAACAGCGAGGACTACGAGAAAGAAATCAACACAATCTTCCTTGACGGCATAGATTTGGACATTGAAATGTATGACGTTCACGCAATGAACTACCTCAACTCTCTAATGTTTCAAGGGAAAATGGCATACAAAGAATATGCAAATGTTAAAAAGACTCTCAGCGAAAAGATTGAGAGGCTAAAAGCCGACCGCGACCAACTCTTTAATGAGTCAATGGAGCACTTAAAAGACATAAAGCGCAAAGAAAAGCGCTCAAAACAAAAAAACATCTTCCTTCGCAAAAAGAATACTGGCGAAGTTGAGAGCGAAGATGACGAAAATGAAAAATAACACCACCGATTTTTAAGTCGGTGGCGTTTTTTTACTCTTCACTTCCGCTCAAAAGTGCTTGTTGGTGAGCGATTTGCAGTGCCTCAATAAGGGGCTCAATGTTGCCATTCATAATGGAGTCAAGGCTGTAGAGCGTGAGGTTTATTCTGTGATCGGTCACGCGATTTTGTGGGTAGTTGTAGGTCCTTATCTTCTCGGACCTGTCGCCAGTTCCAACTTGAAGACGCCTTTTTTCTGAGTACTCTTTGTCCGCTTGGCTCTGATAAAAGTCATAGAGTTTTGCTTTTAGCCAATTCATCGCCTTTTCGCGGTTCTTGATTTGAGACCTTTCGTCTTGACAAGCAACAACAATTCCCGTTGGAAGGTGGGTTATTCTTATGGCAGACTCAGTCTTGTTGACGTGCTGTCCCCCCGCCCCGCCACTTCGGTATGTGTCAATTTGAAGGTCTTTTTCGTTAATTTCAATCTCAACGTTTGTTGCCTCGGGCAAGACCGCTACGGTCGCCGTTGAGGTGTGGACTCTGCCTTGGCTTTCAGTCTCGGGCACTCTTTGAACGCGGTGAACTCCGCTCTCAAACTTGAGTTTTGAGAACGCCCCCTTGCCCTTAACCATAAATGTGCAATACTTGACTCCGCCATCGTCGGCATAGTTGCCGTCAAGTTCCTCAATTTGATAATTGCATTTCTCGGCAAAAAGATAATACATTCTCTTGAGGTCGGCGCCAAAGAGCGCTGCCTCGTCTCCACCCGCACCTCCGCGAATTTCAATGATGACATTCTTTTCGTCGTCTTCATCCTTTGGCAAAAGAAGGACCTTGAGTTCATGCTCAATTCTTGCCAAATTGGCCTTTGATGATGAATACTCTTCATCAAGCAACGCAATCATCTCTTTGTCGGTCTCGCCCTTTCTCATCTCTTCTGCCTCTTTGAGGTTCTTCTCATTTTGCAAATACTCGTCATACTTTTCAATAATTGGTGCGAGTTCAGACTGCTCCTTCGCTATTTTTTGAAAACGCTTTTGGTCAAGATAGATGTCGGGGTCTTGAAGTTCACGCTCAAGTTCCTTTAACCTCTCTTTCATTTGCTTTAATTTTTCTAACATATTTATCTCCTTTTAGTGGCAAACACCATTCGGTCATTGCCCTCTAGGTCTTTTTTCACTTTTATATTCTCAAAATCTTTTTCTAACAACTTGCTAACGTCATCGGCTTGGTCAAAACCAATCTCAAAAAAGATTTTTCCACCCTCTTTCAAAAACTTTGGGGCATCCTTTATTATTCTTTTATAGAACTTCAAGCCGTCTTCTCCGCCAAAGAGTGCCAACTTTGGCTCATAATTTTTCACGGTTTTGTCCAATTTTTCATACTCTTTACGGCTAATATATGGTGGATTTGCGATTATCACATCAAATTTGTGCCCTTTCACCCCCGAAAAGAGGTCAGAAAACGCAAAATTGATATCTGCATGGTTATTTTCAGCATTAATTTTCGCAATTTTCAGTGCTCGTCTGCTTTTGTCCACCGCAAAAACATTGGCATTCGTCTGTTTTTTTATGGCAATAGCGATTGCTCCGCTCCCCGTTCCAATGTCCAAAACATCATGAGTGGGCAAAATATAGTCCTTCGCCAGCAAAACGAGTTCTTCGGTCTCGGGTCTTGGAACAAGCACATTTTTGTTGACAAAAAGGTCGTAACCATAGAAGTTTGCCGACGAAACAACATATTCAAGTGGCATTCCCTTCTTTCGCTTTTTGAGGTTACTTATAAGGCGCTTTTCAAGTTCTTTGTCGATTTCGTCAGTCTTATAGATGTCTGCGCGCCCTATGCCAAGCGAAAGAGCCACCAACCACTCGGCTTCAAGAGTGGGATTTTCGAACATGACAAGTTCTTTCTCACAAAATTTGACGGCATCAACAACTCTCAAAACTCTTCCCCCAATTCTTTGTAAAAAAAATGTGTAACCAAGAAGTCTTTTCTTTAATTACACAAAAAATTCCATACAAGTGTATGGAAAAGATAAGTTTGCTACTTATTGTTGTAACGCTTGTTGAACTTTTCAACTCTTCCGCCCGCGTCAACAATCTTTTGCGCGCCAGTGAAAAATGGATGACATTTGTTGCAAACGTCAATCTTAATCTCGTCGCCCTTCTTTGTTGAACCGGTCTTGAAAGTTTCACCGCAAGCACATGTTACGGTAACTTCATGATAATCTGGATGAATATTTTGTTTCATAACTTCGCCCTCACTTTAATTTGCAAAGGCATTATAAACCGAAATGTTCTTGATGTCAAGTGTTTTTAATTATTTTACAACCTCTGGCGCAACAAAAACATAACTGTTCGTTTTTCCCTCTTCCAAAACCTCAACAATGCTCTCATCTGCCGGGAAATAATTTGCCACTTCAACAGTTTCTATACTTGCCATAATTTGCCTCCATTTTTAGTCTTTTCAAAAAGCAAATTATTATGCAAAAAAACAAGTCGCCAACTTCTTGACGACTCATTTTGAATTTTTATTTGTAAAATTTATGCTTTTTTCATATTATTTTTTGCAAACTTATATTATTTTTTGCAAATTTTAACTTTTACGCCTTCAACTTCAAAAGATGATTTTGCCTCTGACTTTGAAAGAGTTTTTTGCTCTGCCAAGGTCTCTTTCAAAATGGTTTCAACAAAGTTTGTTGGAACATCACCCTCAAGGTCAAGATATATTCGGTCGGTTATTTCAAGGCCAAGACTCTTTCTTGCGTCTTGCACATTTCTTATAATTTCTCGCGCAACGCCCTCTTCTTTTAGTTCGCTAGTTATTGTTAAATCAAGCGAGACAATGACCTCTTCATTGCTAAGAACTGGCATATTATTTTTAGCGATATACGAAACCAAGATGTCTTCTTTGTTAAGGCAAATCTCTTCTTCGCCCCTAACATAATATTTTCCGTCTTTATATACAAGGTTTCCGCTCTTAATTGCCCTTGTTATAACTGGTATCTTGCTACCCATGGTCTTGCCAACTGTTGCAAAGTTCACTTTGTAGTCTATGCTTGCAATGTCGTTGACGTCGCTAATGAGTGCCACCTCTTTGACATTTAGTTCTTCCTTTATGATGTCAAGGTGCTTTCTTGCAATTTCGTAGTCCTCTTTCTTTGTGAAGGCAACTTCAAGGAGTGACAGTGGCTGTCTGTTCTTTATGTTATTTTTGTTCCTTATCCCCCTCGCAAGGTGAATAATCTCTTGCAACAAATCAACCTCTTTCAAGAGTGCATCATCTTTGAACTTCTTGTCAATGTTTGGCCACTTTTCAAGGTGCACACTCTCTTCGTCGGTCAAACTTTTGAATATCTTTTCTGAGATAATCGGAGCAACTGGCGCAATGATTTTGCAGAAATTCGTTAGAACATAGTACAGCGTTTCATAACCGCTCTTCTTGTCTTCGTCAAGCCCACTCGCCCAGAAACGCCTTCTTGAACGGCGGATGTACCAGTTTGAGAGCCCGTCAATAAAGTCAACAATAGGAGTTATATACTCATCAACGCGGTAGTTATCCATGCTGTCCTTTATCTGTTTTTCAACGTTATAGAGTTTAGCCAAAATCCACTTGTCCAAACTATTTTTAGGCTTAACATCTGCGTTAATGTCTCCAACAAAGCCGTCAATCTTTGAATAACTTTGATAAAAGCAAGCGCAGTTGAAAAGCGGCAAGATTACTTGTTGAATTTTGTCTTTAAGCCCGCTCTCGTCGAACATCATGTCATTGACGAGCATGGCATTTGAACTGTACATATAAAGCCTGAACGCGTCTGTTCCATAAGTTTTCATAAGTTCCATTGGGTCGGTGTAGTTCTTGGATTTCTTTGAAAGTTTTTTGCCGTCTTTCGCAAGGACAGTCCCATGAACAATGCAATTTTTGTATGCCGGCTTATTAAACAAAGCGACCGACAAAACATGCAAATAATAGAACCAGCACCTAATTTGACCAGTGTACTCAACAACGAAGTCTGACGGAGAGTGCGTATCGAACCATTTTTTGTTCTCAAATGGATAATGTAGCCTTGCAAATGGCACACTTCCCGACTCAAACCAGCAGTCAAGAACTTCGTTCACGCGCTTCATCTCGTGCCCGCACTCGCATTTTAGTGTTATTTTGTCAAGATATTGCTTGTGAAGGTTGGCGACCTTTTGCCCGCTCTCCTTCTCTATTTCTTCAATGCTACCAAGCACTTTTCTCTTTTTGCAGACTGGGCACTCCCAAACTGGAATTGGCGTGCTCCAATATCTGTTTCGCGAAATGTTCCAGTCGCGCGCGTTGTTGAGCCAGTTGCCAAATCTCCCCGTCTTTATGAAGTCTGGCACCCAATTTACTTTTTCATTTTGCTTGATAAGTTCGTCCTTTATCTTGTCTATTGAAAAGTACCAAGCGTCCATGGCCTTGTAAATTAGCGGAGTTGAACAGCGCCAGCAATGAGGGTAGTTGTGGACAATGGAGCCGTCGGCAACATATATATTGTTCTCTTTAAGGTAGCGGATGACGTCGCTGTTGGCGTCAAAGACCATTTTGCCTTCAAACAACTTGACGTCACTTGTGAAGCGACCTTTTTCATCAACAGGGCAAACAAGAGGAACGCCATTTTTCTTGCACGCCCAATAGTCGTCTTCACCAAAGGCGGGCGCGATGTGGACAATGGAAATTCCCTCGTTCTCGTCTACAAATTCAGCCGAAATAACCTTAAACGCCCCTTCATCTGCCTTATCAGAAAAGCAGTCGAAAAGCGGCTTGTATCTTCTGCCAACAAGTTCGCTCCCCTTAACAACTTTCAAAACATTTGGCTTTTCGCCGAACACATTTTTGTACTGGCCAAGGTTCTTGTTCGATGCAATCAAGATGTCGCCACTCTCAGTAAGAACATAGGCATATTCAATGTTGTCGTTAACGGCAAGCGCCATGTTTGAAGGAAGAGTCCAAGGCGTGGTTGTCCATGCAAGAAAGTATACTTTGTGTCCGTCAAGAACCTCGTCTGTCAAGAACTTTGCCATGACCCACCTGTCTTGGCGTGGCCTTGTTGAGTCGGCTTCCCTTGTCTCACTTATAGAGAGAGCGGTCTCGCAACGCGGACAATATGGAGTAACGCGGTAGTCTTTATAGATGAGCCCCTTATTATAAAGTTCCTTGAACGCCCAAATAACGCTCTCCATGAATGGAGTGTCCATGGTCTTGTACGCTTTGTCATACTCAGTCCAGCGCGCCATTTCGCGAACATACTCTTTCCACGAGTCGTTGTTTTGTGAGACTATTTCACGGCACTTGTCATTGAACTTATCAACGCCGATTTTGTTCTCAATCTCTGTTTTGTTGTCGATGTTTAAAAGCGCCTCGGCTTGAACTTCGATTGGAAGGCCGTGGCAATCCCAACCCCACTGGCGAGGCACCGAGTAACCTTGCATTGTGAAGTATCTTGAAATCATGTCCTTTATGAACGAGACAAGCACAGTCCCATGGTGAGGCTTGCCAGTTGGGAATGGAGGGCCGTCATAGAACACGACCTCGTTTTTTGCGTTTTGCTTGACCGACTTTTCAAAGGTGTTGTCTTCTTCCCAAAAGTCTAACACTTCTTTTTGAACTTCGGGCAGGTTAAGTGTGGATTCCAATTCTTTTTTCATAATTTCTCCTTATAAAAATGCCTTGAAGCCACCCAAAAAAATGGCTCAAGGCACAATCTTTTTTCGGATTTCTTCGCACCATCATGCAAATTCTTCTGTAACGGGAATACCCGGGGTGGCTTAGTTAAACAAAAATGTTTGTTCGGCTCCCAACTCATTGGGTGATACTTTCATGACTCGGCAAGCCGTTTTCACCAACCACGGCATCTCTATGTAGCCTACCCCATAAAAGCGTGTCCCAACTCAAGCGTCTTTATGGTTTTATATTATCACCCGCGCGCCACTATGTCAAGCAATTTGCCAAGACTTGCTCGCAAACGCACGCAAAAAACCCAGCCTTTTATTTTTGAACTTTGAGAACTTGTTTTCTGACATCTTGCAAAAAATAAAATTTCATTTGTAAATTTTGCATTATTTTGATATATTTTTTACAAATTAATTTTTAGTTTTGCATTATATGGCGTTTATGGTCATAATTTTTAAGCCTAAAAAATGGGGGGCTGTCGCCCCCAAAAAATATTAGTTTTTAAAGTAGTTGCAAAAGTCAACAATGTCGCCCGCACCAAGGATAAGTAACATATCCCCTTGTTCAAGTTTGCCCGAAAGGTACTCCTTCATCTCGGCGTAGTCACCAAATGAGAACGCTTTTTGCCCACTTAGTGATATTTGACGCGCAAGTTCCTTTTCGTCAATTCCCATGTCAGGGGTCTCGCGCGCGGGATAAACTTTAAAGACGCAGACCTCTTTTGCACCAATAAAACAAGTTTTGAATCCTTCAAGAAGAGTTTTTGTGCGCGAGTATGTGTGAGGCTGAAAAACAACATACAAGTTGTTTTGTGTTATACGCTTTGCAAGATTTATGACCGCTCTTATCTCGGTTGGGTGGTGCGCATAGTCATGAACTATCTTCACGCCCTTGCAAGTTCCGTACTCTTCAAACCGCCTTTTGATGCCTTTGAATTTGTATAGCGCGGACTTGATGTAGCCGATATCAATCCCCTCTTCAAGAGCAACGGCGATTGAGGCGAGCGCGTTATAGATATTGTGTCCACCATAAACGCCAAGCCGAATTTTCATGAGTTTTACGCCAAGCAAGTAGCAGTCAAATTTGAACTTTCCCTTTGCATACTCTTTTATGTTCCTCGCCTCGATTGCTCCCGTTCCCGAAACTGAAAAACTTATACTTCGCGTGAGGTAGCGCTTGTTGGCATGGGGGTCGTCACCAAGATAAACAACAAGTCCCCCCTTCTTGGTGTTTTTTGCGAACTTTGTGAACGAGCGGTTGATGTTCTCAAAGGTCTTGAAATAGTCAAGGTGGTCATTTTGTATGTTCAAAATCACCGAAATGTCGCTTTTGAGTTCAAGAAAACTATCAACATATTCGCAAGCCTCGGTTATGAAATAGTCCTTCGTTCCAATATGCACATTGCCACCAATGGCGCTCATCTGTCCGCCTATGTGCACCGTGGGATTGAGCCCCGCCTCCATAAAAATCTGAGCAATCATGCCCGTTGTGGTGGTCTTGCCATGACTCCCCGCAACAGAAATGACCTTTTTGTAGCCACTGGCAAGCCAGCCGAGCATCTTTGCGCGCGTGATAATCTTTTTTTCAAGGCTCTTTGCAAGCAAAAGTTCTCTGTCATCGTCATGAATTGCCGCCGAAACAACAACAAGGTCAGCATCTTTTATGCGCTCACTTTCCCCACTTATGCAAACATCAATACCCCCAAGGGCGAGGTTGTCGGTAATCTCGCTCCTTGTTCGGTCTGAGCCCGAAACCTCGTAGCCTTGTGACTTTAAAATGAGAGCAATGGCGCTCATAGAAATTCCGCCAATGCCCAAAAAATGAATTTTATTCCCAAACTTTTTCATACTGCCATTATATGCAGTCATTTTTAATGTTGATATCTCGCCTTTTCACCACCAGCCCTCAAACCTTCCCTCTAACTCGCCTTTAAATTTATATGCAACGCCGGGCGAACGCACCCATTGGGATTCTGGTTATCGTCGTCAATTATGGTTGTGGCCCCATTGCAACGAATAAAACATGATTGATAGGAAGATGGACCAGCAGATCGTAGCCACCAAAAACAAGTCATATTCCTATAAACTGTTCTATATGTATATGAGGGGTAGGGATAACATATGGCATTGTTCCCTATTGCAAAGTCTGTAGGGGAACAATATCTATTTACATCTTTATTCTTAAAAACTCCGTTTGGGTTCGCCATCTCCCAATAACTCTTAAGATATATCTTGTCTTGCGTTGGTATTCCAGAGTTATCGCTCATTGCATTGTCATAATTACCTGTTACATTATTCCTTATAGTGGTCTGTTGTATTATCCCTTTTTCATTATCGTCAAAGGCAGTTCTAATAAAAGCATCATTTAGCCATGACCGTATATCTGAGTTTGCCCATAAGTTATTATTCTTTGCGCTAAATGCAATATTTGATACTATCGCTTGAGTGCTAAGTATCTCGGCATATCCATCTTGTCCCATAGTTTCGTAATTGAGTATGTACCATTTTAATGGCTCAACCTTAAACCATGCCATTCTCCCAGTTGTTGGCGACGAATTGTCTTTATATTTACTATAGCTGTCACACTTTGTCTCTGTTCCTCTAGCGTACATTTCTCCGTTATATTCATATAATGTCCATGTCGTTGACCCGACTTTAAAACTTTCTTTTGTCTCTTGACCTTGACTATACCAACTCTCCAAAGTTGAGTTCATACTCGAACCAACATACGTTTGTGGAAAACTACCAAATTCTAGAGTCCTTAGCCTAAATGATGAACTCGTTGAACCAACCGTCTCTTGAGCCCCAATCTCTGGCGGTACCCATGTTGTATATTGATAAATATCGTTTTTGCTAATATTTGCCGAGGGGTCAATATTGACTATTGCCCCGTCTTCAATATATATCGCGGGTCCTTGTTCTGCAGTACATCCCGTTATTGTTCCAGCCTTTATTGTTAGCGTTGCACCAGTGGAGACATATATTCCTCCACCATATTGTGCCGAACAATTTGTTATTGTTCCTCCATTCATGGTGAAGGTTGCGCCAGTTGAAATGAAGACTGCACCGCCATAGGTTTTGTTTTTCCCCGAAATAGTGCCACCATTCATGGTGTAGTTTGTGTTGGGGTCAATATATATTGCTCCACCTTTTTGACTGGTTGGTGCTGAACTTGCTCCGCTGTCTGACGCACTTCCGCTTGCGCGCACCTCGGCAGAAAAGTTTTTGTTGCTCGTTTCTTTCACTTTTGACGACATAAGTGGTAAAATGATGCCAAGTGCCAAAGCCGAAA
Source organism: uncultured Clostridia bacterium (assembly GCA_947595235.1). GTDB lineage: Bacteria > Bacillota > Clostridia > Christensenellales > UBA1242 > UMGS2069. The sequence continues at coordinate 31,027 of CANQEP010000001.1, forward strand.
TAACAAATATAATGGTCAATGAAACTAATAGTTTTTGCTTGATTTTCATAATTTCCCTCTTTTTTAACACAATAATACATCATTTTGTGATGTATAATCAAGCAAAATACATCAGTTTGTGGCATATTTATATTATGAATTTAGCAAAGAAAGTTGGAGAAAACATAAAGTCAGCGCGAAAGGCCAAGGGTTTAACGCAGAAAGAGGTTGCCAAGATTTTATTCATGACTCAACAGCAATACAGCCGATTTGAGAACGGCATCTTTGAACTCAACTACCAGCAACTTCTTGACATCTGCAAAATCCTCGACATCACCCCCAACGAGATCTTTGACTTCGGCATATAATCTTTTAGTTGCGCGCGACCAATCGCGCGCCCCAACCTCCACGCACCTAAGCCATATTTTTCACAAATGGCTTCGAAAGAGAAACGCGGGCAACCTATTTTGTTGCGAGCCATTTTTATGGCTCGCTCCTCACTCACCGCATATAAACGAACTTTAAGCGAAGAGCATCGAAAAGAAAAGGTCGCGACCATAAAGGTCAGCGGCCTTTTGTTTTCTTCCCTCTTCATCTTAAATTTCGCTTATCTGCTTCTTTATACTATATCACCAACAAAATCAGGGATAATTTAAATTTTTAATTTACTCATTCAAGTAACGTTTTTCGGGGCAAGATTTGCGCCTATAACAAGGCATAAAAAAATTTCCAGGCAGGAGTTTATATGAAATAAATGACTGTCTGGAAATTTTTTTATAACGCAGTTAGAGGCGCAAAGATTGCCCCGAAAACTAGCGCTTGCTGAATTGAGGAGCCTTGCGGGCTTTTTTCAGACCATACTTCTTCCTCTCTTTCATGCGTGGGTCACGGGTCAAGAAGCCTGCGGCTTTGATGTCTGCCTTGTAGCTCTCATTGTTAATAACAAGAGCGCGTGCAATACCATGACGGCAAGCGCCTGCTTGACCAGCAAGGCCACCACCATAAACATTGACATTGACGTCATACTTCTTTTCGGCACCAACCAAAACAAGAGGTTGCTTAACGATACCAATCAAAGTATCTTGCTTAAAATACTCTTCAACTGGAACCTTGTTAATTAAGATCTTGCCCTCGCCAGCGGTCAATCTAACCCTTGCGATAGCCTTTTTTCTTCTTCCGGTTCCCCAAGTTTGCTCTTTTGCTTTGTTTACAATTTTCTTTGCCATAGTTTTTTACCTTTTCCCCTCAAGAGTTATAAGTTCAGGCTTTTGAGCCTCGTGGCCGTGGTTAGCGTCCTTATATACTCTTAGTTTTTTGATCATTTGACGGCCGATTCTGTTTTTAGGGAGCATGCCTTTAACAGCAAGATAAACAGCCTTGTCGCTCTTTTCACTCATAAGTTCTTTGTATTGAACTTCTTTAAGGCCACCGATGTAGCCAGTGTGATAGCGATAGTACTTTTTCTCCATCTTTCTTCCAGTCAAAACCACTTTGTCGGTATTGATAACAACAACATGGTCGCCGGCATCAACATTTGGAGTGAATTCTGGTTTGTTTTTTCCACGAAGGATTGTTGCAACTTGGCTTGCAAGTCTGCCAAGAGGCATATCTGTTGCATCAACCAAATACCACTTGGTTGACTTGTCTGCTGGATTGTGATAATAAGTTTTCATTTTCGTTTTCCTTGAAATTATACTATTTGTTTCATCTTGTTTGCTAACGGGACACAATCAAGACTCAACTTGCTTTGATATTCTAATATATTTTGCAAAATAAGTCAATGATATTTTTTAATTTTCCATTATATTTTAATTTTTTTGCGCCAAAAATCCCCCTAATACGTGACGTCAAGCAAGTAAAGTCCATACGGCGGAGCGGTCTTGCCCGCCCTTTTCCTGTCCTTTGCGTCAACAATATCTTTCACCTCGGCGGGCGAAATTCTGCCTTGCCCAACAAAAAGGAGCGTTCCCATGATTATTCGCACCATGTTATACAAAAAGCCGTTACCCGAAATGGTCAGCATATACTCATTATCTCCAAGACTCACAACCTTTGCCGAGTAGATTGTTCGAACAAAATTGGTCTTGCCACTTTTTCTTGCAACAAACGAGGTGAAATCGTGCTCGCCAAGAAGATACTTTGCCCCCTCGTTCATCTTTTCTATATCAATATTATCATTGACCCTAAGCGCCCTATTTCTTAAAAGTGGCCTTTCGCACCTTGAAAGATAGAACTTGTAGCCATAGGTCTTTTTCTTTGGGCTGAACCTTGCGTCAAAACTGGCATCAACCTCCTCAAACGACACAACCCTAATATCGCTAGGAAGATAAAAGTTCAAACTGTCGTCAAGGTGCTTGTTCTTTATCTCTTTTGGCATATCAAAGTGCACAACTTGACCCATTGCGTGCACTCCCGCATCTGTTCTTCCCGACGCAAAGGTCTTTACATCCTCATTAAACACCGACCTTAGCGCCTTTTCAAGTTCGCCCTCAACCGTTCTTTTCTCGGGCTGGACTTGGTACCCCGCAAAATTTGTTCCGTCATATTCAAGTTTGAGTTTTATTCTTTTCATAGTTTTAGTTTAACATATTTAAAAAAAGAAATAAATAGTTTTAAAAGGCATTTTTTATATTTGACTAAAAAACAATCAAAATTATATAATGAAGAAAAAAGAGAGGTTTTTATGGCAAAATATATAACAACCGACGGCAACTCCGCCGCCACCAGTCAGGCATATATGCTCAGCGAAATGGCGCTAATATACCCAATAACCCCGTCATCGCCAATGGCAGAGAATGTTGATGCTTGGTCAAATAAAGGGAAAAAGAATATTTTTAATGAACCCGTAACTCTTGTTGAGATGCAGTCAGAGGGAGGCGCGGCGGGTGCTCTTCATGGCGCGTTGACCGAGGGAAGCCTTGCAACAACTTTCACGTCGTCGCAGGGCCTACTTTTGATGATCCCAAACATGTACAAAATCGCGGGCGAAATGCTCCCAACGGTCATCCACGTTGCCGCAAGAACAGTCGCAACCCACGCGCTGTCCATCTTTGGTGACCACAGCGATGTTATGGCAACAAGGCAAACGGGATTTTGCTTTCTTGCAAGTTCCTCCGTTCAAGAGGCTCAAGACATGGCGCTTATCAGCCACGTTGCCAGCCTAAAAAGTTCCCTCCCTTTCGTGCACTTCTTCGATGGCTTTAGAACCAGCCACGAAATCAACACCATTGAGCCAATCAGCGAAGAGGTTGTGAGGGCCATGGCTCCGCTTGACGACATTGCACGCTTTAAGTCTAGGGCACTGACGCCTTCTCACCCAACTCAACGTGGCACCGCACAAAATGAGGACATATACTTCCAAGTTCGCGAGGCAAGTAACCCATTTTATCAAAGGGTGCCAAGCATCGTCGAAGAGACCTATAAAGAGTTCTATAAATTGACGGGCAGAAAGTACTCTAACTTTGAGTACTATGGCGCAAAGGACGCCGAAATGGTGGTCGTTGCAATGGGCTCGGGTGCCGACACCATCATAAGCCTTGCCACTCACCTTGCACAAGAGGGTCAAAAAGTGGGTGCAATAAAGGTCAGACTCTATAGGCCGTTTGACGCAAAGGCTTTTGTGCAAAAACTTCCAAAAACAACAAAGATTATATCTGTTCTTGACCGCACAAAAGAGTGCGGAGCAACATTTGAGCCACTCGCCCTTGACGTTATTTCTGCCCTTAACGAAAACGGGGTTTCTCTCAAAGTTCTTGGTGGAAGATATGGGCTTTCAAGCAAGGAGTTCACGTTGACCGACGCGCTTGCCGTCTTTGAGAACATGGCGTCAAAAAATCCAAAAAATCACTTCACCGTTGGCATCGACGACGACGTCTCTCACACGTCGCTCAAGGCCTCAAAACACGTTGACCTTAAAGCGAAAGACGAAATTGCGTGCAAGTTCTTTGGTCTTGGCTCAGACGGAACTGTCAGCGCCAACAAAAACACAGTCAAAATTATTGGCGAAGAGGCGGGGCTCTTTGGTCAAGCCTACTTCGTTTACGACAGCAAAAAGTCTGGGAGCGTGACCACCTCGCATATGCGCTTGTCAAAACATAAAATTAACGCGCCATACCTTGTCACCGACTGCGACTTTATCGCTTGCCACAACGACACTTTCCTTCGCAAGTTCGACGTTTTGAAAGGAATAAAAGAAAACGGCACTTTCCTTCTGAACTCGCGAACCGACCTTGATTCGCTAAACAAGATTTTGCCAAACAACGTCAAGCGCGAAATTGTTAAAAAGCACCTCAACTTCTATGTTGTTGATGCTGAGAGTTTGGCGAGCCGTGTTGGGCTCAATCGTCGCATCAACCTTATTATGCAAACCGCGTTCTTCGCGCTTGCGGGCATTCTTCCAGTTGGAAGAGCCATAGACCTCATCAAAGATGCGGCACGCAAGACATATGCCTCGAAGGGAGAAAAGGTCATCGAAATGAACATGACCGCCATAGACAACGCTCTCAGCGAACTCAAGCAAGTCACTTTGCCAAAAGAGTACGCTCTCTTGAAAGACGAACCCGAAGAAGAAAACATCACTTCGGCGTACTATAAAAACTACATAAAGCCAATCATGACCCTTTCGGGCGACAGCCTCAAAGTTTCGGCGTTCAACCCTACTGGCGAGGTTCCAACTGGAACAAGTCAGTTCGAGAAGCGAAACATTGCGACCGCCCTTCCTTGTTGGAATAGTGAAAAATGTATTGAATGCAATATGTGTTCGCTTGTCTGCCCTCACGCGTGCATAAGGCCATACCTTGTCAAGTCTGGTTCAAAGGCAAGCAAACTTCTTGGAGCAAAGCCCGCTCTTGGAATTGAGGGATATGACTTTGCAATAGTGCACAGCCCTATGGACTGCACGGGCTGTGAAAACTGCGCGAATATTTGCCCATCAAAAGCAATAAGCATGGTTAAGCCAGATGAAATTATCGAGAGCGAAAAGAAAAGATACGAACTTGTCAAAGACCATGAAAATCCACAAACAATCTTCAAAAAGGATACTATAAAGGGTAGCCAGTTTGAAAAACCTCTGTTCGAGTTCTCGGGCGCGTGCGCGGGATGTGGCGAAACCCCATACATAAAACTCTTGACCCAACTCTATGGAAAGAACCTCATTATCGCCAATGCAACGGGGTGCTCAAGCATCTATGGTGGCTCTTCCCCAACCTGCCCATACACAAAGACCAAAGAGGGCTTTGGCCCCGCTTGGGCAAACAGTCTGTTTGAGGACAATGCCGAGTTTGGACTTGGCATAAAGAAGTCCGCCGACAAGAACCGCGACTCACTCAACAGACTAATTGACGAAATTTTGACCCTTCCAAAAACAAGAAGTGCGAAAGGTGGCGGGCTTGACCTCTCGGGGCTTTGCGACACCTCGCTTGACGAACAAAACATACCAACAACTCTTGTGAACGCCCTAAAAAAATGGAAAGAACAAGAGGAAAAGTCCAATGAACTTGCAAGTGGCATCCGCACGCAAATTGACGCTCTTGTGAAAGAAAAGCCAACAACATACCTCAAAAATCTATACGGATTGACATCTGCGCTGTTTGACAGCACGGTTTGGATAATTGGTGGCGATGGCTGGGCATATGACATTGGCTTTGGCGGTCTTGACCACGTGCTCCACTCAAACGAAAAAGTAAGAGTGCTTGTGCTTGACACAGAAGTTTATTCGAACACAGGCGGTCAAGCCAGCAAGGCAACCCCTATGGGGGCGGTTGCCAAGTTCGCGTCTGGGGGAAAGCAGACCAACAAAAAGGACCTTGGCGCAATTGCCATGAACTACCCTAATGTCTATGTTGCCAGCGTTGCCCTAGGTGCAAATATGCAGCAAACCATAACCGCCCTTAAAGAGGCAGAAGAGCATAACGGTCCATCGATTGTCATCGCCTATTGCCCTTGCATTAACCACGGCTCGGATATGTCAAAATCCAATGAGCAACAAAAACAAGCCGTGCTTTCGGGATATTGGAATCTTTATAGATATGACCCAGACAAAGGCTTAACGCTTGACCCACCATTTGCAAATATGCTCTATGCAGACTTCATAAAGACTCAATCAAGATACTTCACATTGGCAAAATCTAAGCCAGAAATTGCAGACAGATTGTTTAAAAATGCAGAAAATTATGCAAAAAATCGCTTTTTGAGGTATAAAAAACTCTCAGAAAAGTGAAAAAACGCAAAATGCCATAAAAAATACGCAAAAAATATAAAAAAATAGTCAAAAAATAAATTCAGCCATGGAAATTTATACTTTCATGGCTGATTTTTTTGTGGTATGCAAAGATGTTATTTTGCCCATAATACCTCTATGAGAAAAGATGTTACAGTGAAGGCGCTCATGAAAGCCACTGGCGAGGTTGTTCCCCTCTCCATTTTGTGGGAAGACGGCAGAGAAATAGAGATTGACCGCATTCTTGACGCAAGGCCAAGAGCAAGTTTGAAAGGTGGTGGCATGGGCGTTAGGTACACAATAAGAGTAAAAAATCAAGAGCGGTTTTTGTTTCTTGATGGCTTTATTTGGTTTGTTGAAGTTGACTAAATTTCAAATTTTAATTTTTTATTTGTAAAATTTTATGTAATTTTATTGATTTTTTACATTTATAAATTACTTTTTTCAATTCTTGTCAAGTCCAGTGCTGAATAGAGAGGAGCAGCGTTGACCTTCTCTTTTGAAAGCGCACCAATGTCTCCCCTTATGTCGAGTTCCTTCATGTGGTCATCGGTGAAGACAATCCCCTTGTTTATTATATTTCTTCCAAACTTGTCGCGAATGTCCTCAATTGTGCTCTCAAGTTTTGTGAGTTTTTCTCTTTCTTGCTCCTTGCCCGAAAAGTCCATTTGGGCATGGTCAGTGAAATCGCTAACGCTAATTCCAAGTCCTCTTATGAGGCCCTCACTCCAAGAAAAATTTTCTTTGAATAACTTAAACGCCCCGTCTGCAATATCACGACTGAGGCTGGTTGGCTCAATCTTTGCCATACGAATTTTGCTTCTTAGGTCATTTGTTGTTATGCTCAAACTCACCGTCCTTGCGAGTTTGAACCCGTCATGTTTCATTCTGTATGAAACGCTTTCTGCAAGAAGGGTCAAAAGCGCATAGACATCGTCGTCTGTTCGAACATCTCTGTAGTATGTAAGGCTGTTTCCAACCGACTTTATCTCGTCGTGCTCCTCATACTTTCTCACGGGGTCCATGTCTTCACCGCGCGCGTATGCCCGAAGGACCTCTCCCCACTTGCCGAGTTTGGACTTTAAAATCTTTGCATCATAGAGCGCGAGGTCGCCAATGGTGACAATGTTAAGTTTGTTTAACTTCTCTTTTGTTGCACGCCCCACATACAAAAGGTCACTTGCCGGAAGTTTCCAAACAACATCTTTGAAGTTCTGTTTTGAGATGACGCTGACCGCGTCAGGCTTCTTTAGGTCTGAGCCAAGTTTTGCAAAGACCTTGTTGAAACTGACGCCAATTGAAACGGTCAAACCAATCTCTTCTTTAACTCGTCTTCTAATTTCCTCGGCAATAAGGTAGGCATCGCCCCCGCATTTTGGACTTGTTGTAACGTCAAGCCACGCCTCGTCAATCCCAAAAGGCTCTACTTGGTCGGTATATTCAAGGTATATCTTTCTGACCGCGCGCGAATATTTCAAATACATATCGTGGCGCGCCTCAACACATTTTAGGTCGGGGCAAAGTTTCTTTGCCTCAAAAAGTACCATGCCCGTCTTTATCCCCGCCCTTTTAGCAATCATGTTTTTTGCAAGCACAATCCCGTGCCTGTCCTCAGTCTTTCCGCAAACCACCACGGGAAAACCCTCAAGTGACGGGTCAAGAAGGCACTCGACAGACGCATAGAAGTTATTAAGGTCAGAGTGAAGTATTTTTCTCATATCTATATTATATTCGAACAAATGTTTGAAATCAAGCGTTTTCCTCAAATATTTTTGCCGTTTTTGCACAAAAAAAATTAGTGAAATAATGCAAAAGATTTTTCTTTTGTGAATTAGTGTGTTATAATTATTGAAATTGGAGGAGTTTTTATGGAAAACTATGTTGCAAATTCATTTGACACCAACTATGCTGCTGCATGGAGCTCAGACCAAGGAGGGTTCTCGTCAACGCTCGGTCAAAACCTTCTTTCATATATAGAAACCAATCACCTTCCCTACAAAACTTGTCTTGACATTGCTTGCGGAACGGGTGAATTTTTGAACCGCTTTTCAAAGGCTGGGTTCACTTGTTATGGAACAGAAATTGCAAAGAGCATGGTTGAGTACAGCAAGGCGAAGTACCCAAACATCACCTTTGCCCTTTCAAAGTCTCTGTATGACATTCCATACAAAACCAAATTTGACCTTGTTACTTGCAACCACGACATGGTCAACACTCTTGAGCGCTTTGGTGAGTGGCAAGAGCTTTTCAAAAATGTTTCAAATTGCCTTAACAAAGGTGGAATGTTCATGTTCGACTACTACACCGAGTACAAACTCTCTAACTGGAACGAGGTTGATTATGAAGAGGGCGAAGACATCGACCACATCACCCAAGTCAAGAAGGGCATCGACAACAAGTGCATCATGAACAACATCTATTATATCAAAAACACTGATGACGCCTACAAAAAGACTTTTGACATTCAAGTTGAGGCATATTTCCCAAACGATGACATTGTTGAGGCTCTGAAAAAGGCTGGGTTCAAAACCGTTACCCTTTGCCGCTTCTCACTCGACCCACTTGAAGACCCATCAACAAGAAACCGCATCCACGTTTTGGCAGTAAAATAAAAAACCTATTGAAAACAATCTCCCCTTGTGTTATAATAATTTCACAAGGGGATTTTTTTATGGACAAGATTGAACAAGAAAAGTTAGAAGAATTATATGTTCGCCTTATGAGTGAGTCTCAGACCATTTCGGTGACTCTCAGCGGTAAAGACGCCACCAGCGACTCGCAACTGAAAAAAATTGCCTCTGACCAAGTAAAGACCAACAAGGCATTTGCCTCACTTGTAAAGGTTTTGCAAAATAGTCCCGAAAATGCGAACTTTTCTGCCGACCTTTATGATATGATTTGCAAAACTGGAAGAATAAACAAGGTTATTGAAAATTATTTTGGCAATGACACCCCCGAAAAAGGTGAAAACTAGACACTTAGCAACGAAATTGTGTCGCTCAACTTTTGCATATTTTTTTCAAGACTCAAATGAAAGCACCTTCCCTCGTACTTTCCATTATTCTTTCGCACAAGGTTGAACGCTTGATAATCTTTATTAACATAAATTAGCAATGCCTCGAACGGCATTTCGTTATGCTCCATAGCGCCATCAAAAACAAGTTCAACCCAAACTCCATGCTTTTTGTCTTCTCGCGTCATGTCGTCAAGGCTCACGCCAAAGGCGGGCATCTCGTGAGAATTTTTTGTTATTTCAAGTAGCGCACCCATAACTTCTTCATACTTGTCATCACCCTTTATAAGAGCAGTCTCTTGCCCATCAACGCTGACAATAACTTGGCTTGCGTCATAAAAACAATCTCTCAACTCGCTTTTCATACTTCCTCCACCAAACAAAAATATTATACACATCAAAACCCTTAATGCAAACATAAACTTTACTCCGCAAGTTTAGTATTACCAAAGGCTCAAAAAATTATTAAAAACAGCCCGCGAAAGGCTGAATTTTTATCTTTTTTCAGATGTGAAGCACATACAAAGGTTGCCCGGTCCACCGTGCGCCCCAACAATCGTTCCAAGATAGTCAACAACGATGTTGCACTTTGCAAACCTTTCGTCTTTCAGTATCTCATTTTTTATGAAGTTTGCGTCCTCTTCTTTGTCGCCGTGCAAGATGTAGACATATTCGCTCAAAAAGTTGTAATTCTCTTTGAAGAGTTCCACCATTCTCAAAAGCGCTTTCTTTCTTGAAATGACCTTTTGCCTTATGGCGAATTTTCCCTCGTTTGTGCAATAAATTATGGGCTTTATGTTAAGAATTGTTCCAATGAGTGCAAGCACCTTGTTAAGTCTGCCACTCTTTGCAAGGGTCTTCATGTCCTCAGGAGTAAAGTTCAAGGTGATGTGCATCTTAAGGTCATTCGCAAAGTCCACAACCTCTTGCGCGCTGGCGCCCGCCTCAAGTTTTTTCATGACCTCTCTCAAAATTATGGCTTGCGCGCCCGACCCCGTCAGGGTATCAACAACATAGACCTTGTTACCGCCAAGCGCGTTGACCTTTTCGGCAGCGTCCATGGCACACTTATTCGTTCCGCTAAGTCCTCCAGTGAACCCAAGGTGAACAACATCACCTTCTTTAACGAGGTTCTTAAAGAACTCCGTGAACTCAAACTCGTTTATGAGGCTGGTCTTAAAGGTCGCGCCGTGGCGAATTTCGTTATAGAACTCTTTTAATGTTATTTTTGGATTTTCCTCGCCCGTCGTCTCGTTCCTAAGACATAATGGCAAGTGCCTCACTCCCAATTTATCGAGTTCGGCGGGGTCTATATCACACGTTTCTTCAACTGAAAGAATAATTTTGCTCATTTTTTTCTCCTAAATTTACAAAAAACTACATCATCTAGTTTTCAAAACTATTTTATACGATATAAATTGTCATGTCAACTGCTTTAATGCGTTTACAAAATAATTTATATGTGATAAAATGGAATTAAATAAGGAAAAATAGAAATATGACAGCATTTGACAAATATCATCTTCCTCGCATCAACGAGATACCTGACCTTGAACTTTACATGGACCAAGTCATCATATACGTGAAAAAGTACTTTTCAATCTTTCCCTATGGCGAAGAAGAGAACTTCATCACCCCAAGCATGATAAATAACTACGTTAAAAGTGGCATCATCCCCGCCCCAAGCGGAAAGAAGTATTCAAGGCGTCACATCGCCTACATCTTTGTTGTGTTCTTCCTCAAGCAAATATTCTCGCTCGAAGAAGTAAAGGCCTTCATCTCACAACAAGTCTCCATCTGCGGCGAAGAAGAGGCGTATGAAAATTTTTGCACTCTTCTTGAAAGTGCCTTAAAGAGCAAGGGCATGCAAAAGCCACAAACCACCCCAAACGCGCTCTATCACGCAACAATTTCAATCGTCAACAAACTATACGCGCAAGTGCTCATAAAAAGCCTTAACAGTTAAAATAGGCATAAGTTAAAAGTCGAAAGTGGTCCACTCTCGACTTTTTTATTTTGCTTTTATTGATGTTAGTCGAAACCTTTTTCAAATATTTGAGTTGTTTACAAATTGTAAACAACTGCGGTCGCAACTTTTATAACTCTTAAACCGGCGTCAAGTCAGTTGTCTAGGCAAAGCACAATTTCATTATTTTATGCTCTTAATAAGTGCCTTGAATAGCGGATGTGGGCGGTTTGGACGGCTTTTGAGTTCGGGGTGAAATTGAACTCCAACAAAGAATGGGTGGTCTTTAAGTTCAACGATTTCAACAAGATTTCTTTGAGGGTTGACTCCCGAAATGACCAGCCCCGCCTTTTCAAGAGTGCTCTTATAGGCGTTATTGAACTCGTAGCGGTGGCGGTGACGCTCAGAAATAATCTCACTTCCATAAGCCTCAAATGCCCTTGTCCCCTCCTTCAACTTGCAATCGTATGCCCCAAGGCGCATGGTTCCCCCTTTCTTTGTTATGGCCTTTTGGTCCTCCATAAATGCAATGACGGGCACGGGACAATGCTCGTTTATCTCGGTCGTGTTTGCCGCATTAAGACCCGCAACATTCCTTGCAAATTCAATGACGGCGACTTGCATTCCAAGGCACAATCCAAGGAATGGAACTTTGTTCTCACGCGCGAATCTTACCGCCTCAATCTTGCCTTCAACTCCGCGGTTGCCGAATCCCCCGGGAACAACAATGGCGTCCACCCCTTCAAGAAGCGCAGCCGCACCCCTTTTCTCCATGTCTTCGCTGTCAACAAGTTTTATCTTTGTCTTTATTTTGTTGGCTATTCCGGCGTGCTTGATTGCCTCGGTCACCGAGATATAGGCGTCGGGCACCATGGTGTATTTGCCAACAATGGCGACCGTCTTTTGTGGGTAGTCCTTTTTGAAGGCAGCAACCATTCTTTTCCACTCGCCGTTAACTGGCTGTTTTGCCCTAATTTTCAAAATTTCAAGCACAACATCGTCAAGCTTTTGCTCTTTTAAAAGTAGAGGAACATCATAAAGCGACTCAGCGTCCTTGTTGTGGATGACGTACCTTTCGCTTTTAAGAGTGCAAAACAGCGCAATTTTCCTTTTCATTTCGTCGCTCATTTCAACATTTTTGTTTGAGCGACATACCACAATGTCTGGCACAAGCCCAAGCCCCGTAAGTTCCTTGACCGAGTGTTGAGTGGGTTTTGTTTTGACCTCACCCGCCGCCTCAAGATAAGGCAAAAGCGTAACATGAATGTGGACGGTGTTGTGTTCGCCCTTTTCCATGCGAAACTGCCTTATTGCCTCTAAAAATGGCAAGCCTTCAATGTCTCCAACAGTGCCTCCCACCTCAACAATGACAATGTCTATGTTGTCACTTTCAACGCTCTTCATGGCAGAAATAATCTCGTTCGTGACGTGAGGGACAACTTGCACCGTTCCCCCAAGATACGCGCCCTCGCGCTCTTTTTTTATGATGCTTGAGTAGATTTTTCCGCTGGTATAGTTGCAGTTTTTGTTGAAACTGTCGTCCAAAAACCTCTCATAGTGACCAATGTCAAGGTCGGTTTCTGTGCCATCGTCAGTCACAAAGACCTCGCCGTGCTGATAAGGGCTCATAGTTCCCGGGTCAACGTTAAGATATGGGTCAAGTTTTTGGACTGTCACTCTAAGCCCCCTATTTTTAAGAAGTCTTCCAAGACTTGCCGCCGTTATTCCCTTTCCAAGCGATGACACAACTCCACCAGTCACAAAAATGTACTTACTCATAACACTCTCCTTATATTCGCATTATAAAATTCAAGAAAAAGGGGTGTCAAACAAACGCCCCGGTTTTAATTTCTTTATGTAGTTTCAACAAACTTGCTTGAATTTTGTTTTACTTTTCAAAAAAAGTGTTGTAAACTAAGTTTATATTTGTATTGTGGAAAAAGCCCCCAAAAGTGGAGGGCAAAAAAATGGAGGGTTTTATCCCTCCATTTTTAAAACATTGGTTTCTTGACTTTGTCAACGTCGTTTTTCTTGACGTCAATTCCCCGTTTTTTGAACTCGGCGTCGATGATTTTTTCCACCTCGTCGCACGCCTTTTCAAACTTGTCGGTGTAGACAACATAGTCATAGAAGCCACTTTGCGAGTTCTCGTAGTCAACGCGGTCAAACAGCCTCAAGTTAATGGTCTTTTCAGTTTCACCTCTCTCGCGGAGTCTGTCAAACAAAATGTTTCGGTTTTTAACAGTGACATATATTCCAACAATGTCTATATTGCTGTTTGCCTTTATGTTCTTATACGAGTCAACATCAATGTCTTTTATGGCAACACAGCCCTCTTTTATGACTTTTTGATACGAATTGAGCCCTGTTCCGTAGTACTCTTGGTCCTTGTGCACCTTGTTGTATTCAAGAAAGAAGTTCTCTTTGATTTTTTCTTCAAATTGGTTGCGCGTCATGTAAATATAGGTGCCACCAATTTCTCTTCTTCTCACCCTTCTTGTTGTGTATGATTGAACCTTCTTTATGTTTGGATAAACCTCGACAATTCTGTATAGAAGTGGGGTTTTCCCCGCGCCAGATGGCCCCGAAATGACAATGAACATAAATTTCTCCTCAGTTAATAAGTTCTTCAAATTCGTCAAGTAGTGACTTATAGAGCGTGAACGCGCCCTCAAAAGTTGACTTGCTCGTGAGGTCAACGTCAACACTCTTTAAAAGTTCAATTGGGTCAACGCTTGAACCCGCCTTCAAAAAGTTTTTGTACTTTTCAAGGTACTTTTTGTCTCCGCTCATGATTTTTTCTGCGATTGTGCACGCCGAGATAAAGCCAGTAGAGTATTTATAGACATAGTATGGTCTGTAAAAATGCGGTATTCTGCTCCACTCGTACTTGCTGTACTTGGTCTTTTTTGCCTCGTCGCCAAAATACTTCTTTTGCAGTCTTTCATACTCTTTGTTAAGATCCTCAACAATGAGAGGCTTACCCTTTTCTAGCGACGAGTAGACAAAGTACTCAAACTCTGAGAACATGGTCTGGCGGTACAGCGTTGTGTAGAAGTGGTGAAGCAAGTTGTGGACATAGTAGAGTTTTTCTTCTTTGCTTTTTGTTTTTGCAATCATGTACTTATTAAGAATAATCTCATTGACAATGGACGCAACTTCGCACGCAAAGATGCTTGGGTCTGCCTTTGTTATTGGCTGAGTCTTTGAGGTGTAGTAGCCATGCATGGCGTGACCAAGTTCGTGCGCAATGGTGGACATCCCGCTATAGACATTTTCGTGGTTCAAAAGAACATATGGGTGGCAGCCATAAATGTCAAGGCAGAATCCTCCGCTGGTCTTTGACGGCTTTTCGAACGCGTCTATCCAACCCGACTCCATGGCAGTTTTCAAAACACCGACATACTCTTCGCCCATAACATTAAGTGCGTCAAGCACAATCTTGCAAGACTTTTCAAAGTCAAACTTTTCACTAATGCTTCCAATTGGAAGGTAGTTGTCAAAATAATAGTAGTCTTTTATGCCGTGCGCTTTTTTGTTTAGCCTTTCAAAGCGATAAAACAAATCAAGGTTTGAAGAGACAACGTCAATTAGCGTTGAAAGAACCTTTGGGTCGGTCTTGTCCCCGTCGCAAGAGGCTTCAAGCAAGGTCTTAAACTTGTGGAGTTTTGAAAGATACAAACTCTCTTTCGCGTCCAAAAGGTAGAGCGAGCCAAGGGTATAGTTGAAGTCGGCAAACGCCTTGTGCATCATGTTGTAGGCACGCTTTCTTGTGTTTTGGTCGCTGTTTTGAAGAATGCTGGCGTACTTTGCGTGAGTTAACTCAACGCTTTTTCCGTCAACTTTAATTTTCCCGAATTTGAGGTCAACGTCGTTGAAATTGTCAAAGACCTCGTCAAAGTTGCCAAGAGAAGGGTTCATGTCAAGTGCCGCCTGCACCTTTTCGGGCAAGATGTGTTTCTTCCCGCGGGCGATGTCTTTTAACATTTGGTCATAGTGAGAGAACTCCTTCCTTTTTGCAAGGTCAAGCAAAAACTCTTCACTATTTTTGCTCATCTCAACCAAGACAAAGGCAAGTTTTGGCGCGAGGTTAGTTGCAAAGATTTCGTACTCGCCAAGAAGTTTCCTCGAAAACTCGTCTTTTCCGTTAAGTGACTTTCTAAGATACAAATAGCAAAAGAAGGTTGTTGAAAGTTTGCTCGCCTCTTCGTCAATCTTGTAGTATTTCAAGATATTTTCGGGGGTGTTAAGTTTCCCCTTGAAGGTGGTAAGGCTTTCGCAAAGTGACTTATACTTTTCGTAGTCCTTTATGGTTTCTTCTTCATTTTCATAAATCTCGCAGAGATTCCAATCAGTCTTTATTTTCATAGTTACCTCAAAAAAAATTATAACCTATTTTACATTCTTTATCAAACAAAAAAGAGGTTTTGTTTTAACCTCTTTTTGTTTTTTGCCTATTCTTTCTTCATTGTTGTCGGGTCTTTTGAGAAAAGGCGTGTTCTTCTTATGCAGAGCATGATGAGCATCCAAATTCCCGCGAGCCCAACAATTGCATAGATAATTCTTGCGATAACGCCCGCGCCACAAATCCATGTCACAAGGTTCCAAGAAAAAACTCCAACCAATAGCCAATTAAAACAGCCGACAATCATTATCGAAAGTGCAACAATGTTTGCAATAATCATATATTCCCCCTCCATTAACTATTTCTAGTATGGATATAGGAACAAAAATATATGCAATCTTGCAAAAAAAATCTAGGCAAAGCCTAGACAAATTTTAGTATCCTCTGTAGATTGAGTTGATGATAAGGAATGCAATGCAAAGAACAAAAATGCTGATTGTTAGTGCAATTGTTGTCTTTTTGATTTTCCCTTGAAGTGACTCACCCTTGTTGCGGTTATAGAAGGTGTCGGCAGTTCCGGTGATGGCGTTTGTTCCGCCTTGGTCCTCAGTTTTTTGACATAGCACCAAAATCGTTACAGTGAGTGCGCAAAGGCAAATAAGAACAGCCAAAACTATCTTTATAACTGGGAATGAACTAACTACCCATGCGGGCATAGCATCACTTGACAACACGTTGATAAGGTTAAGATTTTTCATTTCTCCTCCAATAGACTTTTGAATTATATCACGAGTTTTCTTTTTTATCAAGCAGTTTTTGAAAAGTTATAGAACAAAATAGAGAATAATAAAAACAATTATGATAATAACGAAGACAACTCCTATAATTTTTGTTAGAAGTTTGTTGTCGCCCACCCACCTTTTTCCGGCTTGGGTGTCGATAACAAGCATCATGAGTCCAAAACAGAACAGACCAACATAAAGAAGGGTCAACTTCTTTTCTTGTGCGGTCTGCGCAAGTAACATATTTAGGTTGAATAATAGATTTTGCATATCGTCTACCCGAAGAAATTATAACACACGCCACACCTAATGTCAATATTGCTACAACTCGCAGATTTTTGCAAAAACGCTGGCGTCCTTGCTTGCCTTCCCAATCAAGAGGCCGTCGATATTCTTCTCTTTAAGAAACTCGGATGCCGTTTCAAGGTTGACGCTACCGCCATAGATTGCAAACGTGCTCTTGCCAAAAACGTCTTTTGTTGTCGTTTTAATTTGTGCAAGGGCACTATTAACAAGTTTTGGCTCCATGCTAACCCCCGTTCCAATTGCGAAAACGGGCTCATAGGCAAATATTATTTTCTTTGCAAAAGAAGGGTCAATGCCCTTTGTCAGTTCGCGGACCTCGGCATCAATCTCATTAACATAGTCGTCTTTGCTCTCCCCCGAAAGGCAAACAATGGCGGTGAGCCCAAGGTTCAAGGCAATTTCAAGTTTCTTTAAAACAATGCTGTTATTCTCAAAAAATAAGCGTCGTCTTTCGCTGTGGCCAATAATAACAACGCTTGCGCCCTCTTCACTTAATGCCGACGCACTTATTTCTCCCGTAAAGGCGCCGTCAACATAGGTTGAGCAATCTTGTCCACCGACCTTCACGTTCGTGTTTTTTGTAAGTTTGTATGCCTCGTCAATGAAGAGCGCCGAAGGGCAAACAACAATGTTGTTCTTGTTTTGGTCAACGATTTTCAAAAGTTCTTTAAGCCAGTTTAAAGTCTCTTTTTTGCCTTTATAGAGTTTAAGGTTTGCAACAATCCACTTCTTTGCCATTATTTGTCCTCTAGCATTTCAACGCCCGGAAGAACGCTGCCTTCAAGGAATTTCAGAGTTGCGCCACCGCCCGTTGAAAGGTGGGTCACCTTTGAAGCATAGCCAAGTTCGGTTATTGCTGCAACGCTGTCTCCTCCACCAACAACGCTCATGGCATCGGTCTTTGCAACTGCCTTTGCTATTTTCTTTGTTCCCTTTTGAAACTTCTTGAACTCATAGACGCCAAGAGGTCCGTTCCAAACTATTGTCTTTGCCTTCTTTATCTCTTTTTTAAATAGTTTCCTTGTCTTTGGACCAATGTCCATGCCTTGATACCCGTCGGGGATATTATAGGCGTCAACCACCTTTGACGATGCGGTTGGCGAAAACTCGTTTGCAACAACCACGTCGACTGGCAAAAGAAGTTTGACATTGAGTTTCTCAGCCTCTTCCATAATCTGCTTTGCAACGTCAATCTTGTCTTTTTCGTATCTGCTCATGGAGAGTTTGCCCCCCTTTGCAGCGATAAAGGTGTTCGCCATTGCGCCACCAATCAAGATGACATTTGCCTTCGCCAAAAGTTTTGCAATAACTCCAATTTTGTCAGAAATTTTCGCGCCCCCAAGGATGACAACAAAAGGAGGCTCAGCATCTTCAACCGCCTTTGAGAGCGAAACAATTTCTTTGCACATCAAAAATCCCGCAACGGCTGGAATGTGCCTTGCGATGCCCGCGGTTGAGGCGTGCGCTCTGTGGGCAGTTCCAAACGCGTCGTTAACATAAACGTCGGCAAGGCTGGCAAGTTCCTTTGCAAAGTTGTCGTCGTTCGCCTCTTCCTCTTTATAAAAGCGGACATTCTCAAGCATGACGATGTCGCCGTCTTGCATCTCACTTGTGAGTTTCTTCGCGCTCTCACCTATTGTGTCGGTTGCCATTTTGACTGGCCTGTTTAAAAGTTCTTGAAGCCTCTTTGCAACTGGAGCAAGAGAGTATTTTGGATTGACCATGCCATCGGGTCTGCCAAGGTGCGAACACAAAATGACCTTTGCTCCTTGGTGCACAAGGTAATTAATGGTTGGGATTGCCGCTTTTATGCGCGTGTCGTCGGCAATCTTGTTGTTTTCATCTATTGGAACATTAAAGTCCACGCGGACAAAAACTCGCTTGCCCGCAACATCTATATCTTTAAAAGTTTTCTTGTTCATAATAACTCCATTAAAATAAAGTAATTATATTCTAGCAAATATATTTTTTGTTTGTCAAATGTATGAGCCATTATAATAAGCCTCTCAGCATCTTAACAACATTTTGCAAGTTTTCTTCTTTCATAAGGGCAAGCCTCTCGCTCACGCTCACTTTTGCGCGCTTTAAGTAAAAGGCGATGTGCGACCTCATTGTAAGAACGATGTAGCGGTCGTCAAAGTGTTTTTGAAGTTCTTTTATGTGCTCCATGATGTCACTTAGTTTGTCCACCCTCACATCTTCGTCCAAGATTTCGGCAAACACCTCGGGCCTTCCAAGCGCGCCACGAGCAATCATAACGCCGTCTGCCCCCGTCTTTTCAAGAATACTAATGTAACTTTTTTTGTCAACGCAGTCACCACTTACAACAACGGGGATATTCACCGCATCTTTTACCGCCTTTGCAACCAATAGGTCTGCGCGCCCCGAATAGCCTTGTTGCCTTGTTCTTGCATGGATGGTGAGCATACTCGCTCCCGCGCTTTCAAGTTCCTTTGCAAACTCCACGGCAACAATGTGGTCGCTGTCTATGCCACTCCTAAACTTAACAGTTATTGGCTTTGAGGTCGCTCTAACACACGCCCTAACAATGTCCCCCGCCTTCTTTATGTCGCCAAGGAGCGCACTCCCGTCTCCGTTTTGAAAAATCTTTGGCGCGGGACAGCCCATGTTGATATCGATGATGTCGAACTTGTCTAATATTCCAAGTTTTAAAACTTTTTCAAAGTCCTTTGGATTTGAACCAAAAAGTTGAACGGCGCAAGGCTTTTCTCCTTCGAACGTCGCAAGCAAGTCAAAAGTCTTTTTGTTGCCGAACAATAGCGCCTTAACGCTAATCATCTCGGTGCACGTAAGCGCTGCCCCATACTTTTTGCAAACTTTTCTGAACCCCACATCGCTATACCCCGCTATTGGCGCAAGCAAGAGGTTGTTTTTTAGGGTCACATTACCTATTTTCAATTCGCTCATGGCATAATTATATCAAAGCATTGCAAGAATTGAAAACAATTCAAACTTTTTTTCTGTGAAATAGTTGTTTTTTGTAGAGGATGAAAATAAAGAAGAAGTATATTCCAACAACCATGACAAGGGTTATCAGCAAAGAAACATAAAAGTTTACGGCGAGCCCCCTCAAAAAAACAAAAACATATTTTGAAAAGTACACCATTCCCGACAGAATTATCACCCCAAGGAGTCTAAAATCCATTTTTATGACCCCTTTTCTTTTCAGCACGGCAAGGTTAATTATAAGTGCCAAGGAGTAGCAAATGGCGTTTGAGACCTCTGCGCCCAAAATGTTCACTTGCGGTATCCTTATTAAAATAAGGTTCAAAACAACTTTTGCAATTCCCCCGACAATTAGCGAAATAAGTGGCACATAAAAGCAGTTGAGCCCTTGCAAAAGCCCCGACGTGACTTGCAAGAGCGCAAGGTAAAATATGCTTATGCTGGCGACCTCCAAGATTTTTGCAGAAATTTCTATTTCCACGGCGTTCAAACTGCGGGCATAGAGGAGTCTTATGATTGGTTCTGCCAGACTGAAACATCCCACGCTTGAGGGCAGTGCAAAGATAATTGCAATCAAAAGTGCCCTTGACGCCGACTCCTTTGCCCCCTCAAAGTCCTTTGACGCCACTTGATGAGAGACGCACGGCAAAATCGCCGTTGCCACGCTGAGCGACAGAACTACGGGCATATTGACAATTGACCCAACACTGCCCGTTTGCAGTCCAAAGAGAGTGGTCGCACTTTTAACGCCATAGCCAATGGACTTCAAGATGTTTATGGTGACCGAACTGTCAATGAGCATACTTATTGGCATGATAAGTCCCCCGAGCGTCACAAAGAGCGAGAGCGAAAGTATCTTCCCCGCCGTCTTCTTGTATGAGAGTTCAAAGTCGTCGCTGGCATTACTAACGGCGTGGCGCCTTTTATATATGATATAGGTCAAAAAAAGATATAAAAAGGCAAACGCCTCGCTAATGCTCACCCCCAAAAGCGCACCAAGAACGCCGTAGTTTATGCCTTTTTTCACCAAAACTGACGACAGCCACAGCCCGAAACCAAGTTTGAAAATTTGCTCAAAAAAGCCCGACACTGCCGAAGGAAACATCTTCATTAGACCTTGAAAATATCCTCTGTAGCCCGAAATGAGCCCAACAAAGATTATTGCGGGGCAAAGCCCAAGATAGCAAATATAAACGTCTTTGTTCCCTTGAACCGACGCAAAGAACTTCGCGCCAAAGAACACTATAAGACTGCACAAAACAGAAAAAGATATAAGCAATATAAAAGACACCTTCATGGTCCTCTCTGCTTGCCTATATCTGTTTTTTGCAAGGTTTTCGCTTATGATTTTTGAAATGCTTGATGGCAGTCCCGAACTTGAAATGGTCAAAAGAAGGGTATATAGCGGGAACACCATTTGATACATTCCCATACCCTCGGCGGTGATGATGCTTGTTAGCGGAATGCGATACACCGCGCCCACCACCTTGGACAAAAGTCCAAAGAGCATAAGAACAACCGCGCCTTTCAAAAACTTGCCATTTTTTTCACTCTTCATACACATAGTATGAAGTAAATTGTAAATTTTTATTAGCCCATAACAAGATGAATTTCAAAAGAGATTGTGGACGCCTTCAAGACCTCGCCCGCCTTTGCCGACAGCCAGACAAAAAACGTCAACTCTTGCCTTTCGTCGCTGGCTGAAACACTGCCAAGCGTGACCTCATCTTCACTTAAAGACTTTGTGCTCTCTTTTATTTCTTTTACAGAGACCTTGATATTCTCCCGCTCCTTTTTTATGTCCTCTTCCTTTTCTTTGCTGTCTATTTTAATGTTCTTTATAACTATTGTCGCGCCACTTGGAGCATAGACCTTGAACTTTGCATATTGCCCTTCGCTCCCCTTTTTCTCAGCGACAGTGGAAGGGATGCCCGTTTCAACGTCTTCTTCTCCCGTTGCGGGTTTAAGGCCAAGTTTCATGGATGAGAGTTTGAGGGTGCTAATTGCCTTGTCGCCATTTGCGTCAAAGACTGCCATTCCCTCGGCGACAACAATCTTTGGGTCAAGAACCTTTATAATCTGCCTTTGATATAAAAATGTGGCAAAGCATGAGCCAATAACAATGAACAAAAGTGCACACAGCATGGTGGTGACCGTTGCTGCCAAATTCTTTCTGCGCATAAAAAATCCTCCATGCTAAATATTGCCAAGCACAGAGGATTTTATACTATTTCCCAACCGCCCTAATATCGTCGGATATCCTAAAACTCAAATAGAACAGCCCAAGCATGAGCACAAATCCCAAAATGAAGGTCATAAGCCCATACCAAGTTCTAAAGAACATTATAGTTTGCCCCAGCCAGCCAATTGTTGCAATTCGCACTCCAATAATGCTGTCGAACGAGGTCATGCCCGCGTCCACACTGGCGTTATTTGTGCCCTTTGTTATGAAGTACTTTTGACCGTCCTTTTCTTCAATTGCGAACACTTTGTGGGTGACGGTCTCGCCGTCGCTGTCACGAATAAAGGTTATGTCGTCGCCAATACTTATGTCGTCTTGAGAGGTTATGCGTCTCAGAACAATACAGTCGTTAACATCGATATTTGGCTTCATGCTCTCGGTCCTCACAATATAGAACGTTAGGCCAAAGAAGTTGTGCACCTTTGTTGGGCTAACAATGACAACCGCCGTGAAGACAAAAACGGGCACAAACACCAAAACAAGCATCCAAATGAGCATTCGATACCACGCTATTTTTATGCGCCTTTTTCTGAGTCGTTTGTAACTTTCAAGTTCGTCATAGGTGTCAAGACGGCTCTTCTTTAGTGAAGAGACATTGCTTGCCTCGTCAGAAAATGTCACAGCCTGAAGTTGCGACCTATACTCTTCACCAACGATTTTGCCTTTTCTCATAAGTTAATTATATAAATATTGCGCGTGCTTGTCAAACATAAAAAGTGCATAAAAAAATGTGCCACAAAGGGCACATAAGTTGCTCAAACTTTTGCAAGATTACTTGTTGTTATTGTTGTTTTCTTGCTCGGCTTTCTTGTTTTCTTTTGCAACAAGGAAACAGAAGACACAAACATAAACAGCAAGCGCAACGATAACAGCCGAAAGTACTATTGAAACCCAGTCAAAATGCATAACGATAAGGCAAACAACAGCAACAGCCAAACAAACAAAAACAGTAACAATGCTTAGAGCCAAAGACTTCTTTGAAATATCCATATCAAAATCTCCTCTTCATTTATTGACTATATTATAACACATTTTTTCAATAATGCTAGACCTTTTTGCAAATTTTTTTAGGTTTTTATGAATTTTAATGCATTTTTGCTGTATTCAAGCGCAATTTCTTTGTTTTCTTCTGCCATTTCGCTTGTTTTTTCGTTAAATTTGCCAAGAATAGCCACAAAATCGTCGTTTCTTAGTTTTGTATTTTTCATGAGCATCAAGTAGATGACTGTTATGAAATTGAGTTTGTCATCGTCGGTCAACTCGCCGTCTAACATTTCGCGTGCAGAGAGCATGAACTTCTCGCTTTCAAAGTCAACAAGTTGTGTCTTTAAAAGAAGGTCGCAGAGCATATATTGAATGTCAGAGTCAACTTCCTTCGCCTCACACATGAGTTCAACAAGGCTGGTCACGTTCTCTTCTTCCACCTTCGACAAACTTTCGGGCACCGCATACGCTTCATGAATGTCAGAGAGAATATACTTATACTTGTCCTTTGCGCTTCCCTTTATCTCGCTGTTGAGCGCGCAGAACTTTTGCTTGTTTTCTTCAAAGTTCCCTTCCAAAATAGAGCCCACAACAAGCTGTACGTCGCCAAGTTCTTTCATCTTTGCGAAGGCAACTTTTCTCTTTTTTATTTCTTCTTTTTCTTGGCGATACCTTTTTAGAAGGTTCTTCCCCTCGTCGGTGTTCTCGTAGTTTATTCTTGAAAATGTCAAGTATAAGCAATACGCCAAAGTGGCCGCCGTCAAAATTCCCGCGCCATAGTAACTGAAATATATGGCAAACAAGATGCCCAAAAACGCGATAGTGTTTGTCTGCTTTCCAACAACAAACCTTGAACCAATTCTTATTGTGTCCCCTTGGCGGGTCTCCAAAACAAAAACATTCCCGTCGATGTTAAGAAGTTTTCCGCTCCCGCGGTATGCACTTGTATAAAAACATACAATGTCATCAGTCTGCGCGTCAAAGACATTTTTGTATGGCTCAATAACAACAAGGTCGGTCGCCGACGCGCCAAAATAGTGCCTTGCGTCAAATGTTCCGTCAAGTTTATATTTTAAAAACCCCGGATACAGTGAACGATAAAAGCAAAAGATATAACTTATGGTCAAGAGCGCAAGCAAAAGCGCAAGCACCAAAAATTTGACAACCACTTTCCCTCTGCTGTCTTTGACTTGCGTTTCTTTTGCTATGTTCAAATCATAAACATCATTTTTCACTATTCGTTCCACCTAACGAGCAACAAGGTACGGCTCGCGTCAATGTTAATCTTCTTGTAGATATTTTTGTGAGAAAACTCGCTTCTTATAAATTCTTTAAGAACTTTGCCCTTGTGGTAGCCGTGCGTGACCAAGATGCCTTTTATGTTGGTGTCAAGAGAGGACAGAAGATAAACAAGTTCTGCCCTTGCCTCTTCTTTTGTTAAGCCGTGAAGGTCTTTTTCAAAAATTTTGCCGTACTTGACTTCAAGAAAGGCGGATTGCTCGCTCACCTTAGTCCCCTCGCCTTTTGACGCTTGGCAAGAGCGCACTTGTGCTGAAAGGCTCACCGCAAGTTGGTGGTTCTTTTGTGAAACCAATAATTCTTCCGTTCTCTGGAGAAACAATTGCATCTTCTCTCATGAAACGAACATCCCAATAAATATAGGTGTAATAAATCTCGCCCGTCGCCGCATCGCGTTCTTTTTTATATAGTTTTCTGTCGGCAAAATCTTTGAATCCGGCAGAGTTCTCGTCAACATAGAAGTCAATAATGAATGAGTCTGTCAGTCGCTCATCGCCAATCTCTGCACTAACACTAATTGTTGCGGTTGCATCATGCAAATTCTCTCTGTCCGATGTGTCCCATGCAACAATGTAATACTCGTTGCCAATTATCTCAATTTGCTTCATGTCCTCAGAACTTGCGCTGTTTATGGCTGCAGTAACATAGAAAACATCGCCATTTGTATAGACAACTCTAACCTTGAAGTTGACGATATTGACGTCACTTGTCAAGATTATCGCGTCAATCTTTTCTTCGCCCTCTTTGATGTCCCCTTTGCCATAAATGTTCTTTATGGTTTTGAAGTCTGAGGTGGTGTCAACGCAAAGTTGAATGTTAATTGCATAGTTACCACGAACGTCAACCGAAACAATGAACGACTCAACAACCTCGCCCTCTTCTCCACCATGGCGCGATTGCAAAGTTATGTACTCTCTTGTGTCAAGTTTGCTTTGCTTTGCCTTTATAACAAGACTGCTGTTCGCATCGTCGATATAGATGTCTTCAAAGACCTCGGTGTTATAGTCTTTAATAACATAGATGCCCGAAAGGTTGATGTCGCTTGCTTGCCCACCAAGAGTGGAATCGAACTTGAATGAGTAGTCCTTGTCGTCAGCATAGATGAACACCTCGTCTTCGCTGATGACATTTTTGTTGACCTCGGGGTCAGTGACAATTTCGAATGAAACGGGCGCGTTCTCTCTCACAGTCAAAACAAAACTGTCATAAACGCTTGGATTTTCTGTCGCATAAACACTTATTGTCGTTTTCCCCGCCTTGAAATATTTGACAGTGTAAACATCATCGCCCTTTGGCTCAATAGTGGCAATATCGCTGTTTGACGATGCCGTAACAAAATCAACTTGCGCCGACGCTGAATAGGTTATTGAAACTTCAAACTCGTTTTCGTTTTTGCTTGTCAAAAAGACATCTTTTTCAAAAACTTCAACAAGTTCATATTCTTCTTTTGGCTCTTCTGGGGTCTCGGTCGGCTGGTCACCTATGGTTCCTTCTTGGTCACTTGGCGCGTCCTCATCGGGAGTTTCTTCTGGGGTCTCGGACGCCTCAACCTTCACCAACTCAACAAATCTGAGGTTATAGACCGTCGCCGTTGAAAGCCCCGAAAGAAAAGTGATGCCAACAAGCACAAGAATTGCCGCAACCAGAAATGCAACACCTGCTATTATCCATTTTTTCAACTTTGAACTCATACTTTTATTTTGTACCCTTTCTTATATTTATATTTTACTAAATATAAAAATATTGTCAACAAAAATCGCCCCTATAAGAATTAGATAAAAATTTTAAGAAAATTGACATGAAAAAACGGCGATTGCTCGCCGTTTTTTATGTTTTGTTATGCAACAAAGTTGTTGTATGCAACAAGTTCTGCATTCTCTTTGTCGTAGCCGTTAACATCAACAACATCAGATGCGCTAGTGTTGAATGAATAGCTAATACCGAATGTGTATTGATATCCGCAACCAATAGTAACAATGTGTCTTGGTCTTCCACCATCTTCACCAAAAGCATAAGTGAATGTTACTTGATGAGCCTCGATTGTAACCTTGCTAACTTCGTTTGTTGAAATGTTGAAGTTAGAAGTTTGAGAGTTAATAAGACCAATTGTTGCGCCAAGTGCTCTTGCTCTATATGCCCCGGCAGCAAGAACTTTGTCGGCATCCTTCAATGCTTTTGCCTCTTCAGCAAAGTCTGCAGTTATCTTGAGAGATGAAACTTTGTTAGACTCAATTCGTGTTGCAGTAACATTAGCAAAGTCAAGTGCGTCAACATTCTTGTCTGTGCCAGCATATTTGCTTATTGCACCAACAAGTCCACCAGCAACGAATATGCCGACATCTTCTTTTTGTCCGTCGTCTGCCTCGGTCTTGTTAACGCCAATAGCATAGAAACTGTTATAGTTGAAGTACATTTCGCCAGCAAGAACGCTGTTGTTTTTAAGAGTCATTCCAACGCCGCCCTCATCACCGATGTATCTTGAAATAAGTCCACCAACATAGGCTGCGCCCAATTTCAAAGTCTTGTCTGCGTCGCTGTTAACAAGAAGACTTGCAACGCTGTTGTTCTCGATGTCTGCACCCTCTCCAGCAATGTTAACAAGGCCAGCAATCATGTAGGTTGAAGAGAACATTTGACCATTAGAGAATTTGCCATATGCAGAAGTGAATTTTGCACTCTTAACGTCAACGCCAGTAACCTTTGCGTTCTTAACTTGATAAGCAACGCCTGCATAGTTAACTGAACCAACAACATCATTTGCAACGAATGATGCTCTTCCCTCAACCTCAACCTCAAGGTTAGAGATTTCTGGAACGACGTCAAACTTCTCATCACGGTCATATCCTGGGTCGTTATAAACTGCAACACCGGCAGATATAGAAGTTGTTCTCAAAATATAGAGTGCCTCGGCAGTTGTTCCGTCGGTTGGGTCTGCGCCCATGCCTTCAAAAGCAACTTTGATGGCAGTTTTTGTTTCAACAAGTGTTTCGCCTTCTGCTGGCTCATTTTGAGCAACAAAACCAGCAATCTTTCCATAGTTAGCAATGGCAACGCCACCATTTCTGTGACCCTTAAGAGTTACGTCAATAACTGGAGCGTCAAATGCCTTTGTGTATTCAACTGAAGTGTGAGGGTTAATTTGATATGCAACGCCCGAAGCGTCATCGGCTTGAATAACACCTTTAACAGTGACATCTTTAACAGATGAAGTGTCTGCCTCGTTTGAAGTGCTACCAAGAACACCAACAACACCAGCAACTTGTCCACCAAGCATATATGCGTCAATATTTTCTACAGTGACGTTAGAGATTGATGAAACAAAGTCTGCAGTGCGAGTGCCAGTTGAGTCAATGCTAGTAAGAAGTCTGCCAGCAACACCACCAGCGAGAGTAGCCTTTTCTAGGGTGTAGTCAACATTCTTCTTTTGAGTTGTGTCTGAGATGTTAAATCTTGTAACGTTTGTGTTAACGATGTCGGCGCAATAACCACGACCAACAACGCCACCAACGGTTGATTCAAGTGAGTATAGAAGTGATGCAGTGAAAGAAACATCAACATTTTCAATCTTGTTCTTAAGTTCTTTTGTCACTTCGATGTTGTCAAGGTTGTAGGTGTTGGTAAGGTCACCAACAACGCCACCAATTCTTGTTCCCTTTGCATAGGTTGGTTGGTTGTTAACAACAACGCTTGTAACACTAAGGCCACTAATTCTAACAAGAGCGCCCGAACCAACAACGCCACCAATACCATTAGAAACTGTTGTTGTTTGTCCATAACTGTAACCAGTGATGGTTGACGCAATGGCGGTCTTTTCTTCGCCCTCTGCAGTAACACCAACAATGTCTACATTCTTTGCATAGCCAGCAACAACGCCGATGTTAAGTTTTGCAAATGCAGTGTAGGTTGTTTCATAAGTTCCGGTAAGAGCCTCAAGAGCGTCGGCACTAACATTGATTTGTGCTGCGCCAGTTCCGTCGGTTCTGCCAAATCCAAGGTTAGAAATTGTGTTGTTCTCTATGGCACCGAACAAGCCAAGGTCAACATATGCCTTGCCTTCACTTTCATGAGTGAAGCGGCTATCTTCTGCCAAGAGGTCAGCCTTTGTAACGCTGATTTTGAGGTTAAGAATTTTGAACCCATTACCATCAATGTTTCCATTGTATGGGTGTCCTTCCCAACCGATAGGCTCCCAGTTCTCGTTGCCAAGGTCGATATCGCCGGCAAGTTTAACATATTCTGGGGCAGTTGCAGTCAAAGACTCATTGAACGAATCTCTGAGTTTTGCAAAGTGGTTGGCATTAGGAACAATCCATGGGTCGTCACTTGTTCCAGTACCTTGGTTGTAGACAAAGATGTTGTAGGTTATAGTGTTGTACTTGTCTGTGTGACCAACTCTGTCAAGAGTGACAACAGCGGATACCTCGCCCGCCTTTTTAGCCTTATAGATTCCGGCGGTTTCTGTCTCTTCAATAGGCATAGCGCCACCATCTGGGATTTTGAAAGCAATATTATCTTTGTTATAATCTTTGAAAACAGTAACTTCGTCGTCTACCAAATACGCGAGTCTAACAACATCGTTTCGTGGGGTGAGTGGGTTTGAGCCACCGAACACACTGACGATAGTGTAGATGCCAAGCGCAAGTGTCACAACGAGGCTTATGATCAAAGTTGAGATTAAACTCTTTTTAGACATATTTTTCCTCCTTATGCATATTATGCACTTAATTTACCCATAGTATAGCAAAGACCCGCCCCAAAGTCAATACCAAAACAAAAATAAAATAAAAAAAAGAGCCAAATTTTTATTAAAAAATGGTTCTTTTTTAGTGTTTTTGCGTTTTTTAACCGATTTACGCCCATTTTGTGGCTGATTTTATGTCAAAAACTGCACTTGTACTGTAATTTTGATTTTTACGGGATTTCCATCCGTTCCAATGTCAAGAGTTTGTATGGTTATGTCAACCGTTCCACCCGCAGAATTTACCTCGTCTTTTGCCTTTGCAGTAAGGGTGTAGCCCCCTTGGTTTTTTTCTAAAGTGAAGAACTTGTCATTTGACAAAAATACTTCATAGTCTGCAAGGTCAATCTCAATATTTGACGAGTCAAAATACCTTGCTCTAATTTTGAACTCCTCACCACCGCTAAGCGACAAGTTAAGTTTGTTTTTGTCACGGATAACGCTATTACCAAATGTTGCAAAGACGTCGTTAACACTGCTAACAACGTTAAGCCTTATGGTTGCCGAAAGGCCAGTTTGCGTTGTGCCCTCGCTGTTGCAGACCTCCACCTTCACCTCAGAAGAGCCACGCCTCCCCGTTGACTGAACGGTCAGCCCTTGCTCGTCTTTAACCTCGATAATGCTTGGATCAGAACTTGTTATTTTATAGGTGAATTCGTTGTTGTTAACATTCCTTCTCCCCGACAAGAACTCTCCCGAAAGACCAAGAACATAGGTCGCCCCGCCATAAACAATGTCGCTCGCTTTGGTTGTTCCGTCCTTGTTGAAAAAGCCCACCGAGGTTGGGTACTCTCTTAAACGCACCTCGCAAGTATCAGAAAAGTCGTTGAGGCTGATTGTTATTCTTATTGGAGAGTATGCTTGACTATTTATGTTGTCGCGAATTGTGAAGTAGCCATTGCTAAAAACGTAGGTGTCGGCGTCGTCAATTCCGTCGCTGACGTTGTAGGTGACGTTGTAACTTTGGGCGGTTGATGGATAAATTTTGTAGTCAAGAAAAGTCCTTACGCCCTTGTCGACATAAAAGACCTTGTTAACAAATTTTATTCCCGAAACGGCATTGCTACCCTCAACTCCGCAAGAGGCGAAGACAAAGAGTGAGCAAAGGCACAGACCAATAACAGAAAAGAACTTTTTCATATCCATCCCTTTTATTATGGTTTAATTATACGCAATTTATTTTGCGTGTGTCAAATGATTTGTGTGCAATAAATTGTTTGATAAAAATTGAAACTTGCCTTTTTTATTTGTAAAATAAATAAAGAATGTTTATACTTTAACTATATATAAAGAAAAATCATAAAATGTGAAGGGTTATTATGAGAAAAACAAAGATAGTTTGCACCATTGGTCCAGCGTGCGAAGACAAAGAAACACTAAAAAAGATGATACTTGCGGGCATGAACGTTGCAAGGTTCAACCTAAGCCACGGCACCCACGCCTCTCACCACGCCATGATAGAAAATCTCAAAAAGGCGCGAAGTGAACTTGGCGTTCCCGTTGCCATAATGATAGACACCAAAGGCCCCGAAATAAGGATAAAGCAATTCGAAAAAGGCTCGGTCAATCTTGTTAAGGGTCAAAACTTTTCTCTCACAACAAGAAACGTTCTTGGCAACGAGAATGGAGTTAGCGTGACCCTCCCCTCTCTCACAAAAATTGTTTCGGCGGGCGACTTTATACTTCTAAATGACGGCCTCATAAAGATAAAGGTTCAAGAAGTTAAGGGTCAAGACGTGCTGTGCAAGGTTGAGGTTGGTGGAACACTCTCAAACAACAAGAGTATCAACATTCCGGGCGTGAGCCTTGACGTCCCCTACCTTTCAGATGTCGACAAAGCCGACTTGCTCTTTGGCATTGACGAGGGCGCCGACATCTTTGCCATTTCCTTTGTAAGTAGTGCAAAAGATGTTATGGACGTTAGAAAGTTCCTCGCAAAGAACGGATGCACTTCTGCCATGATTTGCTCAAAAATCGAGAGCCGAAAAGGTGTTAACAACATGGAAGAGATTGTTGACGCGTCCGACAGCGTCATGGTTGCTCGTGGCGACCTTGGGGTTGAGATTGAGTTCGAAAGAATCCCATATGTTCAAAAGAAGTTAATAGCCCTTGCACTCCATGAAGGCAAGAACGTTATAACCGCGACAGAGATGCTTGAAAGCATGATACATAACATTCGTCCAACGCGCGCCGAAATAAGCGACGTTGCCAACGCGGTCTTCGACTCTTCAAGCGCGATAATGCTCTCGGGCGAGACCTCTGCGGGGCAATATCCCGTTTTGAGCGTTCAAACAATGGCAAAGATTGCCGAGAGCACCGAAGCGACAATTGAGTATAACAAGCCACTCGACTTCGACTACTCAAAGGACATAAGTTCCTCAATTGGCTACGCATCGTGCGAACTTGCCCGAAGCCTTGGAGCAAGCGCAATAATAACTGCAACAACAACGGGTTATTCGGCAAAGAGCGTCAGCCGATTTAGGCCAATCATGCCAATTCTTGCTTGCACTCCAAACAAAAATGTCTATAACCAACTTGCAGTCTTGTGGGGGGTCGTTCCAATTTTGGATAACCCCTACCCCGACACCGACAGCCTTCTTAACGGAACAAGAGAGCGCGCCCTTGCCCTCAAACTTATTCGCCATGGCGACACCGTTGTTCAAACGGGCTCAGTCGTCACTGGTGGGACGGGCAGCGACCTTCTTTATGTAAAAAAAGTCTAATGAAAGAGAAAAAGTCAAGCAGTTGCTTGACTTTTTTGTTACTTCGCCGATTCAAAGTAGGCAGTTGGGTCAACGAGTTTGTCCGCCTCATAGAGTTCGTAGTGAAGGTGAATACCGTCGCCCTTTTCGGTTATGTTCGACGACACCGAACCAATCTCTTGCCCCTTAACAACCGTGTCGCCCGCCTTGACAAACACCTCGTCTGCCAAACTTCTATAGACGCTGACAAGGTCATTTGAGTGCCTTATTGTAACGACCATGCCGTCCATCATTGAAGGTTCAACCTTTTCCACCACTCCGTCAAAGACGGCAACAACTTTTGCGCCCGCAGCCGCTTGAAAGTCCACGCCTTGGTGGGTGATGTAGTCGCCACTGGTCTTGTCTTCAAGCAAAAAGTCCTCGGCGTAGCCCTTGCTTATAACTCCATTTATAACGGGGAACGCAAACTCAATGACCTTATCGGTGTCAGTTGGAATGGTTGGAACATTTTGCTCTTCGCTTGATGGTATGTCGGGCAAAACTGGGGTTTCCTCTTCCCCATGGTTAACAAAGGTCAGCGCCGTCAAAGTGACCATTGTTATAACAAGAACAACGCACACGCAGACCGCTATTGCGTAGGTGTTGCGCTTTAAAAACAACCAAACTTTTCTAAAAAACTTTTTCATAAACAACCTCCAAACAACCAAATACTTCACACAAAATTAGATTTTTATACAAAAATTTAGTAACTTCCATAAATTATTGGGCTTGCAACAACAATGTCGCTCTCTCGAATTGCAATCTGCACATTGTTTTTCGACGATGAATTGACATATTTCAGCCGTGGTGAAACCCCTTCAATCATCAAGGTTTCGCCAACAATGTACCTTTCACTGATGTTAAGCCCCAATTTTTCAACAATTCTGTTGAGCGCTTCAAGGTCCTTTTCAATGAAAATGCACTCGCCAACCACCTTTTCGCCGAGTTTGTACTCAACAAAGTTGTTCACTCTTTGGTCCTCAACAACAAACCCGAGGTCTGTGGAAAAGTATGCATTGCCCTCGTCTTTTTTTACATTAAGAATATCGAAAAGCCCCTCGCCCGAGAGTGCACAGACCACCGCCAAAACAAGTATTGGAATGAACAAAAGCAAAAATCTTTTCATAAAAAAAGCACCCTTAAAGATGCTTGACAAAAACAGAAAAATTATTCACAAAAGTTTGTCCATATATCCAAGCGATGAAAGAAGGTGCATTGTTGAGGGCGTGTGATAGAAGTCGGGCGCAAGCGCAAAGCAAATTTCAACTTGACGCGCCTTTAAACCATATTTTTTCAGCGGGTTTATCTTGTTGTCTATGCAAGAGACAAGTGAAAAAATCTTTGAAAGCGCCTTGTCAAAGACCGACGCAAGATAGGGATATTTGCCCTTCAAGTTGTTTATGGCGTCTCCGCCGAAAAAGAGGTTCGACCCCGCCAGTTTCTTTATAACCAAACTTGGACTGAGTTTGAAGGTCCTTGACAAAAGGTCAATGTGCCGACTTGGGTTCATGCTCCCCTCAACTGCCGAAGAGGAATAAAAGCAAGAGTACGCATTGATGACAAGTTTCAGCGATGCCACTTCCATTTCCAAGTAGTCTGCGTCGCGTTTTAACATGCACAGCCTTTCAACAATAGCCCTGTCTCCCCCAAAAAAGAACTTGGTTTGCCCAAAGTAACTCATCGCTTGCCCCAGCCTTATGAGAGTCCAGATGTTGAGCGAGTTCTTCTCGCTTGGACTTGACGCGCGCGACTTTATGTAGGTTTGGAGAGTGCGCTTTAAAAAGTTTTTCATCTTCTCGCAGTGCTTTACTTGATAAACTTGCTCTGCAACAATGTCATCAAACAAAGCAATGTACTTCGAACTCAAAAAATACGACTGCAACTCGCTATATGGGTTTTCTGAGAGCGAAACAAAGATATATTCGGGCTCGGCGGTGTCAAAAAAACCATACTCCACCCCATCGAAAAGGCGCGCGAACCTTGAAAAAGTGAAGTCAAGAAAGTTCCCGACGGGATATATCGCAAGTGGCGTTTCGCACGAGTAGGCGTGATACTTGGCAAGGGATATCGCAATTTCACTGCCATAGCCAACAACAAGTTCTTCGCCACAATTTTCCATGTGCTCAGCCTCAAATACCTTCTTTGAATGTGACATTTTTTGAAATTAGATTTTTGAGTTTTTGCGGAGGATGGTCTTTGTCAAAGATTATCAAGACGCTTTTGTGCGGACTGGAGTTTATGAACTTTGCAAGCAAGTTTAGGGCATCATAACAGACCTCAACCTTCTTTGTTGAGAGAGAGTGCACTTCTTGGCACGCGCAAATTTCTTCCATAAAATAAATATAGCACGCAAAATAGTTGTTTTATGCGTGCCAAAAATTTGGTTTTTGTTAAAAATTGAAAAAAACTGCAAAAATATGTCTAATTTTCATTTGCGACTTGACCTTCTTGCTCATTTGCAGTTGTCAAGGCCTCTTGCCCGCCCGAAAGTTTCATCTCTTTTTTTGCCTTAACCATACGAATAATGCTGTCCACCGTTGAAACAATAAAGCCTTGCACAATAGTTAAGTAGTATGTGAGAAGTCTCCACGCCAGCAGTCCAAGAACAACATTTGCTTGGTCAACGCCAAGTAGCATCTCGCCACTGAAAAGGAACATGAACGAAAGTTCCATCATTCCCGTTCCACCAGGTAGCGGGATGACCACCGATGCCATTTGGCAAACAATGAACTTGGTCATGCAAATAAGTAACAAACTTAGGGTATTGACCGCCCCCGTCACGGTTGACGGAGTGAGCGCCATAACAACGGCAAAAGGAATTGCAAAATATGAAAGAACATCGATAAGCCCAAAGAATATGCAGGCAAAGAGCGTGCCCTTGTTCTTTCGAAGGTACTTCATGGAGTTTTGGTATTCAAGCACTTGGCTCATAAACTTGTTATAGGTCTTTCTGTAGTCCTTCACAATTCGCAATTTGTAGCCAAGCCTAACGATGCGCCTAACAAGAGTACGTCCAACAATCTTGCCACTGCCAATAAGAATGAACAAAACGCTTGTGAGCGCAGTGAATATCAGCCCCACATAAGCAACAATCTTAAAGAGCGTGAACATGAGGTTCAAAAGTGGCGAAGAAATTGGAATGAAAGGCACGCCAAAAATGAGGAACGCCAAGATAACAAAGGTGTAGATGAGGTTGTAGATAATGAGTTTTATAATTGGAATGCTGGTTGCAATCCCGGGCGAGACTCCCGACCTTGTGAGGTTGAGGATTTGCGACGGCTGACCGCCGACCGAGAACGGGGTTATTGCATCAAAATACTTGCCCACCGAACTGACTTTGTAACTCACAAAAATTCTCTTTTTGCCCGTGGACTTTTTGATAAGGCAAAAGAACATCATGGTGTCGGCAAAGAACATGAGCAAAAATAGTCCCAACCCAAGAAGTAGCCACCAAAGTTTGCTCCCCTGCCTTGAAATTATCTCAGAAATAGAAACGCCATCCGTGTCTTTCAAGAAAGAGTTGATAATGACCGCCATAACAACAATGTTTAGCGCAAAGAAAATGAGGTTCATTATAATGCTTCGTTTTTTCTTCTTTGGCTTTTCGGTCTCTATTGCCTCTTGCAATCTTTCACGGGCAATGCTTTCGTCAACAAGCGCGTCGTCAAGTTTGTCATCAAAAACAGATATCTGCCCTTCAATGACATTGTTTTCGCTCTTGTTCTCTTCTTTTTCATGAAAAACGGGTGCCTCTTTTGGCTTAGGCACTCCGTCAATAGTCAGTTGTTCATTTTCTTTCTTTTTTGCCACTTGCTTTCTTCTTATACTAAAATATAATACCAAAGGCAAAAAAATGTGTCAATTATTTTAGCCATTGTTTACTTTAATGCATAACCTTTACTCTTATTCCTCTCTCCTTGCCTCCCACAAGAAGTTGATGCAAAATTATTGCAAAAGTTATATTATATTGCCCAATTGTGGCACAAAATAAGTTTCCCACTCAAAGTAAAGGGTCCCAACAAGGTGAGAGTGCCGAAGTTCGTGGGGACCCCTTTACTTCGGGGGCACTCTTTTTGTTGCGACTCGCTTACGAGTCGCTCCAACCTCACCGCACCTAAGCCATATTTTTCACAAATGGCTTCGAAAGAGAAACGCGGGCAACCAAAAAGGTTTGCCCGCATTTCTTTTTCTTTGCCCTTTATAAAAACTATGTCTTATCTGCTCCTTCGCGTTTTCAAATATAGCGGTTCAAAGGGAAAGAAGTTGATATTATTTATATATATTTTCCCTAAACTTATATCTCAAATCTCTTGCGTCCTAACCAAGTGCCCCCTCCCACGGGGGAAAGGTGGTGCCTTCGGCACCAAAAGGGGTAATTATTTCATCAACTTTTTAATGTTGACTTTGATATTAAAACCACTATTGAGTAGAACCGCCAAAGTGCGACACTTGAAATAAGTATCCTCTTCTTTCCCTTTGAACCGATTTGTTCGAAGACACAAAGGAGCAGATAAGCGAAATTTAAGATGAAGAGCGAAGAAAAGAGAACCACCATAACACTATTGCTGTATGGTGGTTCTCTTTTCAAAGCCCTTCGCTTAAAGTTCGTTTATGTGCGGCGAAGTTTGGAGCGACTCGCAAGCGAGCCGCAACAAAAAAAGTTCCCCACTGTCGATGGGGAAAGGTGGTGCCTTTAGCACCAAAAGGGGAGGTTAAATATCAACTTTTTATGTTTTTTTATTTTTTAGGAAGAACTTTGACTTGAAAAAATCTATACCTTTAATCCTTCAAAATAAAAAGAGGATACTTTATCTCAGTATCTCCCCTTTTGGTACTTACGTACCACCTTTCCCCATCATCAGTGGGGCACTTAAAGTAGGTGCGCGCGACAAGTGGCTCGCAACTAAATCGATAGGTGCAAAGCCGGACGCACCCCTCCGTTCCCGTAATCGACAGAAATGCGGCTGAGGCCCCCAAGGTTGTCTACGTCACAGGCATTATAAGCCGTCCAGCCCGCCGAACGGAGCCACCAGTTGCACGTCCCTGTCCTATAGTTCGTCGTGTAACTAGTATACATATAACAATAATTACTTAATGCAAAGTCTGTCGGAGAACATATCCTTGATGCGTAACCATTCCCTACGTTAAAGTCCTCAGCAAACATGTCGTGACCCATTTCGTAATATGTCTTGCAGTATACATAGTCCTCTGTCGATTCTCCAGTCCACGAACTTGGTGCACTATTATATTCTTTTGTTATTCCATTCTTGTTTTTCGTTAGTGCTATTATTTCTCTCTCATTCTCATCAAATGCTGTTTCGTAAAATTCGTCTCTTAGCCATGTTTGCAGTTCAGAACCTTTCCAGTTATTCCCTGCACTTGTTGTTGGATTGAATCTTATGTAACTTGTCAATGCCAACTCACTCAACAACTCTATATTCTCGGTCCCACTCTGCCATGCGTCGTAGTTCAATATATACCACTTTATAGGCTCAACCTTGAACCAAACCGCTGTTCCAGTTGCTTTGACTGTTGTCCCATTCTTGTATGTGTATGACGAACCCGAACTATATCTATAACTACTTCCCCTTGCATATAGTTGTCCGTCAGTATACTCATACGCATCCCATACTTGCGAATCACGAATGGTATATGTTTTTACCACTTTCTTTCCAGAATACCAATTCTCAAGTTGGTCATTTAAGTCATCCCCAACATATGTTTGTGGATACGAGCCAAAGTACATGGTTCTTAGTTTAACCGTAGACAAAACCCCATCATATGTTCCCCCCATGGTCTCCTCTTCACCCATGACATATAGTGGGACATAATAATCAACTATATTTCCATCCACAACACTTGTTCCGTCAATGGTGAGGTTGCCACCCTCTTCAACATAGATGGCGGGACCACCTTTCTCGGCAGTGTTGTTGAGTATGTTCCCGCCATTTATAATGACCTTTCCACCATTTTCTATATATATTGCTCCGCCATACATGGCACGACAGTTCTTTATTGTTCCCCCATTCATGGTAAATGTTGCTTTGTTAGAAACATAGACCGCCCCACCATAAATATTTTTATGGTTCTCTATGGTTCCACCAGTCATTATATATGTTGCACCCTCTTCAAGGTATATTGCTCCACCTTTTTGGCTTTTGTTGGCTGAACTCGCTCCGCTCTCATCCGCAAGAAAGTTCCTTGTGTCCAGTTTTCTTTCCTCATTTATTGCCAACGGCAAAACAACCCCAAAGCAAATGGCAATTATAATTGCAAATGGAATAACAAAACCAAATATCCTCTTTAATTTATTCACTCCACAACCCCCTATTGGCAAGGTATTTGCAAGAGCGCATAATAAAAACACTCAGCGCTTGCACCCCGCCAAAATTTTCACTTTTTTCGCACAATATGATACCCCCCCCCATATTAAAGTCAAGCGTTTTAACGGGGTTTTGTTAAAAAACTAAAAAAGTTTTTCAACAAGAAAACACATACCAAATTATGCATCCTTTTCTTTCAAACAAAAACCCATTGGCTAAAACCAATGGGTATCATTTTGTATACAATTACTTTCTGTTTTTATTTAGACGGACGATGCTATTGCCAATACGGTCTTCCGTCTTCATTAACTTTGCCCCAAATACGATTTGCTCTATCATCATAAATTTCAGATAAATAAGTTGAAAACTCAATAACCTCCCAAATACTGATACTATACTTAGAGGCTATTTCTTCTACATTTACAAGAATACAATTATACAACCCTTCAATAGTAGCCATTTCATGTAAATATGGTCCTACACCAAAGGTTTCAGCGAATACATCTTCTAATAGGTCACATAAACTTTCAAAACTTATAAACTCAAATATTTCTTCAGGAAGAACTATTACGTCATAACCATCGTATATTAGTTGCGAAATGGCATTGAATAAGTCACCAACGTTTTCTTCATCTTCATAGAGTCCAACTCTTTGGCAATTATAATGATGTTCCGTAAAAAGATTGAAATAGAAGTTAATTCTCTGTTGATAATCATTTGTAGTTACTTCACCGCCGTCATGCGTGAGATAATATATGAACCCGGCTCCAGACATTTGGGCCATGATTTCTTCAGTTGAATAATACTGAGGAAATCTACTAAGAATGACACAATCCCAAATGTGGTTTCCTTTGATGACCCACCCATCTCCAATACTATAATCTCCAATATCCTGAAGTCTATTATCACATAAAGTTGACATCAAACCGAACTGCTCATAAAGTGATGTAACAAAATCACCATCATTATAATAACAATTGTTTGAGAAATACAAATCAGCCGCAACCACATTGTTGAAGTCACTAACATTTGTAAAAGTGGTTCTTACAAAATCGACATTGTTATCTGGTCCCCAATTATATGCTAGGTATTCAAATGGGTCAATATTGTTTGTTGTATAATATTCTAATATACCACATGCCGATTCATAAACTTCAACAAATTTATAATTGTTGCCATCATATTCATCTGGATTCACTCCATCTATAAAAACATCGTTGAATGCCATAATAATTGCTAAATCATATGGAGTCAAGATTTTATATTCCTCAACTGCGACTACAAGAGATTCCGGTTTTTTATCAAAGTACGCTGTTATTGTCATTGAACTTGTCACCGTTCCAGAAGACAAACAACTCCAATGGTTAAACTCATAACCGCTATTTGCATTTGCGTGGATGGTTGTTCCGTTAATAGTCAAGATGCTTCCACTTGTGCTGTAACTTGCACCATAAGAGACCTCTATCGACGACCTACTTACAGAGCCATAATTTGAGTTGTTTGGCTCAAAATATACAGTTATTTTGTTTGGTGTTGCGGTATATTGCGCATAAAAGGTCGTATCCCCCGTTACCTTGTAACTAGAGATTGTTGAGCCACTTGAACTTGTTGACCAGCCACTAAAAGTGTAGATATAGTCATCCGTCGTCTTTCCGGCGACTTGTATCCACCACCCGCCAGACACCGTGACCTTTGAACTTGTAAGACTGATTGTTGTTCCATAATATTCGTAGTCGTAGTTCGTGCTGTCTGCTCCACCATTCTTATCGCCCTTTGTTCCCGCATTGAACGTTACCTTATATTTTCTTGTGGATGTGGACCTTGTAAAGGTCGCCGTTATTGTTGTTGATGAGGTTATCGTTCCGCTGGTCTTTGACCAACTAGAAAAACTATACGAATACTCAGTCGAAGTTGAGGACCAACTTGAGGCTGGCGTTGCGGTTACGCTTTGACCACCAATTGTTATTGTGCTTCCACTGGCGCTGATACTTGAGCCATATGGAACACTTATTGACGATGGACTAACCGAGCCATAACTTGAGTCGTTAACTGAGAATGACACCGTGTAATACCTTGTTGATGTTGACTCACTGAAGTTGGCGGTTATGGTCATGTCGCTAGTGACCTTCGTTCCGCTATATGACCACCCCGTAAACGAATATGAATAGTTTGTTGTTGTACTTGACCAACTTGAGGCTGGCGTTGCAGTTACGCTTGTTCCATTTATTGTTAATGTTTTTGAACTTGTTGAGATTGACGAGCCATAAGGAACATTTGTTATTTTCGACGCACTTACCGTGCCATAGTTCGAATTATTTGAAACTATTGTAACAGTAAAGGTCTTTCCTTTTATAACAACATACCCGTTCTCAATGGCAAGTTCGTTTTCAACCGGCAAGTTGCTAACGCTGAGCCTGGACAATGTAACGCTAGATATTCCGTCAAGTCTGGCCACGCGCGTTCCCACCGAAGTGCTTGCCACACGGATGTTAAAAGTTGCGCTTGGCTGGGCCTTAAGAGTTATAAACATTCCGCTTGCAAGGTATATTTCGTCGCTAATTGTTCCACCTATATAGTTGAATGTTCCCTTATCAAGATATACTCCGCAGTTGTTTCCGCTGATTGTTCCATCCGCCATTGTGAAAGTTGAATTTCCCGTTATATAAACAGCATTGTTGCGATTGGTTATCTTCCCTCCACTCATGACATAGTTCGCACCGCCCCCAACATAAATGCCATCGGCAAGTGCACTCGCGCTATTTGTGTTTATGCGACCTATCCCAAACGTAACAAGAAGTGCAGAAATAAAAACCATACAAATAATTCCAAAATATTTCCCAGTTTTCTTCATACTCTCCCCCCTTGTCTTTTGCTTTTTAGTTTTCTCAACTAATTAGTCCAGCATTATGAATGTCGCCTTGCTAATAAAAACCAACGCACGCCCATACTCGCTATCCTTATCTCAATTTTTCCCACATAAATAATGCACAAGAAAAACACACTGGGCGCCTCTCACCGCCCCCAAATTTTGCCATTTCTATACATAATACTATACCCCCCCCCCCCCATATTAAAGTCAAGCGTTTTAAGGGGGTTTGTCAAAAAAATCAAACAAATTTTTTTAAAACAAATAGACGGAAAATTACATGTCCACCTACGGTGGAATTACATATCGCTTACGCGAATTACATATTCGCCTATGGCGAAATTACATATCAAACTGCGTTTGAATTGAGGATGGGCATTTTTAAGTGTCACACTTAAGCGTTCCTTTTAAATCTCTTTCCAATATCATGGTTGCCGTTGCTAGTTGATACATTATCACCCCTTTTGGTCTTTTGTTGCGACTCGCTTACGAGTCGCCCCACCATCCACCGCACCTAAGCGAACATTGGGCGAAGAGCATCGAAAAAAGAACTGCCATACAGCAATAGTGTTATGGCAGTTCTCTTTTCTTCCCTCTTCATCCCAATCTTCCCTTATCTGCTCCCTCGCGTTTTCAAACAAAGCGGTTCAAAGGGAAAAAAGTTGTTTCTTATTTTTCATTTCCAACCTTGGCGTTCCTTTTCAATTTATTTCTGTTCTCTCGTTCACCGTTACTAGTGGATGCTTTATCACCCCTTTTGGTGAGTAAACTCACCACCTTTCCCCCGTGAAGGGGGGCACTTGGAGTGGACGCAAGAAATTTGAGATGTAAGTTTAGGAATATCTTTAAAAATAAGTATCCTCTTCTTTCCCTTTGAACCGCTATATTTGAAAACGCGAAGGAGCAGATAAGCCATAGTTTGGGTAAAGAACGAATAAACATCCTCTTAAAAACCAAATAGTTCTCTGCGAACTTGAAACTATAGAAACCCTAGGGTAGCCTAAGAGCCAAAGATTATGCAAAGAGCGAAGAAAACAAAAGCCCATAGACC
>CANQEP010000002.1 GCA_947595235.1 uncultured Clostridia bacterium
CTTTCATGGAGAGTTCCCAAAAACAAAAGAAGAGTTAAAGACGCTTTCTGGGGTTGGTGAAAAGACTGCAAATGTGGTTGTTTCGCTGGTCTATAAAGAGCCGGCAATCGCAGTTGACACACACGTTTTTAGGGTGTCGAATCGCCTTGGGCTCGCGTCTGCATCGACAGTTAAAGAAACTCAAAAACAACTTGAAAAGGTCATTGATAAAGACTACTGGAGCGAAGCACACTACGCTCTTGTTCTTCACGGAAGATATGTCTGCAAGGCAATAAAGCCTAAGTGTGAAGAGTGCGCTTTTAAAGATATTTGCAAAGAGAGGCAAAAGAAATGTTCCTAGACAGAGTGAAAATTTATATAAAGGCGGGGCAAGGAGGGAACGGAAAAACCTCTTTCCACACCGAAAAGTATGTCAGAAAGGGTGGTCCCGATGGTGGCGATGGCGGAAACGGAGGGAGCATTGTCTTTGTTGCCGACTCTGCGCTTGACAGCCTTCTTGACTTCCGTTATCAAAAGCATTTTAGGGCAGAAGATGGGCAAAATGGCGGTTCAAACAACATGACGGGCAAAAGCGGAAAGGACCTTGTTATCAAAGTTCCCGTTGGAACAGTCATAAAAGAGGCAGAAAAAGAAAGATTGATTGCCGACCTTTACAGCGAGGGGCAAAGCATCGTTGTTTTGAAAGGCGGCGAAGGGGGAAAAGGCAACGCAAGGTTCAAGTCCAGTCGCTTGCAAGCCCCTGCGTTCTCTCAAACGGGACAACTGACCGAAGAAAAGACAATAATTCTTGAACTCAAAACCATTGCAGATGTTGGGCTTGTTGGCTTTCCTAATGTTGGAAAGAGCACTCTGCTTTCCATGCTCACAAACGCAAGACCAAAGATTGCCAACTACCACTTCACAACGCTTTCACCAAACATTGGAGTTGCAAAACTTTATGACAAGAGTTTTGTTATCGCTGATATCCCCGGACTTATTGAGGGGGCGAGCGAGGGCGTTGGACTTGGTCACTACTTTTTAAGGCACGTTGAAAGAACAAGACTACTTCTTCAT
Organism: uncultured Clostridia bacterium; assembly: GCA_947595235.1. Lineage (GTDB taxonomy): Bacteria > Bacillota > Clostridia > Christensenellales > UBA1242 > UMGS2069. The sequence continues at coordinate 1,054 of CANQEP010000002.1, forward strand.
GTTATAGATGTTTCGGGCAGTGAGGACCGCGACCCATATAACGACTTCAAGATTGTTAATAACGAACTCAAAAAGTATGGCAAAGTTGTTGCGTCTCTTCCGCAAATTATTGTGCTTAACAAGTGCGATTTGGCAACAAAAGAGCAAATTGCTTCGTTTAAGTCAAAAGTGAAAAAATTGAAGACCAAGTATGAAATTATTGAAGTTTCGGCAGTTGCAAACCAAAATCTTAATGAACTTTTGATGTTAACTTACAAAACTCTTATGAGTTTGCCACCAAAGGAGCCCGAGAAGTTTGAGCCATTTGTCTTTGAAAGACCCGACGAAAACCGCTACGAAATCACTCGCGCCGACGATGGGGCATTCGTTCTTTCGGGGGGCTTTATTGACGAACTTGTAAGAAATATTGTTGTTGACGACTATACCTCTTTTGCATATTTCCAGAAAGAATTAAAAGAAAAGGGCATTATAAAAGAACTCAAAAAGAGAGGAGCAAAAGAGGGCTCAATAATAAGAGTTAAGGACATGGACTTTGAGTACTACCCAGACTAAAAAACGCAAAATTGATATAAAATAAGTGAAAAAACGCATCAAAAACCGCAAATTGGAGGAAAATTTATGGATTCAAAGACAAGGGCAACCTTGAGAAAAATTGCAAATAATATTGAGCCAAGTGTCACAGTTGGCAAAGATGGAGTGACCGAAAACGTTATAAAGCAACTTGAAATGAACCTTTTTGCGCATGAACTTGTCAAGGTGTCATTTGTGTATGGCGAGCGCGACGAACACAAAGAGTTTTTCAGTATGCTTTGCGAAAAGACTGGCGCTGAGCCCATTTGTATGATTGGCAAGCGTTGCGTCGTTTATAAATATTCACAAAAAAAGGGTGTTAAACACATATTGGAGGTAAAATAAAATGACACACGAATTAAAGTTAAACAGGGGACCATTTGAGAGTATGGCAAATGGAACAAAAACTGTTGAGATGAGGCTCAACGACGAGAAGAGGAAAAAAATTCACGTTGGAGACAAAATCAAATTCTCTATGCGAGACGACGAAACCAAGAGCCTTTTGTGCGAGGTTGTTAACAAGGTTGTTTATGACAACTTTGAAGAACTCTATGCCGACTATGACAAGGAAGAACTTGGCTACAAAGAAAATGAAGATGCAAAGCCCGAAGACATGGAGGCGTTTTATCCCAAGGAAGAGATTGAAAAGTATGGCGTTGTTGCCATAGAGGTCGAACTTTGTTAAAACGCTTGACAAATGCGTTTTCTTTGGTATACTAAATTTATTGATAACGTTGAAGGTGACCTATTAGGTTATAAGTCCCTTAAAGAGAGCAGTCGCCGTGGCTGAGAGCGGTTGCAAGGCAAGGTTATAACTGAATTTCAACACCCGAGTTGTCCGCAGTTTAGCGAAACAAACATGAATGAGGTCGATATTTTCGGCGAAGCAAGGTGGTACCACGCATAAAGCGTCCTTAGCAAATTTTTGCTGGGGACTTTTTTATTACAATTATAGGAGAGAAAAATGAAAGAGAAAATCAACGAACTTAAAGAATTATTTTCAAAAAGAAAGACCGAGGCACAAACAAAAGAGGACATTGAGGCTCTAAGGCTTGAGTTCATGGGCAAAAAGGGGCACATCACTACTTTGATGGGCGATTTTAGGAACGTTCTTGGCGAGCAAAAGAGAGAGATTGGCATGATGATTAACTCTCTTAAGCAAGAAATCGAAAAGACCATTGAAGAGTTGAAGGCAAAAAATGAGCAAAAAGAGATGGACAAACGCCTTGAAAACGACAAGAAAATTGACTACACTCTTCCCGTGGAGGACGGCGTTGGCGCTCTTAACCCACGAACCATACTTCAAAAGCAGATTGTGGACTTGTTCGTCTCTATGGGCTTTACTATTGAAGACGGCAACGAAATTGAGACCGAGTACAACAACTTCGACTCGGTCAACGTTCCCGCAACGCACCCCGCAAGAGATATGCAAGACACCTTCTGGCTGGATAACGGCGAGGTGTTAAAAACTCAAACCTCCGCCGCCCAGAACAGAATTTTGAGAGAGCATGGACCAAAGTGCAGAGTGCTTTTCCCGGGACGATGCTTCAGAAATGAGGCGGTTGACGCCACACATGAAAACACCTTCTTTCAAATTGAGGGCGTTGTTGTTGACGAAAATGTCAGCGTTTCAAACCTCATATATTTCATGGAAGAGATGTTAAAAGGGGTTTTGAAAAAAGATGTCAAGGTCAGACTTCGTCCGGGGTTTTTCCCTTTCACCGAACCATCTTTTGAACTTGACGCAACTTGTCCGCTTTGCGCCGGAAAGGGCTGTGGAGCGTGCTCGCATACTGGCTGGCTTGAACTTTGTCCTTGTGGCATGATTCATCCAAACGTGCTAAAAGAGGCGGGGATTGACCCCGAAAAATACAACGGATTTGCGTTCGGCCTTGGCTTTGACAGACTTGTTATGATAAAGACCGGGCTTGACGATATCCGTCACCTCAACAGCGAGAACGTCAAACTTCTAAAACAATATGGAACAAAGATTTAAGGGGTAGAAAAATGAACATATCAATAAATTGGATAAAAGAATTTGTCGACCTTGACGGCATCGAAACAAGCGAACTTATAAGGCGCTTTAACCTTGCAACCGCCGAGATTGAGGGCTATGAAGAAAAGGGCAAAAACACCTATGGCATTGTTTTTGGAAAAATCATCAAGGTTGCAAACCATCCAGAAAGTCAAAAATTGCACGTTTTGAGCGTGGACATAAAGAGCAAGGTTTTGCAAATAGTTTGCTCTGCACCAAATGTGCGCGAGGGCATGGTGACTTGCGTTGCCACAGTTGGGGGCTGTGTTAACGGGAAGAAAATTGCGCCAGTCACTATGGTGGGCGTTGAGAGTCAAGGAATGTGCTGTTCTGCTTTTGAACTTGGCATTGGCGCAGACGACGAAGGAATTATGGACATAAAGGAAGAAGTTCCAATCGGCGCAGACATAAAGTCTGTTTTGCCAATCGACGACGTTGTTTTTGAAATTGACAACAAGACGCTAACCAATCGTCCCGACCTTTGGGGACACTATGGCTTGGCGCGTGAGTTTGCGGTCATTTTTGAAAGAAAACTTAAACCCATTGACACCGTTGACCTTTCTAAGTTTGACGGACTTAAGAAACTTCATATCAATGTTAGCACTCCGGGGTGCTACCGCTATGGCGGGTTGTCTGTTGATAACGTCACTGTGAAGAAAAGTCCGCTTTGGATGGCGATAAGGCTTTACTACACGGGAATGAGAGACATCAACCTTCTTGCAGATTTGACCAACTATGTCATGCTTGAAATTGGTCAGCCAATGCACGCCTTTGACCACGAGAAAGTGAAGGGAATTGAGGTTCTTGAGGCAAAGAAAGGCGACAAACTCTTGACTCTTGAAGGCGAAGAACACGAAATTCCCGAGGGCTCAGTCGTTATTGCAGACGAAAAGAAAGTCCCAGTCGCGATTGCGGGCATAAAGGGGGGACTCAAAGATTCCATTGGCGAAGACACGACCTCTGTCTTGTTTGAGAGCGCCACATTTGACGCGGTGAAAATTCGAAAGACCAGCCGTGCGATTGGGCTAATTACCGACAGCAGTCAACGCTATGAAAAGTCTCTTGACCCCGAGATGACGCCAGTTGCCATGGGGAGACTTTTGAAACTTCTTAAAGACATTGACAAGAACATTGTTGTTACAAGCGCGTTCACCGACTGCTACAAAAAGAAGTACGATTTGCCAGTTATAACCATCAGTGAGGATTTTATTTCTTCGCGAATTGGCATAAAAGTTGAGCAAAAGTACATTGTAAAGATTTTGAGTGCGCTTGGATTCAAGGTGGATGTCAATGGCAAAGACATTGTTGTTCATGTTCCGTCGTTCAGAGCAACAAAAGATGTTTCCATGAAGGAGGATCTTGTTGAAGAGGTCGCAAGAATCTATGGCTACGACAACATTACTCCAAAGCCACTCGCGTTTGAGCCAAAGCCAACAACTCTCAACAAGGCAATCGCCGAGGAATATGAGGTCAAAAAACTTCTTGCAACAAAGTATAACGCGGTTGAAATTCACTCACACATTTGGAATATGCAAGACTTTAACGAGGCGCACGGCATAGACTCAAAGTCCGTTGTTAGGCTTCTTGACAGCAGTTTGGCGGGGCAAAGCGGAATACGAAGTGAACTTCTGCCAACAATGCTCAAAGTTGTTTATGAAAACAGAAACCAACTTTCTGACATTCGAGTTTTTGAGGTTGGTCATGTTGCTCCATCGCTTGACGAGAACAATCTTGTTAAAGAAGAAAAGCGTTTGGCAGTTGTTTTTGCAAGCCAAAAGGCCACGAGTGAGGCATTGTTTGAAGAATTAAAGAAGTTCATTGTTGACTACGCAAAGCACGACCTTGCCATTGACATCGTGCTTAAAGAGGGTGACAAGCCTTCGTTCATGCATCCGTACAACACATTTAGGGTGACCAGTCGCGAAGGTGACTATGGCTACATTGGTGTTGTTCATCCAAGAACTGCCACATCTATTGACAAAAGGCTTAATATGGTTGCTTTGGAAGTTGACTTTGGCTTGCTCTCTAGCAAAGAGGGATATTTCAAAAAGGCGAGAGTGCCAAGCAAGTATCAGACCGTTAACCTTGACGTCAGCGTGCTCGTTCCAAAGGCAATGAAGTATGGCGAACTTGACCAAATTCTCAACAAATATCGCTCAAAGATAATGAATGGCTACGGGCTAAAAGAGATTTATGAGAATATCACCCTTGGAAGTAACAAGAGCATTACAATTTCTTATGAACTCTGCGGAAAAGACCACACGCTTGAGGGCAAAGAGATTGACGAGTTCTTAAACGGCCTCATCGCGCACCTTGCGAAGAACAAACTTTCAATAAGAAAATAAACCTATTGACCGACTAAAATCGGTCAATTTTTATTCTAGTAGGCGATTTGGAGCGTCTTTGGGTTGCCGTCTTCCAAAAAGCAGACATATGACACCAAGCAAAAGGCTGATGCTCCCAACAATAATATAGTACTTTGAAAAAGGTATAAAAATCGCAACAAAATTCAATGCCAATCCAATTCTTATAAGGTCACGCGCGCGACTTTTCATAAAGACGTGAAAAAGAGGAAAAGTGCGGTGGGGACTTTTTGCGCTCGCATCACTTTGCGTTGGAAAATGGTTGTACTTTTTCATGAGCGCATAGGTCTCTATGGGGGTGAAGATTGAGATTTTTTTGTCAAGTTTTTTAACAAGTTGCCTTGCTGGTTCGCTTGCTCCGTTACAAAGAATGACAATTTCACTAAGTTTATTTTCGCCGTCCGCCATGGCATAGGTTTTGTAGACCGTGCTTTGCGACAACTCCTCTTCATTAAAATCCATGCATATAAACACTCCATTATTTAATAAAAGGCCTCCGCCTTGCTCGGTGGGGCAAAAAGAGTGAAGAAGGGTTTTGAAAAATTCAAGTTGCTTTTTTTGAGGGAGTTTTCTAAGTTCGAAATTGCAATTTTCTATGTCTTTTAGTTCGCTCTTTTTTATGGAAAGTTTGCTGAATCGCTTGTTTTGATGCGCTCTAATAAGATATACGAAAAAACATGAAAGAACAAAGGTCAAAGAAAGGCAAACAAGGTTGCTTTTTATGAATTGTTTGAAGAACAAAAACACAAGAGTGAAAATGGCAATCGCCAAAACAAAGTTGTCAATCGCTCTTGCTAGCCTTGACTTTTCCATAAAATGATTTTTAACAACTTTGCGTGCGTTTATGCATTTTTTTTGCTTGCACATAAAAAGTGGTTTTGCTATACTATAAATGAGGTGAAAGACGTTGACGGCAAACGAGATAATTGAAAAGAAGATATCTGGCGAGGCTCTGAGTGAGAGTGAAATTGAATTTCTTATTCAATCTTACAAGGCGGGCAAGGTCAGTGACGGAAAAATGGTGAAGTTTATGAAAAGCGTGAACGAAACCAACTTTTCTTATGACGAGGCGTTTTATCTTGCAAACAGCATGGCAAAGACGGGAAAGATGCTTAATATTGGCGAAACCGAGAATGACATTGTTGTTGACAAACACAGCGCCGGCATTATCTCTGACGCGTCAACAATAATCTTCATGTCGGTTCTTGCGTCGCTTGATGTCAAGTGCATAAAGGTTATGTCGGGATACTTCGGAAATTTTAGAAATTCCATTGACCGATTTGATGCCATAAAGAATTTTAATGCGCGAGTTAGTAGCAAAAAGTTTCTTGAGATTCTTAACAAAACGAAAATGGCAGTCTATGAAGAGGCAGACGATATTGCGCCCGTTGACAAAAAATTGTACGCTTTAAGGAAAAAGTATAAAATAACCTCAATTCCTCTTGTTGCTTCTTCTATACTTTCAAAAAAGATTGCGTCTGGGGCGAACGTGCTTGTCTTTGACGTTAAAGAGGGTGAAGGGTCGATAAGTAGTGACCCGAAGTTTTCAAGGACTCTTGCTCAATATTTGACAAATATAGCAAAAAGTGCGGGCATTGCCTCGGCAAGCGTTGTTACAAATCTTGACAGCCCACTAAGTTCAAATATAGGTAACAAACCCGAAATGAAAGAGGCTGTTTTGGCGCTTAAAAATGGTGAGGCGCTTTATGGCTCAAAACTCTTGCTTGTTGCAAAAGAACTTGTTGAACTTGCGCTCATATTGAGCAAAAAAGCCAAGGGAAGGGCAGATGCAAGCGAGATGTTTCAAGATGCAATAAAGAGTGGCAAGGCGTATGAAAAGTTCTGTGAGTTTTTGAGTGCATATGGTGGTGACATCAGTTCTGTCTTAAAGCCCGACACTCTTCTTGACGGAGTTGGAGCAACGTATATTGTTGCTGACGGAAGTGGATATGTTTGTAACATCAACTTGCGCGCTCTTAAAAAATCTTTTGACACCCTTCTTTTGAAAAATAAGAACGCAAAAGACCCAAATGCGGGGATAAATATTTTGCTTAATGAAGGGGCAAAAGTGAATACGGGTGACAAACTTGCAAGACTTATTTTTTCACTTGACAACAAGAATATTTTCTCTGCAAGGCAGACCCTTTTGACTGCATTTGAAATAAGCAACACAAAGCCGGAAGTTAAGAATGTGTTTGATAAGGTGGTTGTTTAAAAAACGCAAAATTGACCATTTTGATGTGAAAAAACGCATCAATTTTTGCAAAAAGGAGCAAAAATGTTTGGTAAACGAAAAAAAGAAGACATAAGCATACAGAACTTTAATGAGCGAATTGAACTGACGCTTGTTGACCCAAGAGCCATAAGTCGTGACGTTCACACTCTTGTTAATGTGGCGGTTAAAAATGGTTATCTTGGAGTGTGCGTGAACCCAATCAATGTTGCTGAGGCAAGAAGTTATATCGACGAAAAAGTGCGAGTTGAGATGAGAGTTATTGCGGTTATTGGTTTCCCTCTTGGGGCAACTAGCATTTCAGCAAAAGTGCAAGAGGCAAAAGAGGCAATAAGTGCGGGAGCGGACGAACTTGATGTTGTTATAAACATTGGGGCGGTGAAGTCGGGAGACTTTGCGTTTGTTAAAAGTGAACTCTCGCGAATTGTTAGAATTGCAAAGGGGCGCATTGTCAAGGCAATTATTGAAACTTGCTACTTGTCACGCGAAGAGATAAAAGACGTTGTTAAGGCGTGCGTCAAGGCAAAAGTAGATTTTGTGCAGACCTCAACGGGATATGGAACTGGTGGCGCAACAGCCGAAGACATTTTACTTATAAAGGAAGTTGCTGGTGGAAAAATTGAAGTTAAGGCTGCCGGCGGAGTTCGAAGTCGCGCGCAGGCCGAGGAACTTGTGCGTGCGGGCGCAATAAGAATTGGAACAAGCAAGGTGATTTGATGGAGTTTATATCGAGAAATGAAAGTGACACCCTTGAGGTGGCAAAAAAAATTGTTAAATATCTTAAAAGTGGTGATGTTGTTTTGCTTGAAGGTGACCTAGGGGCAGGCAAGACCACCCTTGTCAAGTGCATTGTTTCTGCACTTGGGGGCGAAAAAGACTCAGTCACCAGCCCAACGTTCACCATTGTTAATGAGTATGTGGTGAAAGGAATGCCAATTTATCACATGGACCTTTATCGCATAAAGAGTGCTGACGAACTCTTTAACATTGGAATTGAGGACTATTTATACGGCGGTGGCATTTGCTTTGTTGAGTGGCCCGAAAGAGCACCTGAACTTTTTGAAAATTACAAAAAAATTACAATAGAAAAATTAGGTGAAAACTCAAGAAAATTCACCTTTGGGGAGTAGATATGAAACTTGTTTTGGACCTTGCGTATGCACCAATCGTTGCAGTTGTTAAAGATGATAAAGTGATAAAGAAAATTGAGAGCAAAAGTGAGCACTCGTCTGATGCGGTCATGAAAGATATTGACGACCTTTTTAAAAGTTGTAATATCACACTTGACGACATAGATACCATATGCGTGAACATTGGTCCCGGATCATTCACGGGGCTTAGAGTGGCAATAGCGATTGCAAAGGCCTTTAATATTTTACATGACAAAAAATTTCAAGTGTTTTCTACCTTTGACTACATTGAAAGTGAAAAGACAAAGGTATTTTCTGCATTTTCAAACTATGTTTATATTAAAGACTCAAATGACATGGACTGCGTTCAAATTGACTCGCTAAAAGAGGGGAAATATATTACAGCCGAAGAGTCGACTTTTGAAAAATTAAAGGCACTTAACCTTGATGTTGAAAAGAGAAACAAACTTGACTATGCAAAGATAATAGAGGGAAAGACTTGGGTTTCTTCAAGCGAACTAAGGCCACTATATTTAAGAAAGTCACAAGCCGAGATTATGCGCGAACAAAACTTAAAAAACGCAAAATAGGTTCAAAAAAGATGAAAAACATATATCAAAACGCTGAAATAAGCAAAATTTTTGAAAAAGACATACCTTTTGTTCGAGAGATTGAGAGGACTTGTTTTGGTGAAAAATTCCACGAAAATTTTGAAAAACTCATAGCCAATGACTCATACATTTATTTGCTTGCGAAGGTTAATAATGAGGTTGTCGCATATGCTGGCGCGAGCATAGAATATGAGCAGAGCGACCTTCTTTATGTTGCAGTGAAAAGCGATTTCAGACGCCAAAAAATTGCCTCAAAACTTCTTTTGTCGCTTTTTGAAATGGTGAAAAATCGTGGGGCAGAAGAGATGTTTTTGGAGGTCGAAGAAGACAACACATCTGCAATCAACCTCTATAAGGGGCTTGGGTTTGTCTTTCTGGGCACAAGAAAAAACTACTATGGCGACAAATCTGCCATGGTATTTGTTAAAAAACTATAGATTTTTTGAACTTATTTTTTTTATGGACTATGATGTAGTGCGTGGCAAAGGGGACTTTGTGTTTTTTCTTCATGGGTGGGGCGGTGACAAAAACGCCTTTAAACTGGCCAATGGGCATCTTGAAAATAACCTTGTGTTCGTTTCTATGCCGGGATTTGGCGAAAGCGCACCGCCCGAGCGTGCATACTCAATTTTTGACTATGCAAGAGAGGTGAAAGAACTCATTGTCAGCCTTGCGAAGGGGAAAAAGTCAACAATTGTTTGCCACTCATTTGGAGCACGGGTGGCAAGCATTATTGCAAGTGAGTGCCCTAAGCTTATAAAGTCACTTGTAATAGTTGATGGCGCGGGACTTCGACCAAGGTTTTCACTTAAGAAGTTCATTGCAAAAAAGAAATATAAGAGGCTGAAAAGGTTGGTCAGACTTGGCAAAAGAGACGAGAGCAAACTTGACGGTTACGGCTCAGCGGACTACAAGGCGCTAAGTGGCGTTATGAAAGAGACTTTTGTTAAGGTTGTCAATGAGTCGTTATGCGCCTTCTACAAAAAAATACGAGTGCCCACTCTCATTCTTTGGGGCGAAAAGGACAAGGAGACTCCACTATATATGGCAAAGAAGATGAAACGCCTCATAAAGGGCTCAGAACTTTTTATCATAAAGGGTGCGGGGCACTTTTCGTACCTTGAAAGACCGGATATTTTTGTTTCGGCTTTAAAATGCTTTGTCTAAATGTTTGATTTTTTGCTTTGTATAAGTTAAAATATAGTTTAAGGAGTCGTTTATGAATTTTAGACTACTTTTTTGTGCAAATGAACTTGCAGATATGCCTGCGCCTCTTGGGTTCGAGAACTGGCTGACATTTTGGATGGTCATTGCCGTTTCTGTTACCAACACTATCTTGATGATTTTTGCGGGTTACAAGTTTTTGCAGGTCGTTCAACTCTCTTCATACAAGATGAGCGGATATTGGCGCTGGATAAAAGAGACAAAGGGCTCTTGGTGGGGGAGACTTGTTGTTTTGTCGTTCCTCAGTTCCGCCGCCCTTCTTATCACAAATGTCTTGCTTGAAGACATCTTTGTCTATAAGATAATGACCTATCTTGGACTTGTCTTTTATCTTATATTTTGCATTGTCTATATCGTCAACCAATATTCAACGCCAACAAAGACCCCACTAAAGTACACCATGCGAATGACAAGAATGGTCGGTGTCTATGCCGTTTTGGTGTTCGTTTTGTCCATGGTGTTTTTGAACGTTTCGTTCTTGTATATTCCATACTTCAAGTATGGCGCAATCGGGCTCACACCTATATTCATTCCACTTCTTGTCTGCCTTGCATACTACATCACTTGGCCATTTGAGACCCTTCACAACAAGGCGTTTATTAAAAGGGCAAAAAAAGTGCTTTCCTCTCGCAAAGACCTCATAAAAATCGGCATCACGGGAAGTTATGCAAAGACTTCGGTCAAGAACATTTTGGCTACGCTTTTAAAAGAAAAGTATGAGGTTTTGGCAACTCCACACTCGTTTAACACTCCGCTTGGAATAAGCAAGACCGTTCTTGGCGACCTCAATAACAAGCACCAGATTTTTATTGCCGAAATGGGGGCGCGCTACCAAGGCGACATAAACGAACTTTGCAACATTGTTGACCCCGACATTGGTATTATAACCGGCATTGGCAACCAGCACCTTTTGACATTTAGGTCAGAAGAAAACTTAATAAAGACCAAGGGCGAACTGAGAGACTACGTCGCGAAAAAAGGCGGAAAAATGTTCTTTAATGGCGACAACGAAAAGTGCAAAAAAATGTTTGAAGAAACAACTTGCGAAAAGGTACTTTCTTTGCCAAACGAGAAAAGCAATCTCTATGCCGAGAGAGTAACCTATGACAAACTTGGGGTGAACTTCACGCTTGTTTTTGGCAGTGAAAAAAAGAGGGTTCACTCAACTTTACTTGGTCAGCACAATGTTTCAAATATCATTTTGTGTGCAAACGTTTGCCTTTCGCTTGGCATGACGCTTGACGAAATCGCAAACGGCATAGAAAAAATCATCCCTTCGCCACACAGACTTGCAATAATTCCATCCTCAAATTCACTCATTGTTATTGACGATGCATACAATGGAAGTGTGGAGGGGTCCAGGGCAGCACTTAAAGTTCTTGCGTCGTTTGAGGGAACAAAAGTTGTTATAACTCCCGGGCTGGTGGAACTGGGAAGTGAGCAGTACCAGTCGAACAAAACGCTCGGCAAACTTATTGCAGAAAGTGCCTCGTATGTCATCATCAACGGAACAACCAACTATGACGCGCTCTTTGAAGGACTTATCGAGGGGGGTATGCCCGAAGACAAGATTTTAAGGTCGGGAAGTTTGAAACAAGCCGTTTGGCAACTTAATGAAATAACTGGGCCCGGAGACGTTGTTCTTTTTGAAAACGACTTGCCCGACAACTACAGTTAGCCTAGTTTCCCCTCCACGCCAAACTTGGAGGTATTATGAAAAACATCTTGGTTGTTTTTGGCGGGAAATCTTTTGAACACGACATATCAATAATCACCACTCTTTTGCTTGTGAACAGGTCTGAGGGCTCAAAATATAACTTTTTGCCCCTCTATATTAGCAGACAAAACGAGTGGTTTTTTGTTGACAAAAAACATCTTTGCGGTGACAACTTTAAAAATTTTGACGGAAAAAACGGCAAGTTTAAGCGCGCGTTTTTTGGCGAGAACAAGACCATTGTTGTGAGGGGCAAAATAACAAAAACCACTTATCACTTTGACGCGGTCCTAAATTGTTGCCATGGTGGAATTGGAGAAAATGGCTCACTGACTGGACTTTTTTCTTGCCTTAATGTGCCAATATCATCGTTTGGGCTGACGGGCATGGCGGTCTCTATGGACAAACTAGTTTCAAAATACGCCTTCAAGGGGATGAAACTCCCAGTAATTGACTTCACCTCATTCACAAAAGACGAGGCAGAAAGAAATATTGAGGTTGTTATAAATCGCGCCGAGAAACTTGGATATCCACTGATTTTGAAGCCGTGCAATCTTGGAAGTAGCATTGGAATAAGCATTGCAAAAAACAAAGAAGAGTTGATTGAGGCAATAAATGTTGCCATCAAATTTGACAAGACAATACTCGTTGAAAAGGCACTTTTGAATTTTGAAGAGTACAACGTCGCTTGCATGAAATATCAAAAAGCAACGCTTGTCTCGGATGTTGACAAGCCAATTAAACATGACGAGATATTGTCGTTTAAAGACAAGTATATCGGCTCGGGCGAAAAGACCCAAAAGTCAAGAAAAATGAAAGGGGGCGCGTACCTTGAGAAGAAAGAGTTTGAAAAAATCGACAAAAAACTAGAAGGGAAGTTGAAGTCGCTAGCAAAGACTGTATACGAAAAACTCGGGCTTGGCGGGGTTGCTAGGGTGGACTTTATTGTTTTTTGTGGCAAAATCTTTTTAAACGAGGTCAACACCGTTCCGGGGTCGCTCGGCTACTACTTTTTTTGCCCATCAGTCTTCAAAAATATTGGCGAGTTTCTTGATGCAATAATAGACGAGAGCATAGCGCAAAAAAATGAGGAAGCAGATGTAGACAACAATCTTGTCACACGCTTGTTTTAGCGTACTCATTAGCAATTTTTGTGCACTCAGAGACCAACGCAAGCCTTAGTTTTTCGGGCGAGACCACTCTGACTGAGTTGCCGCACTCCATGAGGCGGTGTACCAGCCCCAGCGAAAAACTGGCTTTTGACGATATCATGACCATGTCGCCCGAGGTTTTTATAACTCGTCCACCATCAAGCCACTCAAGAATGTCGCTTGCAATGTCGCTTTTGCACTCAAGATTTATGACAATGTTTTCAAAACTTTTACTAAAGTCGTTGTTCCATGGCTTTTCAAGAAGGTTGATGTTTTTTCGCGTGAATTTCTCGTCAGTTGTGGCGAGATTTTTTATTCGTGAAACCTTAAAGAGCCGAAATGAGCCACGCCTCAAGCAAAAGGCATAGACATACCATGCGCCCGCCTTGAAAACAAGGGTATATGGCTCTATTGTGCGAGGCTGCGCCATATAATCGATTTTCAGCCGTGTCTCACTGGATATTGCATCTTTGATGGTTTCAATTTTCGTGTTCTCTTTGGCGGTGGAGCCCCATGTTTGGGTGTCGATAACAAGTTCTTCGCTCTCTTTCAAAAGTAGATTTTTTAGATTTTTATCCTTGCAATTTTCAAGTTTTTCTTCAACAGAAAAGTCGTTTGAGCCAACAAGTTCTTTGCTGGACTTCAAAAATCCAAGTGACAGCGCCAACTCCTTCGTTGTTAAAAATGACGAGTAAAGAAGGCTGTCTTTGGCAAGTTCAAAGCCTCCATTTTTACCCGCAATACTGACAATTGGCATACCCGCCATAATGAGCGAGTCAATGCAGCGATAAATAGTCTTTACCGAGGTTTCATGCTTTTCGGCAAGGGCGGGAGCGGAGTATCTTTTGCCCGACAAAAGGTTGAGCATTATTGCAAGTGATATGTACTTTTTCATTTTTTTCTCCAAGGTTATTATAACGCCAAACCTAAACATTTTGCAAGCGTTTATCGAACATTTGTTTGAAGTTTTTTATGCGGGCAATATTTGTTTTTTTGTGAGTTATTTTGAAAAAACTTGTTCAAAATGTTTTGATATAATACATTTATAGTTTATAATTACAATATTAAAGATGTGAGTTGGAGAGGGTTTATGTTTGAATTTTTACAAACAACTGAAAAAAAGAGCGCGTTTAAAAAGGCATTAAACGAGATTACTCATGAAAAGCCTGAGCCAATTGTGTTCAGTGAAAAAAGGTCAGTTGAGGGCGCACCAAGGCGTTATTCAACAACAATAAAGAATCCACTAAGAAAGCCCGAAACAACTGCCGTTGACCTTAAAAACTTCAAGGATTGGCGTCAAGTTGACAAGGTTAAGAGCGACAATCCGGTCTATAAAAAGCCCGACCCAGCACCAGTTCCAAAGCCGGCTCCAGCGCCAAAAGCAAAGGACGACGACGAGGACGAGATTTTTGAAAGGTTCCCGGGCGGAAGAACGTTTGCAAAAGACAATCCGGTCACCACGGCAGAGGTCATTGACCGCTTTGCAGTCCTTCCAAAAGACGAACCACAAACCACCACAAACAGAAAGGTTACTCTTCAAGAACTTGTCAACAGATTTCAATCTAGCCACAGCGAGGCTCCAAAGAAAGAGCCCGAAAAAGAAAAGCCCGCCGTCAAGGTTAAAGAAGAGCCAGTTGACAAGAACATCAAAGTTGAAATTGTTGACTTTTCTGACAAAAAACCAAAGGCAAAGACTCCGTCAAAGCGCAAGCCAAGAGGAAAGAGCAAAAAGCGTTTTGATGCAGACGTTATATCTTCTGTTGACTGGAAATAAGAGGAAAAACTTTGAAATACTTTCTTTTGAAACTTAAAGATGTTGGACTGACCATGCTACCAATAGTTTTGGTGGTTTTGGTTTTGCATTTTGGTTTTGCGCATTTCTCCACGGGGCTACTTGTTAAGTTCTTACTTTCAATACTCATCATAACAATTGGTCAAATATTCTTTTTGACGGGAATTGATGGTTCAATAATGAAGATGGGCGACCTTGTTGGAACAAGCGTCAACAAGTTCTCAAAACTCATCGTCATTCTTTTTTTCGCATTCATCTTTGGACTTTTTGCAACAGTTGCCGAACCCGACCTCAACATCCTTTCAACTCAAGTTGTGTCATTAGGAATAATAAATATCAACAAGTTCCTCATGATTTTTATAATTGGGGCGGGAGTGGGCGCATTTGTTGCCTTTGCACTCTTCAGAATAATAAAAAACATCAACTACAAGATTGTCATTGTCGGGGTCTTTGCAGTCATTTTCACAATTGCTGCATTTGTTCCCGACTCACTCATCGCTGTTGCGTTTGACTCGGCGGGGGCAACAACGGGGATTGTCACTTCACCATTTCTTCTTGCACTCTCTTCGAACATTAACAAGAACAAAAACTCGGTTGATGATAGCGACAACTTTGGCGTTATAGGAATTGCCTCGCTCGGACCAGTCATTGCAATGCTTATCTTGTCGCTCATTTGCATGGGGAGGGGCACCACGCAAGAAGTTATTGCATCGGGGAGTTTGAATGTCTTTTTGGACACACTTCTTGACACCACTCTTGCGATAATCCCTCTTGTTTTTGTGTTCTTCATCTTTGACATTCTTTTCCTTAAATTAAGTAAGAAGAAAAAACTCAGCCTCATTATTGGCAGTGCTGTGACATTCTTTGGGCTTTATCTGTTTTTGTTTGGCATCAACTATGGACTTCTTGAAATGGGCAAAGAAGTGGGAACTTTTCTTGCAAACAACTCACTTTTGATGACCATTGTTGTTCTTGTTATTGTGGGATTTTTGATTGCCTTTGCTGAGCCATCGGTCAGAGTTCTTGGCGCGCAAGTTGAAGACATAACAAAGGGCAACATTCGGCGTAGACTTGTCACTTTTGCAATTGCTATTGCCATGATGATTGCCGTTTCGCTGTCTATTCTTAAAATTTATTTTGACTTCTCAATTTGGTACATTATTGGCATCGGATACGGGCTAATACTTATCTTGTTGCCATTTTCTTCAACCACTTTCGTTGGCATTGCCTTTGACAGCGGCGGAGTTGCGAGCGGTCCAATGAGCGCGGCGTTTGTTCTTCCAATAATGACGGGATTTGCCGCAAGTAATGGTGGCGCGGCAGAGGGCTTTGGACTCATTGCAATTGTTGCTCTTGTTCCAATTCTTGTTTTGGAAGTTCTTGGAATAGTCTACAAAATTAAGTTGTCTGCCGCATCTCAGAAGGCGTACAAAAAGGCTCTGCGAATTTCTTATGGCATTGATATGTACTCTAACATCGACTCTCTTGAAGAAGCATATAACAGGCGCAAGCAACTTGAAACCTTGAAAAACGAAGAGGTTGCAGAAAAAGAAGAGCGGGAACTTCTTGAAAAACAACTTGAGCAAATTAAGAAGTTGAGGGAGGAAGACAATGAAATTAAAGGTTAAGCACAAACTAAAAACTCAACCAACACATAGACCCACTCTTAACGAAATCAACGAACTCACAATGTCAATCTTTATTATCAAGAGAAAACAAGAGGAAAAACTCGCAAGTCGCATACTTGAACTTGGTGGACAGATTTTGAGCATCATGCGTGGGATTGGCGTTTCAAGGTCTAGCGTTTTTGAAAGCCTCAAGGTGGGCACAGACGACTGCAGTGTGTTCTTTGTTATCTCTCGGGTTGAGGACGTGAGAGACATGATGCAGACCATTGCCGAAGAGTTCAGTCTTGCGGTTCCGGGAAACGGAAAAGGATTTTGTGTTGACATCGACGGCTACCTTGGTGCCAAGGCAATGTTTATTGAGTAAGGAGGAGTCTATGGACATTTTTGATGAAGATATTTTTGATGACGATTTATACAAACTTGTTGTTGCCATTGTTCAAAGGGGCTACAGCGATGAGGTGGTTTTTTCGGCAAAGGCAGCGGGAGCAAAAGGTGCTGTCATTTTGCAAGGCAAGGGTTCGGGCGACAGCGAAAGAAAGTTCTTTGGCTTTAAAATTGACCCCGAAAATGAAGTTATTTTGATACTTGTGAAAGAAGAAATTGTTGTTCCAATAATGAAGGCCATCTATGCCACGACCGACTATCAGTCCGCCGCAAGGGGAATGGTGTTTGTACTGCCAGTTTCTTATGTTACTGGCATGACCCACATTCGTAACACCGACGACGAACAGCCCGAAGAGGCGCAAGAAAAAGACAAGAAAAGCGATAAAGACAAAAAGGAATAGGCAAGCACCTATTCCTTTTTTGAGTTTTTCAAAATTATTTCCATGATTTTCTCATTTGCGGGAGTGAAGTTTGCATCCTTCAAATTCTTCACAAGTTTTGGGCTGTCTTTTAATGTTTTTTCTATGTGAAAGAGAAGATTGTCGTTTTCAAGTTGCTGTTCAAAAACAAAGTTTGCGTAGCCCATTTTGTTGAAGTATTTTGCGTTATCAACTTGGTCGCCTCTTGAATTACCCTTTGGAAGAGGAATGAGTAGCATTGGCTTTTTTAGTGCTCCAAGTTCAAAGATGGTGTTTGAGCCCGCCCTTGAAACAACTATATCAGCCGATGCAAGGATGGGTCCCATGTCGCTCGCGAACTCAATTTGTTTGTAGTCACTTATATTTTTTAGGTGCGGGTCAAGGTTGTTTTTACCAACAATGTGAATAACATAGAACTTGCTTGTAAGGGGCTTTATTTCGTTAAAGACCTTGCTGTTTATAAACCTTGAGCCAAGGCTCCCGCCCGTTACAACAAGCACGGGCTTGCTAGTTACAATGCCAAGTTTTTTTCTTGCGTCGTCTTTGCTAATGAGTAACTCGCGTCTCATAGGCGAGCCCGTGAAAATTGCTTTTTTCTCGCGGTCGGCGGTGTCTGAAAAGGTGGTACAAATAACACTTGCTGAGCGCCTAGACAACTTGTTCGCCAGCCCCATATAAAGGTCGCTCTCGTGCGCAACGACGGGGACTTTCAGTCTTTTTGCCGCAATGACAACGGGCAAAGAAACAAATCCCCCCTTCGAAAAGACAACACTAGGCTTTTCTGCCTTTATTATCCTTTTAGACTCGTGAATCCCACGAATTAGTTTGAAGGGTATCAAAAGATTTTTAAAGATTTTTCTTCGCACGAACTTGGTGGTTGTTATGGGGTAATATGCAATGTCTTTTTGCGCCTCAATAATGGATTTTTCAATCCCGTTTTCACTGCCTATATAGACAATCCCGTCGTAGTTTTTTCGAAATAGGTCAAGCATCGCGATGTGGGGCATAACGTGACCCGCAGTTCCGCCACCCGTCAACAAAATCTTCAATTTTTTTCTCCTTAATAATTCCATTGTTAGTTTATGAAAAAAGTGAGTTATTATGTAACATTTACCGAGAAAAACCCACCAAAGTGTGCAAATTTACTCGAATTTTGTTTGCCTCATTGGTTTGAAATTTGATATACTAAAAAAGAAGAATTATTAAAGGAATTATATTATGGCGAAAACGAGTTATGAAGCAAAGGATATTCAAGTTCTTGAGGGGCTAGACGCCGTTAGGCTTCGCCCCGGAATGTATATTGGAACAACGGGACCCAAGGGGCTCCATCACCTCATTTGGGAGATTGTTGACAACGCCATCGACGAGGCTGCAAACAAGTTTTGCAACCGTATTATCGTGACGCTCAACAAAGACGGCTCGGTCACCGTTGAAGACAACGGCAGAGGTATCCCCGTTGATATGCACCCCGTCTTAAAAAAGAGCGCGGTGGAAGTTGTTTATACCGAACTTCACGCGGGTGGCAAGTTCAATAACGAGAACTATGCCTACTCTGGCGGACTCCACGGCGTTGGCGCGTCGGTTGTTAATGCGCTCTCAAAGTGGTGCACCGTCGTTGTTATGCGCGACAACAAAAAGTATGAAATAAGGTTCGAAACCATCAAGAAAAACGGCAAGGTTAAGTGCGGGCAGGTTGTTAAGCCACTCACTGAAATTGGCAAGTCAACGTCCACTGGAACCATTGTCACTTTCATGCCCGACGATTCTGTTTTTGAGACCGTTGAGTTTAGTTATGACACAATTTCAAAGAGGCTAAAAGAACTTGCGTTCTTAAATAAGGGCGTTGAAATCTGCCTCATTGACCAACGCGCTGAAAACGAGCAAGACGTTGTTTATAAATCTTATAAATACGACGGGGGTCTCAAAGACTTTGTTAAGTACGTTAACGAGGGCAAGAACATTCTCTATGATGACCCAATCATCTTTGAGGGCGAAGAGAATGGCATTAAAGTTGAAATCGCCATTCAGCATACCGACAGTTATGTTGAAAGCGTGTTCTCATTCGTAAACAACATCCCAACAACAGAAGGGGGAACCCACGAGGTTGGGTTTAGGTCGGGGCTAACGAGAGTGCTCAATGACCTTGCAAGAAAGAACGGCACTCTTAAAGACAAAGACAGCAACCTCATGGGCGACGACTTTAGAGAGGGTTTGACCGCTGTCATCTCCATAAAGATGAAGAACATCCAATTTGAGGGGCAAACAAAAACAAAACTTGGTAACCCCGAGGCAAAGCCCGCAGTTGAGTCGGTCACCGTTGCTGGCCTTAACAACTACTTTGGACTTCGCGGAACTGGAAAAGTCTTTTCAACAATTATAGACAAGGCTGTTGGAGCGGCAAAGGTTCGTGAGGCGAGCAAGAGGGCAAAGGACCTTGCAAGGCAGAAAAACAGCATAGAAAACTCAACTCTTGTCGGGAAACTTGCGTCTTGCACGGGCAGAAACTATGTTAACAACGAACTCTTCATCGTTGAAGGTGACTCTGCGGGTGGAAGTGCAAAGCAAGGCAGAGACCGACACTTCCAAGCAATCTTGCCTCTTAGAGGAAAGCCACTAAATGCCGAGAAAAAGCGTATTGACCAAGTGCTGGCAAATGAAGAAATACGAACAATAATTTCTGCACTTGGTGCGGGAATTGGCGACGAGTTCAATATCGACAACTTGAAGTATCACAAGGTCATCATCTTGGCGGATGCCGACCAAGACGGCGCCCACATCCGCGCGATACTTATAACTTTCTTCTTCAGATACATGAAAGAACTAATCAACGAGGGTCACCTCTATATTGGAACTCCACCGCTCTACAAAATCAGCAAAAAGGGCAAGAGCGAATACGTCTATTCAGATGTTGAACTTCCCGAAGCGGTTGAGCGAATTGGAGGAAAGCCATATAACATACAAAGGTACAAGGGTCTTGGTGAAATGAACCCCGAACAACTTTGGTCAACAACCATGGACCCAACCAACAGAACGCTGGTGCGCGTCACCATTGACGATGCCGCTGAGGCAGAGAAGATGATAACCATTTTGATGGGCGACAACATCGAGGCGCGAAAGCAATACATAACCGAGAACGCAGATTTTAACAAAACAAACTAATAAGGAAAGAAAATGGATAAAGACAACGAAAACATTGAAAACAAAGACGAGAAGTCGGAGCAAATCAACATTGACGACATTATTGACGGCGGCGGAATTGACGACCTTGTTTCGGGCGACACCGAAGAGGAAAAGAAAAATAGTCGCAAAAAAATCAAAGAGCAACTTTTGGTGTCGGCAAACCTTGGAAAGAATGTCATCAACAAGAATCTTGACGTCATCATGCACGAGAGCATGCTCCCATACAGCGAGCACGTTATTTTGGACCGTGCTCTGCCAAGAGTTGAAGACGGCTTAAAGCCCGTTCAAAGGCGCATTTTGTATACCATGCATGAACAAGGGTTAACCCCCGACAAGGAGTACAGAAAGTCTGCAAAGATTGTTGGTGACTGCCTTGGTAAGTATCATCCTCACGGCGACACGTCGGTCTATGATGCCATGGTTAGGCTTGCGCAAGACTTCAACCTTAGGGCTCCGCTTGTCGACGGCCACGGGAACTTTGGTTCAATCGACGGCGACAGCGCTGCCGCCATGCGTTACACCGAAGTTAAAATGGCTCCGCTTGCTCTTGAGATGCTCCGTGACCTTGAAAAGGACACCGTTCCTTGGCAATATAACTATGACGACTCTCTTCAAGAGCCCGTGCTTTTGCCAAGTCGCTTTCCAAATATTTTGGTTAACGGCGCAACGGGTATTGCCGTTGGTCTTGCAACAAACATTCCTCCGCACAACCTTGCCGAGACCATTTCGGGAGCGATTGCATATATCGACAATCCATACATCACCATTGACGAAATGATGAAAATTATTAAGGCGCCCGACTTTCCAACTGGGGGCTACATTGTTGGCTCAGACGAACTTAGGCAAGCCTACGAGACGGGCAAAGGCAAGATAACCATTCGTGCAAAAGTCCACATTGAGGGTGAGGCTGGAGAGAAGAAAAATATCGTTATAACCGAGATACCATACCAAGTTAACAAGGTCAAACTTCAACAGAAAATTGCTGAGGTGCGCGACCAACACAAAGAGACCCTTGGTGGCATAACAGAAGTTGTTGACGAGTCGGACAAAACGGGAATGCGTGTTGTTGTTAAGGTCAAAAAGGACGCAGACCCCGTCAAGATTCTTGACCAACTCTTCAAACTCACAGATTTGCAAGTGTCGTATGGCATAAATATGGTTGCCATTGCAGATGGGCGCCCTCAACAGATGGGCCTTATTGACATTTTGGCATACTATGTTAACTTCCAGCGCGAAGTTATCTATAAACGAACAAAGTTCGACCTTGATGCCGCAAAAGAGCGTCAACACATTTTGCAAGGGCTTATAATTGCTGTTCGAAACATCGACGAGGTTGTAAGAATTATCAAGACCAGCGAGTCGGTTGTTGTTGCAAAGCAAAGGTTAAGAGAACGCTTCTCACTTAGCGAAAAACAAGCGCAAGCAATCCTTGACATGAGACTTGCAAGACTGACGAGCCTTGAAGTTTTCAAACTTGAGCAAGAACTTTTGGAACTTGAAAAGCGAATTGAAGAGTTAACCAAGATAATTGCCAGCAAGAAGTTGCAGTTCGAGATTGTTAAAGAAGAAATGGGCGAGATAAGAAAGAAGTTCAAAGACTCTCGTCGAAGCGACGTTATTGCTGACATTAAAGACTATGTTGTGCAAACAAGCGTTGGAACGGGCGCAAAGGGACCGATTGAAAACGTTGTTGTTGCCGCCACAGAAGGGGGAACAATAAAGTCAATGCTCGCCAAGCACTATGCGCAAGTTTCAAGAGTTTGGAACGACAAGTCTAGCCTTTGCGAAGTCATAAAGTCTAGCGTTTCCACCACCTCAGACAAGACCATACTTGCCTTCACAAACCTTGGCAACGCCTATAAAATCGAGCCTTCCAGCCTTCCAGACAGCAAGTTCAGAGACAAAGGCACGCCTCTTTCAAAACTCGTAAGTGGCGCCTTGGAAAATGAAAAAGTTGTCTTTGTTATGGACACCAAAGAAAATCTTTTGAATGAGGAGTTATTGTTCTTCACAAAGCAAGGCATGATAAAGAAAACGCCAGTCAGCGAGTATCAACTTCAAAAGTCAGCATATCAAGCCATCAAACTCAAAGAGGGTGACAGCGTCATCTCTATTGAAGTTGACAAGCCAGACACAACCATCTTGTTCGTAACAAAAGAAGGCATGGGACTTAACGCAGAAAAGAGTGACATTCCAAGTCAAGGCAGAATTTCGGCGGGTGTTAAAGGCATCAACCTTGCCGAGACCGACAGTGTTGTCTTTGCAAAACAGATAACAAAAGAAGACAGCATCATCCTTGTTTCTAACAAGGCATACGCAAAGCGCGTCAACGTTAACGAAATTGACGTGCTTGCAAGATACAGAAAGGGCGTTAAAGTGTTTGACCTCAAAGGCGAGAACTCAAGCGGAACAGAGATTGTTGGCGCGGGACTATACACCTCGGACGGCGACGTTATCACAGCAAGTGCAAATGGCGACTTCGCATCGCTCAGCAACAACACAATTGTTGAGGACACTCGCGCATCAAGGGGCAAAAACCTCTCAATTGGAAGCGCAACCCTTGAAAAGGCTTTCATAAGAACATTCTAAATTGCCCCATTATCATTTGACCAAAATTTTTGCTTTTGCTATACTAATTTTATAGATAATTATTTCTTTTAGTTGGGGCATACTAAAAAGGAGAGAAAATTGGCAGACAACAAGAAAAATGGTTCATATAAGACTGCAAGCGACTCGGCTCGCTCGTCTTCTGATGCCAAACTCTCCAAAGAGAACAAAAAAGAAGTTGAAAAACAACTAAGAAAAGAGCAAAAGAGACTTGAAAAATTAAAGTCCATGCCAAAGATTGTTCTTGACGAGGACAGCATACAGAATATCTCAAGCGCCCGCCTTGAAAAAGAGGCGCAAGAAGAGGCTCGCCTTGAAGAAGAAAGGTTAAGGGCAGAGAGCGAGCAAGCAAATGCAAATCCTCAAGAAGTTATTGACATCGTTAAGAGCGAAACAAAATCCGAGCCCACCAACACAAGTCAAGAAGTTGACATGAATGCTGGCGGTGAAGAGAAACAAAGCGAAGAGAAACAAACTGAAGAGGGCGACAAGACCTCAACTTCATATGAGCAAAATATTACTACACCTGCACCAAATGAGCAAAATAGTGAAGGGGCGACCAGCGTTGCAAAAGTTGACCTTGACGAACTGAAACGCCTTCAAGAAGAAATAAAGAAAGAGCGTGGCGAAACCGACGAAGTTATTGACACGCACTACAAAATTAACCACGACGATGACGAGAACTATTCTTCAAGCGACAGTTCAAGTTACGCTTCAAGTGGCAATGAAAGTCCATCATATGAAAGCCATAACAAAGAAAATGGAACTGAAAAGCCAACCGAGAATAAAACTGAGACAGATGGTGCTTTAAAAAGTGAAGAACCAGCAAGTGAGGTGGGTGAGGACGAAGCGACCGAAACCCTGACTCAAGACGAAAGCATTACCGTTACTGAAGAAGATAAAAACTACCGCGAGAAAAAAGAAATTGACAAACGCCTTAAAGAAAGCGACAATATTTCACGAGTTGACAAAGGTGAAATGGCTGCCCTTCTTAGAGAAATCAACCGCGAAAAAGGTATTGTTGAAGAAGATGACGACGCTTCAAAAAACGCAAATTTGACCGAAAATAATGAAAAAAACGCATCAAAACCGCAAAACGAGGGTGAAAATGCAGAAAATGAAAGCGTAGAAAACGAGAAAGAGACAGATAGCGAAGAAGAAAAAAGAGAGAAAGAAGAGCAAAAAAAGAAAGAAGAAGAGTTCAATGAAGAAGTCATGACTCTTATTGACGACGGGTTCTATGCCGGTGAAGAAACAAAATTAGGGCCAGAGGAAGTAAAGGTCAAGTCTGACGAAAACTTGCCACCCGAAGTCAGCCAACAAGACAACATCACCGACGAGGACATTGAGTCTCTTTTGAAAGAGCAAGAGGAAGAGGCAAAAAGGCAACTTGAAGAGGAACAAGAAGAAGACTACACTGGCATGACCGAAGAGGAGATTGCCGAGGCAAAACAAAGAAACCAAAAGTTCCGTGAACTTAAGCAAAGGTACAACGCAAAAGAGACAAGCATCGACGGCGATGTTGGTGACTACAAAAAGAACCTTGACTTTTCAATCAACACAAGCATAAAGAGGTTTAAAGTCAAACCTCCAAAAAAGCCATTCATCATTGCGGCTAGTGTTGTTGCTATTTTGATGGTGGTTGCTGCTCTTATAACATATTTTGTTCTTAACCAACCAGAGCCACCAGTCGCACTTATAAAGATTGAACTCTCTCAGCCATATGTAACTCAATATGTTGGTGAAGACCTTGACCTAAGGGGAATATATATTGAAAAGTACTATTCTAGTGGTGCAGTCGAAAGAGTGAAGGCAACAACCGACATGATATCAAGCAAAACGCCAAACATCTCAAGTGACTACGTTATAACCGACTACCGTCACGAGACCTTTGTTGAGTTCAAAATAGACAAAACCGAGGCAAAGCGCCTTTCAATAACGCTCTATGAAATGATTGCAACCGAACTTAAGGCAGAGGTTTATCAAAGCGAGATTGTGGCAGGGCAAGAACTAAAATTTGAGAACATCCTTCTTTCTGCAACAATTTCTTATGGTCGTGACGGAGAGCCAATTGGCAGTCTTGGCACATCCACAGTCAAACTTGACATTGACCCAACAAAGATAAAGGCATTTATTGGAACTGAAGAGTTGACCATAACTGGCACGGGCATAGTTATTCCAGAGGGAGTGGTCTCGGTGCAATACATAAAGATAAAATATCCAATATCTTCAAGCAAGTTCACCATTTCAGAAAATTTTGAGGCAGAAGTTCGAATTGAAGTTGTAAGAGGTTAAAAGTCCTAAATTTTTAGGGCTTTTTACTTTCAAATTTTTCTTGTATTCATAAACGCGCCAGTTTATGAATATTTTTTTATTAAGTCAAAATGCCGCAAAGATAAAGTGCAAAAACTTGCAAGAAAACAAAAATTCTTCGGTTTTTCGACAATTATATTTTTGGTTGGGCATGGGGCTATATTATAGAATAGGAGTGTTGCTACGCTTTATGAAAATTTCATGTTTTTCTTTAAAACCCGTCAAAGTTTTTGTGTGTCTTTTACTTGTCTGTGCCACGCTTGGAGTCATGCTTGGTGTTACCTCATGTGAGAGTATATACTTTGGATACCAAGCACGAAAGGTACCTATCTATAGCGTTGACACGACCGAGAAAAAAGTCGCCTTGACCTTTGACGCCGCGTGGGGAGCGGACAAAACTAGCAAAATCATAGAGATACTAAAAGAAGAGGACGTTTCGGGCACTTTCTTTCTTGTTGGATTTTGGAGCGAGAAATTTGCAGACAAGATAAAAGAGATTGACGAGGCGGGGCTGGACATTGGAACCCACTCAAACACGCACCCAAAGATGAGCACTCTCAGTGAAGAGAAGATGACCGAAGAACTTGAAAAGAGCATGGAACTTATAAAAAACGTGACAAACAAAGACGTTAAGTTCTTTCGACCTCCATATGGAGACTATAACGACCAAGTCGTTTCGTGCGCCGAAAAACTGGGACTTAAAACCATTCAGTGGGACGTTGACAGCCTTGACTGGAAAGGGCTTTCAAGTGACCAAATTCTTAGCCGAGTTAAGGCGTCGGTGAAGTGCGGGTCGATAATACTTTTCCACAACAACTCAGACAACATCTTGGAGGCACTGCCAAATGTTATAAAGTATTTGAAGGCAGAGGGCTACAAAATGGTCAAACTTAGCGACCTTGTTTATGAAGACAACTACGTTATTGACAACAATGGACTACAAAAAAAGAAATAATTAAGATATCAAGGGGAAAATTTATGAATAACAATTATGAAAAAAACAATCAAGTTGTGATAAAGGGGAACATATACAGCGAGCCGATATACTCGCACAGCGTTATGGGAGAGGGCTTTTATGAGTTCGTGCTGTCAGTAAAAAGGCTCTCTGCCGAGGTGGATTATCTTCCAGTGACAATTAGTGAAAGGCTTTTGCCCGAAATTAAGGACACAAAAAGTGAGGTTGGCATCATTGGGCAACTGAGAAGTTACAACAAGCAAGAAAACGACAAGAGTAGGCTGATTTTAACCATATTTGCGCGAGAAATTGTGGACAGCGAAAGCCTTAACATCTCAAACCAAATCAACATAACGGGCTACATTTGCAAAGAGCCAATCTACCGCACAACTCCATTTGGAAGAGAGATAACCGATATACTCGTTGCGGTCAATCGTGCATATAATAAAAGTGACTACCTTCCATGCATTGCATGGGGACGCAACGCCCGATTTGCCGGCGACCTTGAAACGGGAGACAAGGTTGAGTTGACCGGAAGAATTCAGTCAAGGACATACCAAAAGAAGATTGACGAAAATTCTGTTGTCACAAAAACCGCCTATGAGGTTTCGATATCGTCCATAATGAGCGTTGTTGATAGTGACAATGGAGGAGAACATATGAAAGACGACGAAGAAACAAAGTCCACCACCGAGATTGAGGACGAACTTTTCACCGAACCCGACGTTCACATCTCAACAAGGTAATTTAGTAAGAAAAAATGAGCGAATATGCTCATTTTTCTTTGAAAATTAGTTTTTTGTAGTCTTTTATGGACTTCACCTTTTTCTCATCAAAGTCACCCATGATTGTTATGTAGATGTCGTTATCCTTGTTAAACATCTTGTCAATAAAGTCTTTGCACGTCTTTTCGTTTGCCTTGTAAAGGTCCTTTCTTCGTGACTTTTTTGTGTTTTTATAGTATGGGTTGTTTTCGCGATAAACCTCGTAGGCGTCAAAAAGGAAGTTAGCGTCATCATCATTTGATGACGTGTCGGGCAAGTCCTCTTCGGTTTCATAGTTATATCTGAACGCAGATATGTCTCCACTTGAAACGTAGTCGGTTTTTAGGCGAGAAATGGAGTCACCAATTATATCTATGATTTTTTCTACATTTTCTATTTGGCTTGTTTCAAAACTGAAATTGAAACTTATATTTTTTGCAATATGATTGCAATAATACGCGCTTGCGTGGTAAATGAGCCCCTTTTCTCTCAGTTGATAAAAGTATAGTTCAGGCTTCATAAGAAGGTTCCATCTCACGATCTTGTGCGAAAAGTCGTTAATGTAGACTTTGGGGTCAGGAACATCTAACTTTATTGTAACAATGCACTTTATGGACTTGTTGTCGTTCTTTACTAGGTTTATGCCTTCCTTTGCAACTATAGGGTGGGGCTTGTAGGCAAGAATCTCGCCCTTTCTTTTTTCACTAATTTTAGAGAGAAAGTACTTTTTGCAAAGCCTTTTGATTTTATAAAAAGGAAGGGTGGAGGATGCGAACATTATGAACTTGTTTTGAGTGAAGTGCTTGTTTTTATACTCCACAAAGTCTGCGGTTTTTAAGTTGTCAAGCACCTCATCCGTGCCGAGCAATTTTGCCGCTTCGTCTTCAATGCTCTCATACCTCTTTTCGCAAAAGAGATTGAAGTGCCGATACGTAAGGGTGCGCCTGTCTTTTTCACAGCGCATGGAACGTTCCTCTTTTATGACATTAGCCTCTTCTTTTATATTCCTTTGGTCAAATGTGGAGTTGAAGAGGAGGTCCGAGGCAAATTCAGCCCCCGCATCAAGTTTGCGGTTTGAGGTATAGTATTTGATAAGCATGAGAAAACAAGATGTTACCGCGTTAAGATAACAAACTTTGTTTCTGTCCTCAACAATTTGCTCGCGAGTTCGGTTTTTTGTGCCTTGAAAAAGCATATGCTCAAAGGCGTGAGGAAGGCCATTCTCAAGATAATTTGTGCCACAATGAAACCCCACATATATGGCACTTGCACTTCCACGTGGAAAATGCTTATAGACTATTGTTGCTCCGCTTGGGAACTTGTGTATTTTAACTCTCATCTTGTCACCCTATTTTTTATACAAACTATAACAATCAGCAAAATGACGTTGATGGCAATTAGCAAAATTCCAATCATTTGCACCATATTCCAAGAGTCTGCCTCAAGGTTATAGGTGTAGATGTAGCCCTCAATCTCGTTGCCCTCTTGGTCGTTGAACTTGACGTGGGTGAGGTTAGAGATTGTGTCGCGCTTGCCAATAACTTTCACCCTATGGTTTTTGTTAAGCGTCATGATAACGTCGCTTGTGCTGTCCTTTTCAACAAAAATTTGGCTGTTATCTTTCATGACAGTCGCGTTTGGAATAATGCGGTCGGTTATTGAAGTGGTATTTCTCACCATGTCGCGGTCAATGTATCCAACTTGACTGCCGTCTTCGTTGATGCCCACTCTGAAGAACTTAACCTCGCGATTGCCACTTGTAAAGGAGTAGTCAAAGACAGTGCTCAAAATTTTTAGCCTTGTTGAAGAAGGTGAGGTGATTCGCGCAACAATGGTGTTTTTTATGCCAGCGTCTGCCTCTTCGACGGGGTCAAGATTGGTTGATGGCAATGAGTAGACAATTGTGTTTGGCTGAACGGTGATGTATGTTTGGTCGGTGGTGGTGTCCTCAAGGTCGCGAAGAGGGAAGTTGAAAACGTAGCCATAATAGTTGCTCGTTCCACTTGAGTACATGCAATAGTCCCAGCCGTGAACTGCCTCGCCCGTGCTTTGGTACTTGCCATAGCCAATAATGGCAAGGTCTGAGTCTGCAGTAATTGTTGCAACAACGTCGCTCGGCTCACTTGGATTGCCAAATGGAGTTTTTAGCATGGTTATTTCTTCACTTGTATGGCGATAGTCGAAACTCTCTTCGCCGTTTATAACAAGTTCAATTGCCTCGTTGACCTTTGTTTGACAAGTTGGTTCATCTCCCGAAAGAATATAGTATTTTAGCGCCTTCATTTCTTTTGAAACAAGCCCGATGATTGAGTCCGCGCCCGAAATATCAACCAAATTGAAATCGTCGTCAAGGGCTATTTTTTTGCTCGCATCTTCAGTTATTGATTGATTTGAAACAATATTATAAAACATTATGTTCTTGTTGGTTGAAAGGGCAAGGCAAGGAGAAGGGTAGTTGACCATGCTAAGTGACAAGATTGTTTCGCCCGCTTCAAATGCTGGTATACCTCCAACGCTGATTGCTTGACCAACGCTTGAAAGGTCGCCAGTCGGGTCAAGGCTTATTGAAACTATGGACGACGAATTCGCAAAAAAGACGGCAATTTTTTCGTCAACAACTGCCACTTGAGAGGCTGTATAGTTACTTATTGGGGCGCTTTGTGGGGTGAAACTCTTATAGTCAGAAAGAGTTATTTCGCTCTCGTCTTCGCTCTTTGTGAGTTTTGCAATTTCAAACGTGCCTTCTTGTATGTTTTCAGGGCAGAGGAGAAGATAACTAACACCATTTAGAGCCACTACATGAAGGGACTTGCAACTTTCAAGCGTTGTTAGGCTTGAAAAGTTAAAGTCAAATTCTTTGAAGCCCTCTTCAGTGCGCTCCCTTGCAATTATTGAGGCGTCCTCTTTTGAAAAGATGAGCATAATGTTTTCAAAGAACAAGATGTCGTCGGTCTTTGCCCTATAGTGGCTGTTCTCGGTGACATAGTTATTGGTCTTGCTGTCAAGAATCTTGATGGTCTCGTCTGCGCTGTCATAAACATAGAGAAGATCGCCGTGGACTCTGACAAGACTTGGCGTAACAAAGAAAAGACTGATGTCGTCGGTGCTGGCACTTGACAGCGCAGCATAGTTTTCTAAGGGTTTGCCCCTTAGAAAACTTAGCATTGCCGTTGCCAGCATGGATGCTACCAAAAATGTCATAACGAAGATTTTTTTGAGTTTTTTCATAGATTTATCCTTTAGAAGTTGATGTTGGTTAGCACTGTAAACAGCGTTGAATCGTCTGTTACCATCTGTACTATGCAGTCCACAATGCATATGACAGTTGCAGCAATAAGAACAGCGCTTGCACCAAGTGTCATACCGGTGATCATTGCAGCCAAAACGGCTGAAAGAGCGACCACCAACGCATCGGCGAGTGGGATAGGAGCATAATCCAAAATTGCAGTCATTATTGGTCCGTCATCATGATGTATGTCAACGCTACTAATCGCCGTTGTGCCTTTTTTAAAGTCGCTTGTTGGCGGTGTGAACGAAACGTGCAACAACCTTACATATGTGCCAGCGTATTTTTCTCTTCCATTGAACATACCAACAACGAAGTTTCTTACATCTTTTGTCCAATGGACATCTCTTTCTGGAGCACGGTTTACATTTTCAGGGTTGTTGTCATAGACACTTGTAAGAGCAGTTCCCATTTTAGATAATTTGGCATTCATTGTTGCGTGTCTGACATAGTCGTAGCCTTTGTTGGCAGTCCAAACTGGCAATTTTTTATTACCGAATAGGTATGATGTGTTTATTTGTGGGGCAGAGTGCTCTTGCAAAACACATTCAGAAATAACAAGGTCATCGGCGTTGGCAAAGTCACCATACATTGTTGGAGCAATACCTTTTTTATAGTAAGCAAATGTGTTGACAATATACTTAACTCTAAAGAAATTCGTTATTTGTTCTTTAGCATTATCATAACCGCCAACGGCTTCAACCCAATTTACTCCCTTTAACTGCATATATCTTTGGACTAAGACTGTAATTACTTTAGAAGTATTGCTCCAATTACCAACAGGAATGCAACTATAATACTCACTAAGTAATCCATAGAATATTTTAAATAAGTCTATATTCAAATTTGCAATAGCCCTTGCCGTTTCGTCGCCATCCCAATCAAGCAAGTTTCCACTATTTGATTTTTCCTCTTCATCGGAGGCTTTAACAAATTTAGCATTAAAGTTTATACTAGCCGAAGTGCCAACATTGCCAGTGTTTGCCACATTATAAACTTCGCCTCGTTCACCCGAATCTCCGGCGGCAAGTGACAACAAGTAAATTTGTGCATAACCGGCAGCTGCTCTAATTGATTCATTTGTGTCATGTTCAGAAAGCCATTCCAAAATATTTATTAGGTATTGTCCATTTTGGATGACCGCAACGTAGTATGCTTGAATCTCTTCATCGTGTTCGTGAACATCTGATTGAGCATTCTTATTTTTACAAACAGATGCAGTTATATCTTCTATGCTGCTTACTGAACTACGACCGTTGCCACTTAATTTTATATGTTGTGTTTTTCTTCCAGTTGATATTGACACTTCTGAGTCAATTGCCATGGCAAGTTTTTCCCATTTTATAACAACAGTAACATCAAGGTTGCCAAGGTCAAGGTCTGGGTTGCTGAGGTCAACATTGTCGTAGAGTCCAAGGTGGAAACCAGTGAAGTCTGTGCTGTTAAATTGCTTGTCGCTTTGAGTTGTTGGAATATAACCTTCTGGTGCGATACCCATTGGAATAATTGCTCCATCTGTCAGCGCGGTACCGCCACGGCCTTCGTTCTGGGTTATTCTGACTGATGGGAATCCACTTGAAGTTGCAGTGACCTTTATTTTTATTTGAACCACTCCTGTGTTTGGGTCAATAACAATTCTTGGAATATTCGAACTATCAAATTCTTTATTTTCGGTTTCTCCATGGATTCTTACTGTAAATAGACCCTCCATCAGCCTAATTCCAGTATCTGCAAACTCAATATAGTTATAGATATTGTCAAGTTTTGGAGTGCTTCCATTCATTTCATATTGGTTGCTATCAAAACCACTTGTATAAAGTTGATCAACGCCCGACCTGTCAGTTGACCTTTTGATTTGACTCATGTCGGTTGTTTTATAGAACGCCATGAGACCTTCATCGTTGTTTGACCAATTTCCGCTGTAAGGGTAGTTCAAATAATTCGATGCTCCGCTTGGGTTCTTGTAATTTGTTTCTGTTATTATGTTTAATACAACTGCATCTGCACTTGATGATTTATTGATCACATATGTGAGTTTCCCGTTTTGTTTGCTATAGAGAGGGCTGACCAAACTTCTTGGCACTCTTGTTGGATATGCATATGATGTGTCACCATTTTCGCCAGTGCCAATTATAGAGTTACCCTTGTAGTCATTCATAACATAGACATATGGGTCGTTTTCTTTAATTTCTACTTTTGTTGTGGTTGTTGCGCCATTTCTGTCATTAGATGCCAAAGTTGTGGCGTATTCGTATGTTCCGGCAGATGGGTTCTTCCAGCCTGGGGACATTCTTATGTAGTCGGCGTAGGTGAGGTAAGAGTCAGATATGGATTCAGATACTTGGTTATTATTCAAATCTCCAAATCCATAATTAGAATCTGCATAGACATGGACGCCCAATATTTCTGCAAGGTTGATTGTTATTTCATATGACAGAGCGGCATAGTAAACACAAAGTTCAACATCATTATAGACATTGTAAAGGTAGATGTAACTTGACATCGCTGTGATAGGGAAGCCGTCCATTTCTTTTGTTTCTTCGTTATAGAAACTCATTATGTTTGGAGAGAGCTCGTCATATTTCAAAGGACGGGCATCTGAAGTGAATGCGCTGGTTGGCTGGTCTTCGGCTGTTGCAAATGCTTTGAAGCGATCATCTTCGTCAAACGAGTTGATGTACTCTTTTGACGTTGCCCAACCGGCAAGTTGAATGTATGGGAAGTTGATGTTTTGGATCTTTCCGTCAACACCTTGTTGAATGAGAAGTGAGCCCTTGAACTTTGACGAAACAACTTCATTTGTTGTCATCTTTGATTTGCTTCTGTCCGCCTCGTTGAAGATGTCTGGGTGCTCTGCATCGTCGATAAATTCGTAACTCTTTATGGTTACAATATATGGTCTTGCCTCGTAGTGAGCATAAATCTCGACACTGCCATAAAGTTGCAGGTCGGCAAAGGCGTATCGCTTTGAATCAATAATCTCATAACGCGAAGCCCTTAGCACGGTGTAGGTGCTAAGAGAAGAGTTCATCTTTGCGCCACCAAACTCCAAGATGTTCAAGGTTGTGTGGTATAGTGAGTCGGCAATAACAAAGCCTTGGAAGTAATAACCCTCTGGAATTTCTGCCCTCAATGAGATTTTTTCGCCCGCCTTGAATGAAAGGTTCTCTTCAAGTTTGGCGTAACTTGTAACAAGAGATTCTCCGGTGCTGTCGTATTTTGCATAATAGATATTGTCTTTTGTGAAGCGATTGTCGGTTATTTCTGGGAACGCGTTCTTAATGTAGTTTTCAAGGTCGGTATTGCTGTCGCCCGAAGGGTCATCTTGTTCAACATACTCTTTTCTTAAACGCCTTGACGATGCAACCAATGTGAGTTTTGGAACAATGACAAATCTGAATGTCATTTCACCAAATATTCCCTTGGTGGAAGCATCCACCATCGCAGAGTAGAAGGTTGAGAAGGCAATGTTAATGTCGTTTTGACCAGAAGAGGTGTTATAGGTTCCGCGGTCAGTATAGAATCGGCTGGTGTATGAACTTGTTGACTGACCTTGCTTTAAGTTGACTTTGACAGTTGTGTTTTCTTCGGTGAAGTCCAAGGTGAAGCCGTCACCCTTTTTGTTGTCTCTTGACGACGACCTTATCGAAATTGATGCGTCGTCACCATGAGAAGAGTCAAGAGTGCCCGGTGTGTAGAGCACGGCAACTGGATATCTTCGGTTGAATGAAACACAATTGAAGCAGTCGGCAAGAATAGAAAGGTTCTTTGATGCCGTGAAACTTATTGACGTAAGGTCGCCTCTTTCAACAAGGTGGTTGAACACTTGAATAATAGGAGAGAACTTGCCGTCTAGGGCGTCTGCCCACCACTGACGAACATCTCCGCCCGCTTTCGCGTCATCAGTTGGCAAATTGTTGTCTCCAAAGGTTCTTCCAGCAAACAAATCACTGAGCATAACCTCGTCTGAACCAAGAAGAAGCACTGAACCTCCAGTGTAATCGTTAAGGTCAATTCTGGCAGTTATTGAAGTGCCTTCTTCTGCCTTGTAACTTATGAGCGCGTTATTAAATGTGTGGTAATTAGACGATGAAGCAATAGGTATGTACTCAACACTTTGAGTTGCGCCGTCACTCGAAATGCGAGTTAGACTCAAAACAATCTCGAACACGTCATTTTTGTTGTAGGCAAACTCAATCAAATAGAGGTTGACAGCGCTTGCGGTGATAACATCACCACTGAGCATATTTCTAAGGTTAATCTCAACTTCTGGGTTATAAATTGAGCCGAGAATTTCGCCATTTGCGTTGGTGTATTGCTTGAACCTCAAATAAACGTCGTTAATCTTGTTGCCAGTGCCCGCAGAAATGGTCTTTTCATAGAATCTGTCAACTCCCACGATTTCAAGAAGTGGGTCGGTTGTGTCTGACGAGAGACTAAAGTCCACTGCAGTAACTTTGAAAGTCGCTGATGCGTCGCAAAGGCTAAGAGGGTATGAGATAACAAGTTTGTTTCCGTCAAGTTTATATGAAAGGTAGCCAACATTAGTTGAAGTGCTGAATGCTTTGTAGGTCTGGATGTTTGCTGTTGGGGTTAATGTGGCACCGTCAATGCTGAGTGTGAAACTTGGAGAAACATATGATGCCTCAAAGACTACCTCTTTTACAATTTCTTCAAATACCGCATAGATGATGATGTTGCCGTCGGTGTCGCGACTGAACGTGCTTCTTGATGGGTTAAAGTCGTCAAAGGTGAATGCGTAGTTTGAACTCTCGGTAACAAGTCTGCCACCCAAAGCGTATGAATCGGTGTAGTAGCCGATGAACTTGTAGTAATTGTTGGTGTCTTGTGCATAGATTGGGGTGGCAAGCGCGGTTTGATAGTTGAATGCATCCATACCAGTTATTTTTCCAACCACAAGCCCCGATGCTCCAAGAGTGACAGTAAGGCCGTCTTTTGGAGCGTTATACAAAAGTTGTCCGTTTTCGGTCTTGTTGATGCCCTCAACATAGACTTTGACTTTGCCCTCGCTCTGCCTGTTGAGATGGATAGTTGCCTCAATAATACCAGTAAGGTCAATATCGTCTTCGGTAATAATGTTGCCCTCGAAGGTGAATGTGGAAGCACCATACTCATAAATGCTGGCAAACGAAGCATTTTGACTTATTATATAGTCAATAAATGCTTTCAATGAACTTAGATTTATGACTGAATCAAAGTAATAGAACATATTACTTGTTGAACTGTCGCCAATTTGCAAGTTGATTTTTACAACTGGGACATAGGTAACATATATAGCAATATCCTTTCTTAGGCTCATTGTTATTTTTGCAGAAGTCAAGATGGTTCTTGAAAGGTCATCGCTCGCTGGTGAAGTTGTGTTGTTTCTGTCAATTGAAAGACTGCTAAGGAGAGCGCCATACTCACCGGCAGAAGCGGTCAACAAGTCAACTCCCAACGAAGGAATGTCGTCAAGAGAAGTAACACTATTTATATCAAGAGCATAGACTTTGTCGATGACAAATCCATCATGTGCGTGGATATCAAAGACGTAGTTACTCAAATTCCTCTCAACCTTAACTTCGCCCTTTGAGTCGTCGTTTCCAACAAGTGTAGCGGTGTAGAGCGTGCTAAACCTTGCAGTGATGTATAGGGATGATGAAGACCTTGTTGTGTAGTAGTAGGTGTAAACAACATCTTTCGATATATAGGTTGAGTTGTTAACAATGCGATACTCAATAAATTCTGTGTTTTTGTCAAGGTCAAAACTTAGGGTTATCTTTGAGCCCGTTTTAACGTATTCAACATGGTCGTTGTTTTCCTCTGAAACTTCAAATTGCTTGTAGTTGCCAAGTTCGTCAAGGATGGTAACATAAAGAACACTGCCCGCGCCGTTTTCAACCGAGAATGTTGCTCTTGCGGTCTCTTCGATGTTGTTTATGTTAAGTTGAGATGCGCTTGAGGTTGAAGAAGAAACACTGGCATTGCTATTTATGACATTGTTAACAACATTGACGTTGGTTATAATTCCATATTTGTCAACTTGCACGTTATTTGAAACATCACCTGTCACAGAACCAATGTTGTTGGTTGAAGGACTAATGTTGTAGCCATAGAAAGCGTACAAAGTTGAATTAACTTGTGCACCTGCAAGGGTGGTCAATGTGCCATTCGAAGTTCCAAGACCGCCATATGCCGTGTCGGCACTATATGCAAGGTTGACCTCGTTATATGAACCAACAACGCCCACTCTATTGAAGTTGTTGGTGACTTTGACAATCTTAACAAATCTTGCAATTAGGCTTGGGTAAACACCTGTGTATTTGCTAAGGTTAGCATTGTAGGAGTTGGTAATTTTAAGATAGCCAAGGCTACTGTCGCTGAGTTTTGTGTAGTAACCTATGAACAAGTAGTCGTCACCATTATATGATGTTACTTGGTTAACAACTGAGCCGGCAAAGGCGGAGAGAACAGTGGTTGTTGTTCCATTAAAGAACTCATACGACCTTTCGGTTGAAACGGTGTAGTTGTTTTGGTCATCTTCAGGAACGAACTTCGCGATAAGAGATAAATTGCCGTTAACGTTAAACTCCATGCTACTGTTATAGGCAACAGCAAAGTCAGAAGTTGCAACGCTTGTTCCGTCATAGACATACCAGCCGTCAAACACATAGGTTATTCCGTCACTTGCCGTGAACCTTGTTCGACTGTTATATCCAATGCTAAGAGTCACATTGTTTCCAACTTGAAGGCTACTATAATTCAAATACATTGAGTTTGCCGTGCTAAATGTACGTGTGTTGCCTCCTATATTCACAGAGAACGAACTTGGGTTAAGGCCGAGTTTGTTCTTTATCTCGTTGGCGTCACTAGTTCCAGCAACTGCAACCCTAAGACTAAGAGTTACGTTTTTGACAAACTTAACCTCGATATCAAGGCTTGTTGTGCCGTTTGGAATATTAAATACGACATTTCTTGAAGATGTGACATAACTGCCGTTAGCATAAACGCCCATAAGAGTGTAGCCACTTATTACATTGACAGTGAACGAGATTGAAGATTGACCCTTCACAAATGAATATTGTTGATTTGAAAGGTAACCACCTCTGCTTGTTGATGCGCCCTCGCCATCTAGGGTGGTGACGGTGTAGTTGATAGGGTAGACTCTTTCAAATGAAGCGGTAACATGAACGCTTTCGCCCGAATTGATAATAATTGTGCAAACGGTGCCATAACTATTTGAGTTGACCGTTCCGGTCCTTTTAACGCCGTCAACGGTTATTGTGAAGCCCTTGAAAGAATATCCGTCAATGTTGTCCACAACAAGAATGAGCCTCTTTGAGGTGTCAAGTCTTCTTCCGCTAAACGATGTTTGGTTCTCGTCAAGCACGATTTGCTCGAACCTGTTGATGACTTGACCATCGTTTTCTTCAATAAATGTGCCAAGGATGTTGAATTTCATGCCCGACTGAACACTTTCGCCAGCGCCTTCAACAACAATCTCGCCCTCAAGCGAAGCCGACGAAGAGAAGACAATGGTGTAGTTGATATTTTTGTTGTCAACAAGTTGAATTGTTGCCGTGTCATTTCGTGAGTAGAGCGCGCCATTTTCATAGATGCCGTGATATGTGTAGCCGTTTGGAGTGGTTACTGTTATTGTGAGAACGTCGCCCCTAATAAGTTGAATTTTTGCTTGACTAGAAACTGAGCCACTCGCTTTCACAAGTCCAGTATCAGATGAAGAAATTTCATAGTTGACGTCAAGTTCGCTAGCATCTGTTAAAGTGCCGTTGAGCACTTTTGAAAGTGTTATAAATGAGGCAGGAAGGAAGATTGCTTTTATGTCGATACTTGAAGCGTTGTTGAATGTTAACGTCTGTTTTAGGCCGTCATTCACAACATTTGTGGTTATGGATTTTGCAGTTGTGTTGAGGCTGGAAACATAGTATCTGTCGGACACAATATTAGATATCCAAACCTCAAAGGTTATGCTTGTGTCTCTCTTTGCCAAGATGCCTTCAACCGAGAGTTTGCTACCAAGCGAAACGCTCCTTTGCGCGCCATAGATATCGGTGTAGGTCAACTTTATGTCAAAGAATGACTTAAACAGGTCACTAAGAACGCCGTTATATGCGTATGTTCCAATGTCTTCATCAGTTGCCGTTATTTCTTTGCTTATGCTAATGACGGTTGACGAAGTGTAGATTGCAGCAATCTTAACATAACCGCCCCTTGAACTGTCAATGGCTTGTCGAAGGTCTGTTAAAACGCCCAAAACTGCCTCTTTGCTGTTTGAAATGTGCTTGACAATGCTGTTTGAAGTGTCAACAACGCTCCACTCAACAAAGGAGTATGGATTGCTCTCGGCGGTGTCTGGCCTTGTCTCTTTCAAGGTGACTTGAGTTCCGGCTGGAATAGAGATGAACGACGACATTCCAGTTGAATAAGAGTAAACAGCGTTGTTGCCCGTTCTTAGGTCAAGGTAGGAAAGTTCAGCCATGAAGTTAGAGATATAGGAGTTCGTTTCGCTTATGACGCTTGAAACGTTAACAGTGACATATGGCACAAATCTTGCCTCGATAATGAGGTTGCTGTTAACTTCCTCAGAATATTCCGTGCCGTAAACAACGCGGTCATTGACGTCGACAGTTGAAACAATATTTCCGTTTATGAAGAAACCAACAAAGTAGTAGATAGTGCTGTTGATTGCAGAGAACAAAACAACAGTTCCATCTTGAACAACAAATTCATAGTTGGTCATCGATTTTCCGTTAACGGTGATTGCAACATAGTTTCCGTTTGTTAGAGTTGAGCCGTCAAGTTCCATGTTTATTGACGAGTAAAGCGTCTGGGTCAAAATGACGGTGCAACCGCGCGTGAAGTTGACATAGACTTTGACATTCTTTGTCGCAACAAAACTCAAATTCCTTACGCCATCAATTTCAGTTGTGGTGAATTCCACAGGCGAGCCATTTTGGTCCTCAACTTTAAGGCTGTCCTCCAAAATGAAGTATCCATTGTTTGGAGTTGCTTGCAAGGTTATTGTTGCACCCGAAAGGGCATAGTTGAATGCATCGTGGCCGTCATCATAGTAACCATAGACGGTGTGGGTGATGGTGCTGTCGGTTATTCCCGCATTTGGAAGATGTTGCTGAGTTACATAAGAAACACTGCCATATGTTTCGTTGACATTTGTGTTGTCAACCTCATATGCACGAATATATTTTGCTTCATATGCGCCCGTTGCCGGTCTATACTGCAAAACTGGGTTCTTTTGAATGAACTCGGCAGTTGAAACACCCTCTTGAATGTTGAATCCAAGGCGATACCAACCAACAAAGACATAAAGTCTTCGACTAGCCCCGCTTCCTATTAAAACATACTCGCTGTTGACAGCAATTGATATGAGAGCGTCTTTGCCAAAACTTAGAACTTGCTTGTTCTTAACAACAAACGAGCCGTTTGTTGAAACTATGCTTCCGTCTTGATAATAATCGCCACTGTAACTTAGCATTGAGTAAACATCGGCGTTGTAGCCCATTGTTCCTGCCGGATAACCTGCAATTGCAGCCGAATCAATGCTGTCGGCAAACGAGTGGGTGATAACAAGGTCTTGAGTCTCTGTAACGACCTCTGCCTTCATGTAAAAGACGCTGTTGCTCTCTTTAAGGGCAAATCTGTCGCCACCATTATAGTTGTCAATATTAGGGTCGCCCGTGTCATAAAGGAAGGTGATTGTGAATTCATCATTCACTTCTTTACCGGTCGCGTCTTTATATATGTGTGTGTCAAAGACGTTTTTGGTAGAGCCGTCACCCTCATCGCTTGAAGAGTTTGTTGCAGTTGTGTAGCCGTTGATGTACCACTCATTGACAGAGGTGGTGCAGTATTCGTCTTTGAATGTGACAATGACAAGTTCGCCCGAAATGTCATAGTCAAAGTAGCCGTACATATATAGCGTTGTTCCGTTGACAGCGCAAACAACGTCGTTTTGCGTGCTGTCACTATTGGTAACAAATTGTCTTGAACCACTTTCTCTGCCGTTGGTTCTTGCATATTCATGGACAGTTGAGCCATGAACAGAGTAAAGCCCAAAGTCAAAGCCCGAGAAGGTGTAGGTATAGGCCGAGCCAGTTCCATAGACATAGTTTTCTACATTGATATAAACAAGCACAATCTTTTTGAAGTTGATGTTCATTTCAACATCAGTGGTGTCGGTTGACCTAAATAGTGCCTCTTTTATTGGAAGTATCATTCTTAGCATGGCGTTGAGGCGCACGCTATAATATGACCTTTGCACGCCATTTGGATAGGCGTCTGAGAACTCTGAATAATAGACTGCAGACGAATCTAATGCTGGATTGAAGAGAATGCCATCATTATAGGTGAGGTTATCAAAGCGATATCCTCCATTTGGAACGATTGTGAGCGGAAGTTCAGCATCAAAGTAGAAGTCTCCCTTAATTGTGACTTTTGTGCCGTCGTCTTCAACACTCAAAGCATGACCCAAACTGTCAAGACTTCCATTGAGGTCGACAGTACCTTCATCTTTGTTATAGGTCATGGTCACGTTAACCACCTTTTTGTACACCGCAAGAATGACAGTATCGGCAGTTGCAAGCGACATATATGGAATATCAATGCTGGTGCTCATGAGGGCAAGAGGGGACCACTTGTTCGTGTCGCGGTCATACTTTTGCTCATACCAGCCGGCAAACTCGTATCTGTCGGCGTTCGGATCAGAGTTGTCAACCTCTTCTGTTCCCGAGAAAAGAACCATGGTGTTTGATGCGAAAGGAAGGTCTGGCAAGATGGTTGTGTTTGTGTTGTCGTTGGCATATTCAAGGTTGTCAAATCGCTTATAGAACTTTATGGCAGTTGTGCCGTAGAAGTCGGTTATGCTTGTTGGGTTAAAGTATACAAATGGGTCGGTCAAAGAGATTTCTGTTGCAGAGCCAAGGAAAGTTCTTCCGTTGATGCCCGCAGAAGCATAGACGCTATTTTTGAGCGTGAACTGCTTGACTGAACTTGACTGCATGATTGCCCTTCCATTTGCGTCAATGTTGATAGTAGGA
The DNA here is from genome assembly GCA_947595235.1 of uncultured Clostridia bacterium. Lineage (GTDB taxonomy): Bacteria > Bacillota > Clostridia > Christensenellales > UBA1242 > UMGS2069. The sequence goes on from CANQEP010000002.1 coordinate 42,488, forward strand.
GAGGTGTCGTCCAACGTCACGGCTTGCACTGTGTAGGTGTAGACCGGAATTGTTGACAAGTTGATAAAGTTCTGTTGTCCCGACCAAATGAGATAAGGATTTTTGAATTGTCTTAATGGAATGTCAGATTCGTTCTTAACAACATTGCCCGATTCATCAATTTTATAAATTGCTTTGAGCGCGGCAAAAATATCTTCGCTTTTGCTAAGTTTGTCGCTGTCGATATCTCCGGCATAGTCCTTGTCATAAGTGCCCGGCTTTATTGTTACATATCCAACTTTGAGGCAATCCGGGTCTTTCATGTCCTTGTTCATGGCATCAAGCAATTCGCTGATGTTTTTGAATCTTAGGTCTTTATCATTATATTTGTCATAAATAGACTGGGTGATGACATTGTTGTCTTTCAATTGCTTCAAGAATCTGCTGGTCCTTGAGCCCGCGCCAAGACCGAGGCTGAGCCCGTCATCATGCAAAACGTAGTCAACGCCCTCATCAAAACTGTACTCCCTTGTCTCGCGGTCAACAATGTAGGTTACAAAGTAGTTGTTATAAAAGTCAAGATAATTGCCCGCAAGAATATCAAATGCCATGGATTCACCACGATTTGGATGGACAATATAACTTGCATACTCGTTTTCTGGGTCACGGTTATAGGTTACCCTAAAGATATAGTAAACATAATCAACCTTTTCACTTTGAGGTGCGGTCTTGTTATAGATAATGAAGTCCTCAGTTGGAGCAAAGATAGGTTCGATGGTGTAGTTTGAGTTAAGACCGAGTGAGTGAATAGTAAGGTCGGCCTCTGCCTTGACTTGAACCAATATAAACACAGTGGTTTCAATGTCAAAATACATTGAGTTTAGCACCAACTTGCCATCAAGGTCTTCGTCATCTTCGGCGTTAACCCTATATGTTGGTGTTGTTGCCCTTTTGCCATTTCCAATTGCAGTTTCAGAACCAAAGCCATCGTCTTGGGCAAGTATAGCATACATATCCTTGCTGGCGTTGTCATATGCATAGAATGTTCTCTTGATTCCATCAACAGTCCTTTCGTATGTATTGCTGAATATGCTACTTGTGCGGGCGGTCTTGGTCTCATCTTTATAAAGTCTCATGTAGTCTTCGTCAAGTTTTGAAACTTGGTCGTCGCCTGGATATCCCATAGTGCCATTTGCATCGCGCGACGGACTTGTCTTGTTCACGCCAAGATTGTTGGTTCTTATAACCATTTGTTCATTAACAGTATCAATGTCGGCTTTTCGTGGGTCACTGTTGTTATAGTAAACGGCAAGGACGTCGATCCCTGAGTCTTCGGCTTCTTCTGCAAAGATGTATTGGTTATAAATCTCAATGAACTTCGCAACGTATCTAACATTCGAGTGAAGTTTGTGGATGATGAGTTTGTTTTCTTTAACCTCAACATTGCCCGTTTCACGAACCCTATAGAAGTGTTCAGTCTCAACCGCAACGCCATCCTTGTCATAGCTGGTTTCCATGCGCCTAAATACTGGATAGTCACTAAGAGTGTATGACTTTTCTCCGCTTGATGGAATATCCCTGTTTATGGCGTCAAAATGCGTCATTTCAATTGGGGTGTAGACATCGGTGTCGACTGGACTTTGATGCATTCCTACGTCAAAGTAATAGTTATTCGCATAGTTTTTGTAAACACGAATATAGTTAGGCCTGCGAGAAGTTCCTTGGTTCTCGTTAATGTTGATGTAGTATCCACGAACAGAATCAAGCATGTTGTCGGGAACAATGGCCTCGTTAATAAAGCCTTTGTCTGGGTCATATTGCGAATAATAGATATATGTTCCAGTGTCATCAAGTTCAACACAGAACTGAGTAACATAGAAGTATTGCCTCAAAATAGGGTTGTAGTATCCGTGCAAAACCTCATCAGAATAAATATATTCGGTGTTTTCAACCTTTTCGTCAGTGGTGTACCAAGTGTCGGTGTCTGCGTCATAAAGACACTTATACCAGCCTTCAACTCTGTAGCCCCTTGCTGGGGTGACTTCAAGCAAAACATACGCGTCACGGTCAATGTAAACCGACTTGAATTGCTGCGTTGAATATATGTTTCCATCTTTGTCTTTAACAAGTTCGCCGTCGTGCAATGAGCCGTTCACACTATAGCGATACTCGCCACCGATCACACCGTCTTCAAAGGTGGTCATTTCTGTAAAGATGCGCGTGTCTATATTTGCAACATGGTCTGTTCTTAGCGAGTCAATTAAGATTCCAGGTGAGTCCAAATCAATATTCCAAAATTCTTCATTGAACTCATCATATGCATCATTGCGGTTCTTAAAATCATCATAAAGGTCCTCAAACGCCTCTCGGCTATCAGAAGGGAACAACTCGTTGTTGTGGTGCATATTCCAAACATAGAGATACATGAGGAAGGTGAGCCCGCCAGTCACACTCTTTGTTGCATCATCGAATTGGCTCATGTCAAAGGCATAAAGGCTGTTGGCGCCTTTGTTATAGAAGAGTGGGGTACTCTTGTATCCTTGAGCAGCGTCTCCGCCAACAGTATCATAATAGAAGTATGAGTTGAACGCATAAGAAATCATCTCATTGAATTCTTCTGCCTTTACCACGCCTCTACCACTTTTATAATAGTAGTTTCCTTGGCCGTTATATGCGGCTTGCATTGCCGTGGTGTCGCCGTAAGAATACTCTGAGCCGTCAAAGTTAACTATGTTTCCTGAATAGTTGAACGCGTCATCCACGTGGGTGAGCATAACAACACCCGGCTTGTCTTTTTCAAATCTTTGAATGACATCTACTGGCCTAATTGCTGTTATGCGAGTTTTTGTTGCGTTATACTTAACTTGGAAATATAGCGTCAGATTGCCCGTTTCAAATGTATCATATTTTTGGTGGAACCTAATTGCAAAGATGTCGTCTCTAACCTCAAAGACAGGGTAGGCAGCAGAAGAGCCAACAATCTCGGTTTCATTTTTAAACTCGCCTGTGAAGTACAAGAATGCCGAACCATCGATGTCGCCATAATAATAGCCTTCGCGACCACCATAGTTGGTTTTTAGGTATTCATATATATATAGGTCTCTTTCATCACGGTTGTCAACGTCTGCGCTGGCGCTACCAATGTCATACATAACATCAATACTGCCACCTTGGTTAAGTGCGCCGTCAAGAACTGCCGTTCCAATATCAATTGAGTAGACTCTTTGATAAACTGGCATAATAACATAGTAGCCCGCTTCGTTACTGGTAAAGCGCAAGATAGCATTTGTGAGAGAGTCGTTTTCAAGGGTGCTAATAACATTAGGATTATAGAAGATGACTTCGCTATTTCTTCTTTGATAAATCTTCCACTCTTTAAATCTATATATATAGTTATGGCCACCATCATCGCTGAGCGTGACAACTGGGCTTGCAAAAAACACTGCAGCCTCACGACCCGACAAGAAGTATGCGTCATGGCTGTCATAGGCATCCAAAAGCCCAAGTCCACGGTCAAGCCAATAACCATAGAGGTTGTTTGTTGCCTCGTCGATTACTTGAGAGGCCTTTGTTCGATAAGCATATGTAACGCCGCTGAAAAGTACCTCATCGTAGTTGAACATACTATTCTCGCTGAATTGCGCATCATAGTTGAAGTTCTCCATGCCATAGCACTTTATATTCACATCGGTGTCAATACCCGAATTGAGATATAGCGTGCCGTCAAGGCCTTGATAGTAGGAGTGGATGTCATAGGTTCTAACTTCCTCAAGTGCAGTTGAAGACGAACTCCAAACATACACATCTTTTTCGTAGTCAAGGAGTTCATAAAGTCCAGCATCGTTCAATTCTTCTTCACTATCTGGATTGCCAACAAACCTATACAACTCATAGATATATTTCCCGTTTGAGGAAACATAATCTTTTAGGTATATTCTGTGGCCAGCAATGGTATCATCAATTGCAACTTCTTGCAAAGAAAGTGTGTCCGAAACTTTGATGAACTTGCCGGTGGATTTATCCTTAATATAGGCAACGACTGGCTTGAGAGTTGTGCGGTCAAGAACCCAGAAAGATTTGTCCATGTAGTCGTTGAGTTCAAGGTTAACAAGCGTGTCTTTGAAGGCGTAGGTGTTAAAGTCATAGATATTGATGTCGTCTTCTTTCTCAATTGCCTCGCCAAGCACCTCAACATAGAATGCATTTTTGATGTCAAAGCAAAGGTTAACAATAGCGGCCTCATCCGCCTTGTGCCTTATTGAGAAGTAGAGAACTTGGTTAGGGTATGGAGGGCCCGCAAGCAAACTTACGCCAGGGAATCCCTCAATAACAAGGTTCTTGCTGGTGTAGTCAAGAGAATAGTATTGATTGAATTTTTGGTCATGAGATGCCAAAATGTATGCCTCATCCTCGCCATAGACATCATAGATGGAGAATCCCGGATAGATGACCGGAGAGTCAACGTCGTTGGTCTCGATATATTTTCCAAGCAAGGTTACCGAAACGCCAGTATTTGTCTTTTTGTTTGCCGACCTAACAAGGCTCGACTCGAAGTTTGGTATTGTTACCGTTGTTTGCTCGTAGTACAAGGTAAATGTTGCAGGCGTGCTTGTGCCTTGAAGGTTACCATTATTTTCAACCCTTATACGAGACTTAGTGCTAGGGTCAACAACATAACGAATGTTACCCGGCGTGCTGCTTGGGTCAACCAAATATCCATTATCGCAAACTGGAACACCTTCGCTATACCAAGCCTTGCCACTACTTTCGTCAATGGTAAATGAAGGGACAGCGACATAGGTTGTTGCGTCAAAACTGAAAGTATTGCTAACAATTGTCTTGCTTTCAGCCCCATAAGACTCTTTCAAATAGAGAGGGAACTCTGTCGCATTTTCTTTTTTCAAGTATGTTATGCTGTTTTCTTCTGAGCCTACTTTTTCACCATCTTCAGGTCTAATAGCATAATATGTTGGAATTAGGAATGCACAATATCCAGTTTTTGTGCCTCCACGTTCACTTGGCGTATATTCAACCTTAGTTGTAGTTTTTGTGTCTGAGCCTCCACTTACATTGTGTTTCGTGTAACTGACAACTGAAACTCTGTCGCGGAAACTATTGCTGTTAGGGCCAACCAATTCAAATGTGTAATAGACGCTTTCATCAATGCTAGCAGAATATTCATAGTAACGCATCCCACTGCCATCGTTAACTCCAATAAGTTGCATCGAACGTTTATTTCCGTCCAAGGTGGTTGCATAAAGGGTATATGAAACTCTAATTAAGAAGTCAGTGCCAAGTTTTTTTGCTCCCGGCGAGAAGGTCTGTGTGCCCATGCTAATATTAGAATAGTAAACATTTTGCCATGTCGAAGTCGTCGTATCTTGATAGTGGCTGTTGAAGTAGTTGCTAGGCTTAAGCGAGGCTCCCACGTCATAGGAAACGCGACCCGTTGAATCATAGAGAATATTGTCATCTTTAACATTATCGAATTTTGAGTCAACAACGCCATTTACATCTGATTGAATAAGTGTGCCAATCACTTCGCCACTAGACATTATGGTGCCATTGAATTCATGAGAAGAACCATCGCTTGTTTTATATGTATATTTGTTAACAACTTTTGTCTGGTCCTCGGTGTTCTCATCAGTTATATATTGTTTAACATAAAGTTCAATGGCTTCGCCAAGCGGACGAATATAATAGTAGCAAGAAGAAACAAGCCTTGCGCCCATAATCTCACGATAAATATAGGCATCTCCACTGGTGGCAGTCAAAATGTCTGAGCCAAGCATGATACTTTTTTTATTATTGACAAGGTCATCAAAATTGGATATTTGTTTGAAGTATAGGTTGTCTATTTCATCAAAAGTGATATTGCCGCTTGAGTCAGTCTTTTGAATGAACTGCTTTTTGGCAACAGGGGAGATATAGTAGAATTTGTTGCCACGCGCCTTAACATCATAGTAGACATATACTTCTTGAGACTCGGTATCATCTTTCGGATTGGTTTGTCTCATTTCAGTTGCATAGGCAGTAACAACAGCCGAAACTTCATTTGCCTCGCTCAAAAGAAGGTCGTCAATAACACTGCTTTGCTGAGTAAGAACTTCGCCATTTATTTTAATTTGCACATCAACTTTGGTTCCGTCAGATGTACTTGAACTTGGCGTTTCAACACTAATAGCACTTTCGTCCACTTTTGTGTATGTCAAAAGGTAGAAACTCTCTGGACCACTATTTGGAATTTTGCGCGCGATTACAGTATATTTACCTTCATTTTCTACTTTTGTGGAGTTATAGTAATAAATCGTGCCACCGTTTGCACCACTTGCGTCACTCTTCACGCCGGCCTTGTGGCTGAACAAAAATACTTCGGTATCGCCTCCGTTTTCATATATGAGCGCCGTGCTGTTTTGGTTAACATGAACATTGCCAGATGTCAATGGTTGATTGTCAACCTTAAAGAACGAGTCAAGGTCGAGCGAAATATCCGCATCTGATTGGCTATAATTTTGGCTTGCGACATAAACTTTGCCATTCGCAGTTGTATAGTAAAGGGTTGGAGCAAAGTTGAGCGTCTCCATATTGTATCCAACAAGCACTGCATTTGAAGGCAACAAAATGGAGATTATAACATTGGTTTGAATGTATCCAAACTCGTCCTCATAGGTGCTTATGCTCTTGATAATTTCATAGTCAACAAGCCCCTCCTGAAGTGGCATGATGCCAAGGCCCTCGATTTCATTTGCGCTACCTTTGTCTGTCGTTTGATACAAGTTGACAACAAGGTTGGTATCCTCGTTGTATTGAGTTCCAATAATGGCAATGTCTTGCCTGTCTGAGTAAAGAGTCTCTGTCGCTTTAAGAGACATGACCTTCTTTTCCACGCTATAGACAATATTTTTGTCCATGAGAGGGGAGTGGAAATTAAATGGCATCAACGATGACACCGTGGCAGTTCCTTCACCCATCGTGGCATTGTCCATCTTTTCAAAGTAGACATAGTCGTTCCACTCAAGACCCGAAACGCTAAAATATGAGCCATTTTGCTCAATCTTTATTGGCTGAGTTCTATACTGCTGACCAATATCACTAAAATCATCCTTGATAGAATAGGAAGTGTCATTGTTCGGCCTTAAAGCGGTTATAAATTCGCCATTATTGAAGACACTAACATCAACAAATTTTAAGTGTTGGTCTGCGCCTGTAAAGAAGTTGTCGCCCGCAAAGAATGTTCCGCTAACAACAAACCCTCTAACTTTCGCCCAGTTGGCATAGAACTTGGTTGTGTGGAGTTTTGCGTGAGAGGTAACAACAATTTCGCTGATGACCGCCACTCTTTCAAGTTGATGGGTGCTGACGTTTTCTTCTTTCACCTCATAAATGTGGTCATAAACATAACTGGAAAGTGGTTTTGTCAGTTCGTTTGAAGGGTAGTGCATCATCTTTTGAGTCTCATTGTATTTGGCGTCAATTGATGTGTACAAATTTGGGTCTTGCGACCTTGCAATAGGAATGACGTCTTTGGTTAAAACGTCATTTAAATAATCACTATAACTTCCAACAAAGTCACTGTTAAAGTTGCTGTATCTATAAAAGTCGTCTGTAATTCCCGTTGCACCGCCAGATGGCTTTTGACCGCCTTTTGGCAAAGTTTCCTCAATAACATTACTGTTTTCAGCATAGGTGTTCGTTGTCCAACTTTGAAGGGCATAGTTGTAGTCGGTCGTATACTTACTATAGCGTTGAACAACCACTTGTCTGCCTTCTGGGAACGCACCCGTCAAACTCTTGACATACTCTTGATTGGTCTTGCTGTCGTATGCGCTTTGGCTAGAGAAGAAGTAGTATTTATCAGCATCATAAACAAGCCCGCCATAATCGGTCTCGATAGAGTTTGTGCTCCTTGCCGAGAAGGAGAGGGTATAGGCTTCGAAACTGACCGTGCTTGAATAAACAGACTCACCACGCTCACCTTGTAGGTTAGCGGGGAGTGCCTTGACTTTGAGATATCTGTTTTTAACGCCCTCTTCAAGGCGAGGGTTGAACCTTATAACATAGTTGCCGTCGCCGTCAACAAAGTATGTCATGTAGTCCTTTGGGCATTCAGTAAAGCCAGTAAGTCCCGCACCCGCAGTGGATGCCATACCGTTTCTGTAATAGAACTTGAAAACAGACTCACTCGTTGTGCTGAGTGGGTTTGTTAGCAAATTGTCCTCGGTCTCACTAGGCATATCAAATGTGACGCCACTGTCAAGAACCACCCTAAAAGTGTAGTACCTTCCGTCAACAACAACCTCGTAGTCTGGGAACTGCAAAACACTTTTGCTGGTTTTATATTTTTGTGCGACCTCATCAAAGCCCGTATAGAGCCTTATGATGCTGTTTTCTGTTTCTGTTCCGGTCGCCTCTTTGAAGCCATAAAAGTGTGGGGTGGAGTCAAGGTCACCAGAACCATTTGGCCAAGCAACAGAATCCTCAGAGCCAAGACTATAGTGCGCGATGATTTCTTCTTTTTTATTTGTGTAGATGGGCAGTACTTTTTGTTCTGAAGCGCCCGAGGCATAGTTCAGATAATACTTGAAGATATAATCGCTTTTGTCGCCATTAAAACTGCTAGAAAAAACGTCTACGGTATAGAAGTTGGTCTTGTAATAGATTTGGTCGTGCTCAATATCTGTGCCTGAAGTGTAATAGTAAGAGAGTGGCCATGTGAATGAGCCAGAATTTTCGTCGATAATATGAGCGCTGTCAATGCTATTTCCCTCAAGCGAATAAGGATTGAACGTAACAACAGGAGAGGCCAGCCTAAGCCTTCCCGACGAGTCATATGTTGCGTTTGTTGATGGCTCTTCGTCATTGAACAGTTTGCAGGCAGAAAAAGTGAACAGCGAAATAATCATCACAAAAAGCAATGAAAAAAGTGCCAAGAGTTTTGATTTCGTTTGTTTTTTAGCATTTGTAAGGCTCATACCAACTCCCATATTGCCACCATAATTTAGTTTCTGCTAGGTGCACAATATATTTACTATAAATACTTTACTTATTTTAGCATATGTTGTCGACAAAGCAAAACAAATAGGGCTTTATGAGAAAAATTTTTAAATTTTTTTTAATGTGGACATAGTGGTGTCTGGTTTTGTTTTGTATTCTTTATTTATCAAACATTTGTTCGAATATCGCAAAAAAATTTTTGGCAGTCATGGGTCAAAGTTTTGTGAATATGAGTTTAAACTCAAATCAAAAGCGCGAGAAATAACAAAAATTTTGAGCATAAGCGCGCAACGCACTTGACATAATTCGACAAAATATGACAAATATAAAAGGAGAAAAAGACAAATGACAAACACACTAAAAATGCAAAGCATAACGGAAGAAAATCATGTTCAAAAGGAAGAGATTGAATCTTCAAAAAAACGCAAAATTCAACAAGAAAACATGAAAAAATGCACAAAAAACACCAATTTTTGCCAAGAAAGTTGCAAAAATAAACTTTTTCTGGGCGATGAAAATCTGCAAAAAAAGTTGTTTGTCAAAGTGCTTTTGTCTGCAAACAAGACCATTCCAAACACCATTGCCATTCTTGACAAGATAATAGAGGAAAGAGCGTCAACTTGCATATCGTCGTCACTTATCTATTCAAGTGCTCTTTCAACCTATGGCGAGATTGACCATGTTATTGACCTTACTGCAAGAAAGGACAAACTGCTAAACATCTATGTTATGGGCAAAGAACTTCTTGAGTCTCTTTCGGGCGACCTAAAAGACATCGCTGTTTTGAGGTATCAAAAAAGATACCAAGTTGACGACATTGTCCTTGCTCTAAATTCCTCTCAAAGAACAATATACAGAAAATTGAAACTCATTGACGAAAAGTTGGTGCGCTACATGAACCTCAACAACTGGAACATAAGTTTTCTTGAAGACCAAATCAGTAGCGAGCCGTGGCTAAAATCTCTCTATGAGAAAAAGTATAATGAAGAACTTGTCAATATGTCACGCGCGGAGTGCAAAAAGAAAAATCCTAGTGCCTAGGATTTTCCTTTGGGGAGTATTTTAAAGTAAGTCATCGTCGTCAACAACTTCGTAGTTAGGAAACTCGGGCTCAAGATTGGCGGTTGACCGGCTGGGCTTTTGGTCAAGAAAGTTGGTGTAAAAAACCGGCTTTCTAACAAGCGTTTGCCCGTCAAGGTCGTCGAGGTTTCGAATTTTGCTACTAGACTTTTTCTTGGCGGTTGTTCGCGATTTCTTCTTTGGCGCAGGGCTCTTTGCTTGGCCATTCAACTCTTCGCCAAGTTCTTTTTCAAGTTTGTCGTTTTTACTCTTGCGATTGGATATTAGAAGTAGCACAAACACAAGTATTATCGGCAAGCAAATCATAACAATCAAAATTATTTTGACCGTGTTGTTCATGGCAAAGTTTGCGTCCGACTCGCTCATCTCTTCATCGTCAGTGGATGGCGGTGGGGTCTCTTCAATACCTTCGCTGTTTGGCAAAATAGTTGAAAGATTGCTAACCCTCTCTGAGTAGATATAGCCCTCAAAGACGCTTGTTGGGTCATATGGAGGAACAAAGACTGCATAATACCAAACATTTGAAACTCCGCCCGAAGGAACTTCACCATAGGTATAGGCAACATACTTTATCTGCCTTGTGTTTTTTGAAATAACGCATTCAACCTCGCTTTCAACACTTGGCGCAGACATAATCTGCGTTCCACTCGCAGACGAAATATCAAGGGTCGCTCCGCTAAGGGTGGGGTTGACTGGAACGAAAGACACCTCTTTTATGGTGTCGAGTGAAACATAGCCAAGAGTGTCGCCGTATCTCACTTTTATTGCGGGCGAGGTGGAGTCATCAACAATGATAACAAAGTATGTTTCGGGAACGATATAAAAGACATTGCGAAAAGAAACATCATTGATGTTAGATGTCTTAAAGAAATAACACTCACTGCCAACTTTTGCATAGCGAACACTTTGCCCCTCGGCGTAGTATAGAGGTTTGCCTATGTAACTTCTTATTGCCAGTCCCGAAAAGAATGTTGCAAAAAGTGGAAGAATAATCATCATTAGCGACACAAACAATTTTTTGATAAAGTTTTTCATGACCCAACTATACAACCTTTTTAATGCACATCAAAGGTTGATTTTGCAAACATTTTGAACTTTTTGATGTTTAAGAGTGATTTTTGTTGAAAAGCACTTTTTTCTTACAATTTGGCAAAGTGAAGCCATTTTTCACAAATTTTTATCAAATTTTGCATTTTTGGAGGTTTTATGACAAACAATCTTAATAACATTTTTAGTCTTTCAAATGAAATTGTAAGCGAGATGAAAAGACGCAAAAGTTGTCCGCTTTACACCTACAACAAGGGCAAGAAAAAACACAAAAAGCAACTTCTTTTTCACAAGAGCAAAAAACGTAACCGCTGGGTGTTTGGTGGCAATCGTAGTGGCAAAACCGAGTGCGGAGCGGTTGAAACCATTTGGCTTGCAAGGGGCATTCATCCTTACAGAAAAAACAAAAAAGACGTCTTTGGCTGGGTGGTCAGTCTGTCAACCAAGGTGCAAAAAGAGGTTGCTCAAGAGAAGATACTAAAATACCTTGACCCCTCATTTATTGAAGAAATAATAATGAACACGGGGAGCAAAAGCAGTCCACAATATGGCGTTATTGACACTATTGTTATAAAGAACGTTTTTGGCGGACTCTCACGAATATCTTTCAAATCTTGCGAAGAGGGGCGTGAGAAATTCCAAGGGACATCGCTTGACTTTGTTTGGTTCGACGAGGAGCCCCCAGAGGACATATACAGCGAGTGCGTTATGCGTGTTCTTGACAAGCGTGGCGACATCTTTGGCACAATGACCCCACTTAAAGGGCAAACATACATCTATGACAGAATCTACCTTAACAAAAATAACGACCCCGAAGTTTTTTGCTTGTTCATGGAGTGGTCAGACAACCCGTATCTTAACAAGCACGAACTCAGGCGTCTTGCAAGCACCATGAGTGAGGAAGAACTAGTTTCAAGGCGTTATGGCAGATTTTTGATGAACAACAAGAGCATGGTCTATAAGGAGTTTGACCCAGAGGTTCATGTTATTGAGCCCTTCGACATATCTCACGAGTTCTATGACATGATATCCATTGACCCCGGGCTAAACAATCCTCTTAGCGCGCACTTCTACGCTTGCGACTACGACGGCAATATCTTTGTTATTGCAGAACATTTCGAGGCGGGGCAAAATGTTGAGTATCACGCAAAGAAGATAAAGGAAATTGCAAAGTCACTTGGTTGGATGCCAAGAAAAGACGGACGGCGCAGCAAACCAAAAAACGCTCTCAAGCAGCAAGAGCGTCACCGAACTGTTTTTTGAAAACGGCATTGCAGTCAATCCAAATGTCAACAAGGACCTTTTCAGTGGCATAAGCAGAGTGAAGACCTACCTTAAGAATGGGCTGGGGCAGGCGAAACTTTTCATCTTCTCATCTTGCGTCAACCTCATTCGAGAAATGAAGTCATATTATTGGGGGAATGGCGACCGACCCGTCAAAGAAGACGACCACTCGCTGGACGAACTAAGGTACTACATCATGTCAAAGCCCGAACCAGCCAAGCAAAAGCAAGAGAAGTCCGCCATCCAAAAGGACAAGGAAAGACTTTATAGACGCCTAAAAAATTATGGCAGTCGCAAGATGTGAGGGCAATATATATAAGATATAATTTGTTCGAAGGCAGAGTATGGAAAATATTGATAACGAACTTCTTGGCAAAATAAAGAACATTCTCATAAAAAAGGCGGAGGGCTATAACTACAAAGAAGAAACAGAGGAATATGTTGCAAAGGTCGAGCAAGAAAACGAGCAACTCAACTTTCTTAACGAAAACAACCCAACTTGCCTCAGCCCACCCAAAAAGTCCAAACAAAGCATGACGCTCAGCAAAAAGAAAGTGTCCTCTCACCATATTCCGCCCGACCTTTCAGCAGTCAAGATGCTACTTGACTACTTCGTTTCAAGCAAGACAGATATAAATTTGGAGTCGCTCAGCGACAGCGAACTAAAAGCAATGCGAGACGATTTGATAAAGAAATTAAGTGAGTTATAGGAGGAAAAAAATGAACATTCAATCATGTCCACAAAACATAAGGTGCGACTGCATCAATTGTAACAAACTTGCAAAGTACAGCATTGACACATCAAGTTATAAAGGCAACATCAACCTTTGTGAAGAGTGCTTCACAAACCTTTATAACGCCATGATGAAGATGAAAAAAGAAATAACAAAATTAAATGAGGTACACAATGAAAAACGCAAAAAGTAACACAAAGACCATGAAAAACAGCGTCAAAACGCCAAAAACAGAGAAATATTTTTATAATGAGGATGACGACAGAGCCATAGTAAAATCTGTTCTTAGCGACTTTGAAAAAAGGCGAGAAGAGAGAAAAAACTATGAACTTGCTTGGCAACTCAACATGAATTTTATGCTTGGCAATCAATACTCATATATCGACCCGCGAGGGGAAATCGAAGAGACCGACAAGTCTCATTATTGGGAGGAGCGCGAAGTGTATAACCACATCGCTCCAATAATTGAGAGCCGACTTGCAAAACTTGGGAAGGTTCGCCCAACGGTGTCAGTAAGGCCAACGGGAAATGAGCAGAGCGACCTCTATTGCGCAAAACTCTCAAAAGCAATCTTGTCAAATGTGAGTGACCAGTCGCAACTCTCTGACATCATAACAAGTGCAACAATTTGGAGCGAAGTCACTGGAACGGCGTTCTATAAAGTTGTTTGGGACGACAACTTGGGCGACGGCGTTGCTCTGCAAGATGGCAAGGTCATTCGAAATGGAGATGTTTCAATAAGTGTTTGCCCTCCATTTGAGATTTATCCCGACAGCAATGGTCACGCCCGCATTGACGAGTGCGAAAGCATAATCCATGCGCGCGCCTATCCATCAAAACAAGTCGAAGAAACATATGGCGTTCAACTTGAGGGCAAGGACATCGACACTATCACCCTTGACAACTTCTATAGCCGTGGAGCGGTGACTGGACTTAGCAACATTCCAAAACTCACACACTCACTTCTTCACGACCATGTGCTTGTTTTGGAAAAGTACACAAAGCCAACAAAAAATAATCCCGACGGGCGCCTCACAATAGTCGCTGGCGACAAGTTGATTTTTGACGGAGAAATGCCATTCACTCTTGGAAGTGGCAAGTCAAAAACTTATCCATTCATAAAGCAAGTTTCAACTTCACAAATAGGCTCTTTCTGGGGAGTGAGCGTGATTGAGCGATGCATCCCAATTCAAAGGGCATACAACGCGATAAAGAACAAAAAGCACGAGTTCATGGCTCGTCTCTCGGCGGGAGTGCTTGCCGTTGAGGATGGTTCTGTTGACATTGACAACATCGAAGAGGAGGGGCTCGCTCCCGGCAAAATTCTTGTTTACAGAAACGGGAGCACTCCGCCAAGGTTCATTGACCCCGGCTCAATCCCATACGAATTCAACAACGAAGAGGACAGGCTTTTAAGCGAGTTTATCACCGTTAGTGGAGTCAGCGAGTTCATGCGAGACAGCACTGTTCCATCAGCCGTTTCAAGCGGAACAGCGCTCAGCCTTCTTATTGAGCAAGACGAAACAAGGCTCTCGGTCACTGCCGAATATATCCGCAGTTGCGTTAAAACACTCGCGCAATTTATCATAAGGCTCTACAAACAATTCGCAACGACTGAACGCCTCATCAAGTCCACCGACGACAATGGGCAAATTGAACTTTTTTATTGGACAAACAAAGACCTAACCAGCGACGACGTTGTGCTTGACACAATCAACGAACTGACCGAAACACCCGCCCAAAGAAAGACAATGCTACTTGACCTTTATAAAAATGGACTACTAAATGACGAGAACGGAAGGCTGTCAAACAGAAACCGCGCAAAACTCATTGAGGCGCTTGGCCTTGGACTTTGGGAAAACTCAACAGATATATCAAATCTTCATATCAAGCGCGCAACAAAAGAAAACCTAAATCTTATACCAATGGAAGCACTTGAAATTGACGACCACCAGATTCACATCGATGAGCACACAAAGTTCTTGCTCTCTGACGAGGGCGAAAAACTCTCAAGCGAAGGCAAAAAGAAACTTAGCGAGCACATCTTGGTTCACAAATCACTTTTGTATGCCATGAGCATGGTGGGAAAAAATGAGGGAGAATAAATATGGAAGAAAATAACATGATGGAACAACCCGCAGACCTTAATTCCAATGTTGGTGAACAAATCACAAAAAGTGAAGAGGGAAGTGACGGCGCGGGCTCCATACTTGGAAAGTTTAAGGATACAACAAGTTTGTTAGATGCCTATAATAGTTTGCAAAAAGAGTTCACACGCAAGAGCCAAAAGTTGGCTGAATTGACAAAACTATTCGAAGAAAAAACGCAAAATTCACAAAAAGAAGATGAAAAAACGGCTCAAAATGAGCAAAATGGCACAAATCCACCTCAAAGTGAAGAGCAAAGGCCCCTGTTCTTCACATCGCAGTGGAGAAGTCGCGTTGCAAAGTTTTTTGAAGAAAATCCCGAGGCAAAACCTCACTCAAAAGAAATTTCAAATATCTTAATTTCTGACCCAAAACTTGCATCGCTAAATAACTGCCTTGATTATGCGTTCTCTCTTGTTAAGGCAAAAAACACCAAACCTGTAGACATAGACAATCCAAGCACACTCAGCCTTCTTGCAGAAAACGAGAAGATAAAAAATGCTGTTATTGAAAAATATCTTCAATCGCTGAGCGCAAGCAGGTCAAATCTAAGGTTCATTTCGGGCGAGCCAACAACGCTAGCAGTGACTCCAACCCCAAAAAAACCAAAGACAATAAAAGACGCATCAAACATACTAAAAAAACTACTACAATCTTAAGGAGATAAAATGGTTACACTACAAACAGCAGACAAGGCACTCAAAGAGGTCTATCTTGGAGTTGTCAGCGACCAACTCAACACTTCAATCAACCCTTTGCTTGCCAGAATAAATCAAACCACCTCTGACGTTTGGGGAAAAGAAATAAGAAAACTTGCCCCATACGGCATCAATGGTGGAATTGGTGCAGGAGACGAAGATGGCTCACTTCCAACCGCGGCTGGAAACAACTATGCACAATTCGTTCTTGACCTCAAAAACTTATACGGAAAAATTGAAATTTCCGACAAGGCAATTCGCGCTTCGCAAAGTTCTGCAGGCGCATTCGTGAACCTTCTTAACGCTGAAATGGAGGGGCTCATCAAGGCGTCAAGTTTCAACTTTGGAAGAATGCTATATGGCAACGGCAGTGGCGTGCTTGCCGAAATTCAAGACAACACAACAAACACCATCACTCTTGACAGCGTGAACAATGTTGTTGAAGGCATGGTAATTGATGTTGTAAACAGCACCGGCGTTGCACAAGCAACTGCAACCGCAATCCGCATAACGGCAGTTAACCGCCAAACAAAGGTCATCACTGTTGATGCAACAATGAGCGGTAGCGCCTTCAAAAAATCTGACTCTGCATTCTCAATTTGCATTCAAGGTTCATACGGAAAAGAACTTACCGGTCTTGGAGCAATCTTTTCAAAGACTGGCAGCCTTTATGGTTTGAGCCGTGACACATACAGTTGGCTTAACCCATTCACAAAGGACCTCACAGACTCTGACCCACAAGACATCTCAGAAGTTGCAATGCAGACTGCAATCGACGAACTTGACGAACTCTACGCTAGCCAAGTTGACTTTATCGTTTGCTCGGCTGGGGTAAAGCGCGATTATCAAAAGTATCTTGCAAGTTACAGAGCAAATGTGGACATCATGGACCTTGCTGGTGGTTACAAGGCAATCTCATACAACGGCGTTCCAGTTGTTTCAGACAGATTTGTTAAGCCAAACACAATGTACCTTCTTAACACCAAAGAGTTCAATCTTCATCAACTCTGCGATTGGCAATGGCTTGAGGGCGAGGATGGAAGAGTTATCAAGCAAACTCAAAACAAACCAACTTATACCGCAACCCTTGTTAAATATGCAGATATAATTTGCGACCAACCATGCGGGCAAGCAATGATAACTGGAATTAAAGAACTCTAATTGCAGTTTTGACACTAAAATTAAAGGTTTAAACAATGAAAAATGCGAATTTATTTTATATGACGAATTTTGATGATGTCTATTTTATATCATCATATGTTATGGCCTTTAACAGTGATTTTAGGCTTCTTTATGACACTTTGAACCAAAGATATGTCGTTTTTAACTTGAAAGATGGAAGTATTGTCTTGTCATCCACTGAGTATCCCGACTACAGTTTTATTGACAGACTTTACATGACAAGGCGAGAGAACTTTTATAAACTCTTTGACGATATCGAGCGAGAAAACGAAAAATTAGAGGAAGAGAAGTTGAATAATGCAAGCCTAAAATCAAAGTGTCAACTTTGTGAAGTTCTTAACTTTGCATCTAGCAATCCAACAAAAGAACTAAATCAAAACCAAATAAGAAAAATAATAGGTGAGAATAATGACTAAAGAAATTATAACTCTAACTGCAACAATGCTTGGACTTGATGATGTTGTTAACTATTTGGCAAGTGAAGGGCAAGAAGACAACGCTGAAGCCGAGGCTGTTATAAATGAACTTCTTGTCTATCTTAACCACACTGCCCGCGAGGTCACAAAAGAGTACTTCACTCTTTCAAAGTGCGACGAGGTGAAATCTAGCACAAGTTGCGAAATTGAATATAGTTCGCTGAGCGAGACCCCAGTGAAGATAAACAATGTCACAAATTCGCTCAATTTGAAAGTAAACTTCCTTGTTAATCCAACTTGCCTTGTTGTTTCAAGGCCGAACGAGACATACAAGGTCTTTTATAACTACACTCCCGCGCCCGTAAAGAGCATTGATGACGACATAAACTTGCCACTTGGCCTTGACTATTTTGTTTTGTGCTATGGAGTGGCAAGCGAGTATGCGCTCTCAAAATTGCTCTATGACGAGGCGAATATGTGGCAAAGCAAGTTTGTTTCGTCACTAGAGAGGTTGACTTCGCGATGCAAAGAAAGAAGATTTTTTGCGAGGAAACTCAAATGAAGATTTCTTATCCAAGCACCAGCCAACTAACTTTAAGCATAAACGACTTCAACCTTGGCATGAACACCTCAAAAGATGAGGGGCTAACAAACATGAACTATGCCACCAGCGTGGAGAATTTTTCTTTCAAGGATGGCGCACTAAAAAACGGCATTGGATTCAGCGACCTTATAAGCGAACTTTCGGGAGCCTCTTCAAGCCTTAAGCAAGACATTGATGCAATCGGAAGTATTGTTAGGGTCTTTCACTTCTACAAATTCAATAGTGAGTCGGGCAAGCGAGAGGACAAGTTGATATTCGTCAATCACTTGTTCATGCTCTACTACATCAACCTCTACGACAAAGAAAAACAACTTTTGCCACTGAGAAACATCTTTTTCACATCAATTCCCGTCGCGGTGAGGTATAGGCTAAATGGCGAGGACGTCATAATTCTTTCCAGCGAAACAGACAACATGGTTGTTTGGAACGGGGAGAGCGAGCCCTATACCGTGCTTGATGCACCAAAGATTTCTTCAATGGCAATTCACTATGAAAGGCTGTTTGCAACAGTTGACGGCGAGAAAAATGCAGTTTGGTTTTCGGACGACCTTGACCCGACAAATTGGAGCGTTAGCCTTGAAGAGGCAGGCTTCATTGAACTTATTGACGAGCGTGGCGCACTGCTGAAAGTTGTCAGTTTCCTTGACTATGTCTATATTTTCCGCGAATATGGAATTTCTAGGCTGACCGCCTATGGCGACCAAACCACTTTTGCTGTGAGCAACTTGTTTGTTTCCAGTGGAAAAATTGACGCATCGTCAGTCTGCGTGTGCGGTGACAGAATAATATTTCTTGCCGAGGATGGGCTCTACTGTTTTGACGGGGTCAACACAAACAAGATACTTTCGTCAGTTGAAAGAAACTTGACTTCTCTTGGGAACGACAAGACTTCTTCTTGCTATTATAATGGCTACTACTTTCTTGCTTGCAAGTTTAATTTCTCATCTCATGAAGACGAGTGCCTTGACTTGTTTTATAACAATGCCATACTCTGCATTGACATAAGCACCATGAAACTTTGTTCAATAACCCATGGAGTTGATATTGTTTGCCTTGCCACAATCGAACCGCTTGGGGGAGTTATTGCCATTGCGAGCGAGAATGCAAAAAA
>CANQEP010000003.1 GCA_947595235.1 uncultured Clostridia bacterium
GCCCGCGTTTCTCTTTCGAAGCCATTTGTGAAAAATATGGCTTAGGTGCGGTGAGGTTGGAGCGACTCGTAAGCGAGCCGCAACAAAAAGAGTGCCCCCGAAGTAAAGGGGTCCCCGCGGAGTGAGAGTAGCGAAGTTCGTGGGGAGAGGAGAAGTTTTGTGGGGTCGGGGCGGGTCGTCCATAGGGTGACCCGACGAGACGAGGTGAAACTTCGACGAGGAAAGGTGGTGCTTTGCACCAAAAGGGGTCATAAAGTATCCACTTGTGGTGGCGATTGAAAATCAGTGCAAAAATTAAGATGATCCAAAAAGCCATTAGTTTTTAAAAGTTCTGTTGGTGATGTCCATAGGAATTTTATGAGTTGCGAGGGTATCAAATTGAGAGAGCGGGGAATAATCTTTTTGAGGTGAGAAAATGAAAAAGATTATTCCTTATATATCGCTTTCACTTATGATATGTTGCGTGGTTTTGCTGGGGGCGTGCGGAAGGCTGAGCGCAAAGAGTGGCAGTTTGGAGTTCTTTTATGAGAAAAATTCAGCGCAAAAAGTTAGCGTTGAGGGGAGCAATTATGTTAAAATGCTGCTTGAGATAAAAAACAACGGCGAGGGCGACGCGGAAATTGAGGCGCAGAAGTTCAGCCTTGTTGCGGGTGGCGAGACGGTCAGCGGCGAAGTGTTTTTCGGCAACAATGTTGTTGACAAAATGGACAAAGAGAGCATTTCCATGGCAGAGAGCGAGAGCCTTGTTTTGAACCTTGAACTAATTGGCGACGCGACGGAGTTTGACCTTTATTATGACGAGACTGTGCTTGTTAGAGTGACAATCTAGGAGAAAAGATGAACACATACGAAAGGGTATATGAACTTGTGAAACTTATTCCTCTTGGCAAGGTGACAACCTATGGCGAGATTGCTCGCGTGCTTGGAAATCCGCGACTTTCGAGGGTGGTTGGCTATGCTCTGCATAGCAACAAGACTCCAATTGCCGTTCCTTGCCATAGGGTGGTTAACAGAAATGGCGCTTTGGCGAGCGGATTTGCGTTTGGTGGAAAGAACGCACAAAAAAACCTCCTCATAAACGAGGGGGTCATGGTTGAAAACGGGAAGGTGGATTTGTCGCACTATATGTTTTATTTTTGGTAGCCCTCTTCCTCTTGCACAAGAACGAACGAAGGGTCGGGTGCCTCTTTAAAAATCTTTCGTCCGAATTTTATTCTCTTTGTGTCAACATAGGTCTCAACATAGGTTTTTAGCAATTGCTTTGCCTCTTCAAACTCAAAAATTGGGTCAGTGATGAAATATTCGGGAAAGTCACTTGGCGGATTTTCCATTGCTCGCAAAAATTCTTTCGCGAGGCTTAGGGGCTTCAAGGTCACTGTTGCAAGCGTTGTTCCGTTGACTGGAGGCTCGCTTTTTTCAACTTTGAACCCGCAAGGGGGGAGCAAGACTTCTTGCTCGCCCTTGTAGACGCAGTTGTCAAGGCTTGTCAAGAGCACAAAAGGAAAATGTGCGGGAAGGTGGGTCATAAGAAGTGCGCCCTCTTCGTCGGCAACAAAGGAGTTGGCGCAGATTTTTGAGATTGACCAAGAGTTGAGTTGCCTCATGTTTATCTTGTCAAGGGGAACGGTGCCACGATATAGCACTCTGTCGCGACTGTTCCACCTTTTCGAAAGGCGCATCATTTCGTCAAGTTCGATGAGTCCCTTGATGTAGTTGGTTGTTATTGGCATATAGTTGGTTTGGGTGGTGATGTAGGGGTTGCCTCTCTCCATTGCGCGAGTGTGGTTCTCGCGAATGCTGTCTTTCAAAACGGCGGGCGCAACATATGGCTTCGCAGACAGAGGACGCCCCGAGAAAAAACTGTTGATAGTGTCGGCAGAACTGAGTTCGTAGCGCTTAAGAAACTCGTTGGTCTCAAGCAAAAAACCAAGGTTATACGAGAAGAATGTTCCCCTGTATAGTCCGCGGAGCGTTCCAAACTCGTGTTTTATTCTTGCTTTTCGGCTCTTGTCAATATCCATAATGCGCCTCACTCTTTGTCAAGAGGGCTTTCAAAGTCTTGGCTTTTCGCCTCTTTGAAAATGCGGTTGCCAAACTTTATGTAGCCCTTGTCAACATAATTCTTAACATAGTTTTCTAGCATCTTTAGTGATTCTTCAAATTCATAATATGGGTCACGGATATAGGTTCTTGGGTAGTCGGCTGGGGGATTTTTCATCCTTAAAAGTAATAGTTTTGCAAGATTATGCGGGCGCAAAGTCACTTCGGCGTTCTCGGTGAAAGACATGGTGTCGGGAGCGCTTTTTGTTACTTCGAACTCGCAAGGGGGAATGATGTATTCAAGTTCGTTTGTGAAGTCGCTTGCCTTTGTGTCGTTCATGAAGATGTATGGAAAGCCCGCAGGCAAATCGGTTGTAAGAAATGAGCCCTCCGAGGATGCAAAGTGGCGAGCAATCTCCATGTCGGTTGACCACGAATTGAGCATATTCATGTCAATGACACCAACGGGAACAGTGCCCCTATAGAGTCTTGTTGGCTGTTTGTTGAGACTTTTCGAAAGCCTTAACGCCGTGTCGATGTCTATAATTGACTTAACGAACGCCTTTGTCATCGGAGGGTAGTTGACGTCATAGACAACAATCTTGCCCTCTCTTATTCTTTGCAACTCCTCCTTGCGCATTTTTTCTGAAATATAGCGCATTTGCGGAGGCAAGAACTCTATTTCGTCGGGGTTGTAGGCAAGTGCGGTTGACGAAGACCCACGCAAAAAGTTGTTAATTGCCGTGTTGCCGTTCCTTGAATATGCCTTCAAAACTTGGTTGCCCTCAAGCATGAGCCCCAAATTTTGCGGACGGCTGAAAAATGGGGTGCGAGGTCGCCCAGAAAATGGTCCTTCGCGCCTAAGAGTTGTGACAAGTATTTGTTTTTTTGCGCCTATTGGTCTCATAAACATATTATATCACTCAAAAATGCAAATTTCAATACCCACAGCCAGCAAAATTGAGCAAGAAAAAATCCCCGAAGGGATTTTTCTAGTTTTTGTATCTTGAAACGGCAAGTGCGAGTGCTCCCGGCCCGATGTGGCAAGACACCGAGAGCGACAGCGGGTCGATGTTTTTGCATTCAAGGTCAGGGAAGGCAACGGCAAGTTCTTCTTTGAACTTCTCGGCAGCCTCGTAGTTGTTTGTGTGGGCGATATAAAGCGCCATTTTTCCGTCTGCGCGAAGGTCCTTGAAGCGAGTTTCAAGGTCGTTTTTAACGGCTTGTATCATTCTTGACTTCGCTTGGTTCATGTTCATGACCATTGCGAATTTGTCCAGTTTTTCGCCTTGAATTTGAAGAACGGGCTTTATTGAAAGCATGGTTGCAATGGCTGCCGCTGCTGGCGTTACTCTTCCACCGCGCTTCAAATATTTTAGAGTTTGGACAGTGATATAGATACTGCTGTCCATCTTTGTTCGCTCCAAATACTCCTTGACTTCGCTGGCGGTCTTGCCTTGCTTTACAAGTGACAGAGCCTCAACAACGCTGGCACGCTGAGTTACAGAAATGCGTTGGTTGTTAACAACAAACACCTTGCCCTTGTACTCGTCTTCGGCAAAGCGCGACGCCGATGCGCAACTTTCACTAAGACCGCTAGACATTGGAATATACACAAGTTCGTCGTAGTCTTTGAGGACCTTGTTCCAAAGTTCGGTCACCTCACTGTATGAGGGTTGTGATGTTGAAATCTTTGCGTCACTTTTGAGTTTTTCATAGAACTCACTTTGCGAAAGGTTTATGTCCTCGTAGTAATTTTCTTCACCAATAATAAAGGGCATAGGGAGAATGAACAAATTGTCCTTCGCCTCACTTTGGGTCATTCCCGAATTGCTGTCTGTTACAACTGCAGTCTTCATACTTACACCTCACTTCTTTTGTTAACACGATTATTATAACTATTTTGAGTATAAATACAAACAAAAATTGAACAATTTCAAAATTTTAGTTTAATTAACTCGCCCACAAGCCTCTCTGCCTCGCCTTGACCAACCAAGATTTTTAGAAAAGTTGGGTGCAAACTCAAATATTTAACGCAAAATTCACCATTTTTTATGATATTTTGCACTTTTTTTAAGAAATCTCTGTGGAAAGTCAGCCCACTTCCCGTCAAAAGGACCTCCTCAACCCGCTCTTCTTTTAACTTAAGCCCACTCTTTCTCAATTTTTCCATATCTTTTGCCTCTATAAGGCACTTATAGATGTTTTTATCAAGAGAAATTGTCTCTTCAAATAGTGGACAAATATTGCAGTTTTTAAACTTTATTTGTAAATAATTGGTCTTTTTATATGCATAACATACAAATGACAATTCAGTTTTGAAAGATATGCCATCAACGAAGTATCCTTCAAACGGGGCGAAAGAAACTTCTGTTCCACTCTTTGAAAGGCTCTTTAAAACCTCAACATCTGTCTTATACTTGTTTGCAATTTCAAGGCAACGTTTGTCAAGAATTTTTGCCGAGGCATATGCGCCCTCTATTGCCGAGTAAATATTGATATGCTTCAATTTTCTTGAAGGGTGTCTGTTCGGGTCGCAGATGTGGTAGCCGTCAACGTCGGTGAAGATATATGCCTTGCAGTCAAGAAGGCTCGCAAGCATAACGGCAGTTGTGTCTGAGCCTCCGCGCCCAAGAAGGGTGAGGTCGCCTTTTTCGTCTATGCCTTGAAACCCCGTGACAATAACCACTTTTTCGCCGAGATATTTTTTTAACACTCCAACATCAGCACTGGTGATGACTGCACTGAGTTTGTTGCCCATGGTTATGATTTTTAGTTCTTTTGCAGTCAATATCTTTGTTGGAACGCCAATGTTTTCAAGAGCCAGCGAGAGCATTGCCGCAGAGATATTTTCCCCAACCGAGAGGAGGGAGGCTTTTGCAGTTTCGCACTTACTTTCCCCAAGAGAGGACGCCAGCGCTTCAAGTTTGTTTGTGGTTTTTCCCATGGCGCTGACAACAACAGCAAGTTCAAACTTTTTCCACCTTTGTTTTATGAAAAGGGCGACCTTTTTTATCTTTTCTGCATTTTCAAGGCTTGTTCCACCAAATTTGTATACATATCTCATAAAAAATCCTCTTTTTATATTATTCAAGTTTCGCGTGGCTGGTGATATCGCTTGCTAAGAGCAAGAAAAAAGTGTAATATAAAAGCCGAGGAAAAGAATATGCAAAATTTTTCAAAGTGCCCAAATTGTGGGGGCGAGGAATATTTTAATCCCGAAACGGGAATGTTGGTTTGCGAAAGGTGTGGTGGGACATTTCCCGTCAACGAGCCTAGCACTCAGCCAACAAAGAGGGAGTATACTCCAACTTTTCAGCCAAACAATGTTGAATCTAATCAATACGAGTGCGCAACTTGTGGCGCAAAGATTGTTGTTGGCTCAAATGGAGAGGTGCATCGTTGCGCCTCGTGTGGCAACCGCACGGTGAAAAAATCCGACACCACTTTGACCAGCACGCCCGACGGCATCATTCCATTTTGCATAACCAAAAGTAGGGCGGCTGAACTTTTCAGAAACTGGGTTTCAACAAGGAAGTTTGCGCCTTCTGACCTTAAACAAATGGCAAAACTTGAAAAGTTGTCGGGGCTATATGTTCCCGTTTGGAACTTCAACTTTGACATCACTTGGCGCTACAGCGCAATTGGCGTTAAAAAATACACCGACGATGACGGCTACAGCGAGTATCGTGACTGCCCAGTCGACAAGGTGAAGGACGCAAGTTTTTCTAATGTTTTGCGTGCGGGGTCAAGCAAGGTCTCGTGGAGGCTTGTTGAGGACATTGGCAACTACGACTTTTCTAAGGTCAGACCATACTCAACCGACTACCTTCTTGGGTTCGCGGGGCTGGACACCGACATTGACGTTCACTCGGTCTATGACAAGATAACCAGCGACATCATTTCAGACAACGAGCGCGTTGCGAAAAATCGCCTTGAAGGGGAGTACTTTGAGGTGAACAACTTCAACTGTCGCACCCGCTTTAGGAATGTTATTTTCAACTACACCTATGTTCCAGTTTGGGCGAACCACTACACCTACAAGGGCAAGAGATATCATTGCTACATCAACGGGCAGACGGGAAAGACGGGGGGAAGCGCGCCAAAATCTTTCTGGAAAATTGGTGGACTCACTCTTGGAATACTCGGGACACTTGCCGCAATTGTGGGGCTTGTTTTTTGGCTAATATAAAAAAACCACCTAATTTGGTGGCATAAAAAAGATTAGGCAATGCCTAATCTTTTTTTGTGTGTGCGACGTTTTTGTGTGGGTCGTATCTTACAATTTTTTACAATTTTCGCAAAATATTCGCAGTTTTTCACTGGTTTTTTACTCAAAATGCGTATTTTTTATCTCAATTCCACTTTTTGTCAGCGTTATTGTTGTTGCACCAAGCATGGTGGGGTCGTAGTATGAGTATCTTGAGGATTTAAGCCCATAGACCATGTGGATGCCCTCATAAAGGATGTCGCAGTTGTTGATGTGGTCATGACCACAGAAAAAACCAATAGTGCTTTTAAGTTCTTTCGCCTTTTCAAACAGCCCCGTGTTTTCGTAGCCGGGGTAAACAACGGGGTAGTCCTCTTTCATGGTCGCCGTTCCCGTGCTCTCGCCATTTTTCAAAGACTCCCACGCGTCCGCATACTCAAAGAGGGGAATGTGGAAAAACGCGAGCGACAAAGGCGGGTTCTTGCCGTTATATTTTTTCAAAATGCCGACCGCCCTTTCGTACCACTCAACTTGGTTAGCGTGAATGGTGTCATAGACACTGTGGTCGTCGCCGTGGTACATATTGCTGTCTATTAGAAATAGGCTGAACATGATTTTGTTTTTCTTTTTGAGGTTGATAACATAGTTTCCAACGCCGTCAACCCCCTCTTCGCCCGAGTGGAAGAGGCAATGCTCAGCGGAGGTAAACTTCTCTGCCATATATTCTTTTGTTAGCACTCCCTCGGCATCGTGGTTGCCAAAGACGGGAGCCCAAGGAGTTTCAAGTGCCTCCATGCAAGAGATAAAGGTCAAAAGCACTTCGTCGCTCTCGGGGATATAGATGTTGTCGCCCGTGAGCACAATAAGGTCGGGCTTTTCGCGCTCAACCATTTCGCTGATGTCCACAAACGCATCAAGACACTCATCGCTGTTTGCAACTTGAACGTCGGCAAGTTGCATTATCTTGAAGCCCTCTTTGTAGTCCATATCAAGCATATATTCGGGCAACTTAATTTTCTTGCACGCACAAAAGATGGGGAGCATAAAAACAAGCGCCAAACTCATGGCAAACACTTTGAAAGAACTTGCAAACGCATTTTTTGTTTTGCTTATTTCCATAGCCTTATTTTAGTTGTATTTTTCCGCGTTGTCAAACAGAAAAAGTCCAATCTCGATTGGACTTTTCAATATATTTTTGTGAAATGTTCAAGTTTTGCCCCAAATTTATCTCCAGTTCATCGTTGCTGAGAATGGACAGTGCTTGCAAGCCGAGTGGAAGGCTTCTTTTGCCCATTTTATAACAGTGTTATAGTCGTTGGTGGAGGTGTCACTATATGGTGAAAAGTGAGCAATTATTTCTATCTCCTTAGAAGATGTTGAAAAGTCGGCATAGAATGTTCCATAGTTGGACCTTGCCTTGCTTTCAACCTTGTCTTTTATGTACTTTGCCCAGTCGTAGATGTCCCACTCCTCTGAGCCAAGAGGTGGCGCCCAAGGGTTAATCATTTGCCCGATACCGCCAAGAACTCCACCAACAAAACGCCAACGGCTTTTGCGTTTTTCTTTCC
This sequence comes from uncultured Clostridia bacterium, assembly GCA_947595235.1. Taxonomy (GTDB): domain Bacteria; phylum Bacillota; class Clostridia; order Christensenellales; family UBA1242; genus UMGS2069. The sequence goes on from CANQEP010000003.1 coordinate 7,819, forward strand.
TTTTCTTTGCCTTTGCTTCTTTGTCTGCCTTCATTGCCTCAACATCGGGCTCGCCTTCGTCGGTGAAAAAGCCCTTCTTGATGGCCTTGTTTTCTTGAGCCTCTTTCTCTTTGCGCTTAGACTCTTGATATTTTTTGGCCTTGCGAGCGGTCTTTTCTTGCTCGGTCTCCATTGAGTATGAAAGGCGCTTGTCCAAAACATAACTGCGGTTTTTCTCTTTGAAGAAGTTAACAACAGAAATTATTGTTGGAATGAGAATAATTGCTTCGCAGATTGCAGCCATGATGATGTGGCCGGTTAATGACATATGAACACCAGTGCAAAGAAGAATGGATATCAGCGCCGCAATAATGCAAAACAGTGGAGCGGTGTAGCGGAAATAGATGTTGTCGTTCGTGTCCTTTCCAATAAAGTACATCATGAACATGAACAGCGCCGATGAGCCAAGGTGAATTATGACCGGACTTCCAAGAACGTAGCCCGTGATGATGAGGGCAAGTGTTCCTGCCGCGCCAACGCCGTATAAGATGTACCACAGCACCATATTCAGTTGCGCCAAAAATCCAATAATTAGCGCAAAGAATGCGCACTCAATCGAGAAGTATAGCATAAATTGTGGAAATGGCAAGCCCCATGTCCCCGGGTGCTTTGCGGCAACAATGGCAATGATAATTATTGGTATGGCGCACATCACCGCCGTTGTTATTGCCACCCACATGGAAACCTTTGTTCGGTTTTCTTCAACATTCTTTGGCATAAAAACCCCCTTTCGCTTAAAAAATGCACTTTTTCTATCAACAATATATACAATTTTGCAATTTTTTGTCAAGTCAATATCTGTCACTTTTAACAAGTGGGCAAAAACTTGACAAAAACGGCCAAGTGGGGTAATATATAAATAGATGACTTTAAGTCTCGAAGGTCGAGAGGCTTGGAATTTATTCACGAAGCCGACGGAATTGTCAGTCACCCAATTCCAAAACCCCATCAGGGGTTTTTCTTATCAAAATGGTATTGAGTATAAATTTGTTTTTGTGAATTAGTGGGGAACAGGAGTATAAGTAAATTCCAATTCGACTTTGCGGTCATAGATGTCGCCCTTTGGTTCATCCAACATGGACTGAGGATGGGCCTTTCTTGCATAGCAGTAGTTGCAAGCGTGTTGGCAAGTGTCGTATCTTCCAATATCCACCGCGGGCATACAACCACAATACTTGCGTTGTCCGTCAATTTTGTTGTTCTTGCGACGAACGGCAATGCCTTGACTTTCATATTTTGTGCTGAGTAGTTTTTCGAATATTTCTCCGTCAATGCACTTGCTCGGCAAAATGTTATATCTTGACCAGTCGCCAGATTCTGCGCACGCCTCAATTTGTATTTCGTTTTCAATTGCGATGCGCGAAAAAGCGGAGAGTATTTTGTGTTTGTCGGCGAGCGATGGAGCGTGAACCTCTTTTGAACATCCCGAGTAACTTTCAATAACAAAACTAATTTTGCAGTGCTTTGTGTGACCTTTAAGTTCTTTACAAAGTTTCTCAAACTCTTTAATGTGCCAGTCAGCGTCTATGCCATTTGTTATGAGTATGGGGTCGTATCGCCAAATAACTGGGCAGAATTTTGACAACTTTTTGAAACTCTCAATTCGGTCTTTTAGTGGTGGAAGCCCCCCTTCGATGTTTTGAGGATAAGGATTGAGGGTGTATAAAAAATAATACGCAATGTCACCAAGAGAGGGAAGATGTTTCATAAAAGGCTCGGGGTTCTTCGTCCAAAAAACCATGCCCTCAAGGGTTCCGCTTGTCTCAATTTGGCGTTCACCCAAAAGATTGACGCTTTTTTCACTAATTTTTAATGGTTGAAGTGGTATTTTTGCGATTTTTGACGGGTTTATGGGGTTTGGAACAAGCACAAAACCTTTTTTTATGCAATTTACGAACCAATCGCCATAAAATGCGGGAATATCTGTTCGCCGACTTACGCTAAGTATCATTGTTTTTCTCTCCAACAACGATTATACCATTTCAGTTAATAATTTCAAAGCATTTGAAGTGCCCACACTCATAGCAGTGGGGAATTTTTTTGTTGCGTTTTTGATTGGCGACGAGGGGAAAAATGTTTATAATTGAAAATGTTAGGGGTATCAAAATTTTTGATATATTTAAAGTGCTATGAAAAAATGTTTTTAGGGGGAGAAATGGAAGATTTTTTGAAGGTTGCAAAGGCGGTCATGCTGGGGCACGCGGTGGGCGACGCGCTTGGAGTCCCCGTTGAGTTTCAGCAAAGGTGGAGGCTAAAAGAAAATCCCGTGACAGACATGACTGGCGGGGGAACACACAGAATGCCTGTGGGCACATGGTCGGACGACACAAGCATGGCGCTTTGCACTCTTGACAGTTTTGTTGGCGGAAGGCTCAGCCTTAAAAAAATAATGGAGAATTTTGGAAGGTGGCTCTATAACGGCGAGTTCACCGCGACGGGCACGACCTTCGACGTTGGGGGCACTTGCGGAAATGCCATTTACAGATACATCAAAGAGAAGAAGTCAACGTCAAGGTGCGGACTTGATGACGAGTTTTCAAACGGCAATGGCTCGCTCATGAGGATTCACCCTTTTGTTTTGTATCTCATTGCAAACCACTATAACATATATAGCCCAGTAAAGCTAAGGGACATTGGCAAGGTGTCGGCGCTCACCCACGCTCACCCACGCTCAAAACTTGCTTGCCAAATTTATGCCATAATTCTTGAGGAGTTAATTAAAAACCCTGACAAAAGTTCGGTTGAAAAAGCAATGGGCAACATTCAATCACTGCCCTTCGGTGCGCTTAAAGGCGAGTATAACGAATTGAAGCACTTCTCTCGGCTGCTTGGTGGCATTGAGAATTTGAGCGAGGACGACATCGCCAGCGATGGCTATGTTATAAACTCGCTTGAGGCCGCCGTCTGGTGCCTTCTTGTGACCAACAGTTATGAAGAGTGCGTGTTAAAGGCGGTGAATCTTGGGGGCGACACCGACACAACCGCGGCGATTGCTGGTGGGCTGGCTGGCGCGCTCTATGGCTACGAAGCAATTCCAAAGCGCTGGCTAAACGCTCTGCAAAGGCGGGACTACATCGAGTCGCTTTGTGAAAAAGTGTTTGGAAAATAGTTGGCGAATTTTGGCAAAAAGCCATAAAATAGCATGAAAAATGGGGACAAATTGTCCCCATTTGCGTTAAATGTTATACAATACTTTTTTGCGTTTTTCGGCGCATTAACTCAAAATGTCGGGGTCGCACTGCCTTGGGTCATGCCTTTTTGAGGGGCTGTTGACATTTGTGTAGGACGAGTTCACGCTTTCACGGCCACTGCGACGGTCGGTGAAGTGAACCCCCTCGGCAAATCTGTAAAAGCCTTTGTGGTTTTCTCCAACCGTGCTGCCGTCTTCATAGAACAAGAGGTTGGTGTCAAGCGACGGGGTGATGACAAGATCGGCGTGCTTGATTCTTCCGCCAATGACCTGGCGCTCAACATAGTTTGCCCAAAGGTCGCCAAGGCTCCAAGAATTTGAAACGTAGTTCGGGAACTCGGGCTGCTCGGGGTGGGTGTGGCCAAATATCAAAAATGGCTTTGTGCCATGCTCCTCACCATAGGCTTTCATGGCGTCAATAAGTTGCATAACGGTGCCTTCTTGTGCCTTGTTAAAGCCAACACTTCTGTAGCCCATGTCATAAACCTTCATGTCGTCAACCGCAATGGTGCCGTCGGACTTTTCTTCGCCAACCAAAAGGAAGCCAATTTCCGTCTTTTCTCCCGTGTAGTTGAAGTTCGCCATTTTTACCATGATTCTTTGCAGTTTTTCGCTGACATCGGGCGAGAGAACAACCTTGTACTTTGGCGCTAGTTTTGGCAAGCACTTGCCCGCAGTTGGAACGCACGCAAGGGAGCCATGCTTTTCGGGGTCAATCCAACTTCGGTCTTCAATGACACCTCTTTGGGAGTAGAGAGGAATATTTTGGGCAGTCAAAATGTCCATAAATTCTCTTTTCATTTCATCGCTATAATATCCGCTCATTTTTAGCCCCCATATTTTTTATTATATCAATTATACCACACTTCAAGTGGTTTTGCAATGTTTTGAAAAACGAGACTTTGTTGCTTAAAGTTGGCACAAAACGAAATTGTCAACAAGGTTTACAAGACGGCAGAATGGTGGTATAATATTTGAAAAGGAGAGAACTCATGGGAAAACTTTTGTATTTTCTTGGAGGAAAGTTGCTAAAAGACAAAAAGTCCACGCTTGAACTTCTTGACGAGCCAAGGAAGAACAAAGACGGCGAGCAATACAAATTGTTCGACTGCGACGGCGACCGTAAACAGAACTTGAAATTCATTGCCGAAACTTTTGACAATATGCGCCGTGCAATAAAGAGTATGTGCTCAAAAGAAGGCGCAGAAGTTGTTGACCAGCACTTTGAAGAGACCATAAAGAGAATGTCTGCCATACGCATTGACAAAAAAGACAAAGATATGTACCCCACGAAACTCATTTTTGACGAGTTCACAAAAAATGGGAGTGTACCATTCGAAAGTAAATTGCGCGACGGCGTTACAAGGAGCGTCCTTGACGACGGCATCATGATGCTTATGCCCGAACTGAAAGAGGAGTGTAGAAGTCGTGAGGGCGTTGGCGCAAGACAAACATTGGTGCATGAAATGCTGCATGCAATGAGCAACCATATAGAAGAAAAAAATGGCAAATTATCATATATCCCCGGTATGCAAATTAACGGGAGTAGCAACATTTTCGACGACCTTAATGAGGGGCTTAACGAGTACTACACAAGAAAAGCCATGCAAATAATGTACCCTGGCGCGCAGATTGAAGGGAGATATGTGGCTCGAACAAGCGTTATTGAGGCGTTTATGCAACAAATGGATGATAAGAGCCGAACAAGACTTTTTGAGGCGTATGTTTCGGGTAACTTTGACAAGGTCTTAAACGAAGAATTTATGAGAATAAAAACGCGAGACGGCGAAAGCCTCAAAGAGCGTCTTGACGCCCTTGCAAAAAAAGGATTTAGAATCGGCGCGGTGAACGACAATCAAAATATGCGAAATGCGAAGTCACTCATTGACGGCTTCAAAGAGTTTAATTTTGATTTGTCCGCCTCCAAAGAAAGTGGTGATTAAATTGTCACCATTTTTTGTTAGCAAATTTTAAAATTTTGTGAAAAAACGCCCCCAAGGGGGCGATTGATCATTGCTGAGGTTCGGTGGTTTTGGACTTTATAACTTCGTCTATAAAGGCCTTTGGGGCGATTATGTTTTTGTTCTCTTTTGCTGTTTTGATTAGTAATTGCTTCAGTTCTTCGGCGCTAAGATTTGGATTTGCTTGTTGAGAAAGAGCCAAGAGCCCAACAACATAGGGTATTGCCCAACTCAAGCCCCCCATACCCCAGTATGTGAAGCCGAATTGTTTGTTGTCGTAACTTTCTGCGACTGTGCGAATAGAATTGGGAGCGAAGACAAGGTCATAGGGTTCGTGCCCCGCCTCGCTCTGCGGTTCGTTGGGGTAGCCATATTTGAACTCGTTTGTCTTAGGGTCGACCCACATGGGCGAGACAAACCGATTTTCTTTTGTGCATTCAACAACGCACACTCCATCTTTTTGCGCCTTTTGAACACTCTTTGTCCACTTTTCAGCCGACTTGAACTTTCTCCAACCAAACGCGGCAGAGACAGACACAAACTTGATTTTTTTGTCGATAGGAAGTTTGTTGTTTTCTTCCAATATCCAATCAAGAGCCCTTGCGGCGTACTCTGCGTCACCCTCCCAAGAAGGGACGGCGGCGAATATAACACTAGATTCTGGTGCAGTGCCAATAGTCTTTCCAGCAAGAAGGCTCATGACGGCGGGACCATGCATACTACTAACTTGACTTGGGTCACAAAAACTTTTGTAAGATAAAATTCGCTCGCGGTATTCTGGATGATCAAGGGCGAGGGGTTGGTCAATTATTGCAACATTCACTCCTTTGCCCGTCAGCCCCATTTGGTGAAGTTGCCTTATGCCAAGCGGTGGCTCTTTTGCCATTTCCAGTATTTTTCTTGCGGGGGTTGGGTCGCTGAATTTGGTTTTTTCATTGAACGAAAGAGTAAGCAAAGTGTCATCTTTTGGAGTAGTGAATGTTGGCAACTCCTCGCCAAATGGAATAGCCCTTATGTCTGCAAATTTGTCTGGTTCTTTTTGCGAACCTTCTTCAACTTTTTTGTTCATAAAATCACCTCAAAAACTTATAACTTAACTTTAATGCCACGACTTGCAAATAACTTCCTATAAACTTAGGACGCGTCAATGTTTTTCATGACTATGTTAAATTATTAGTCGACCTTCGGGCTGAAGAACGTCTTTTGTTTTTCTTATCTCAAAAAGCATTTTGATGAAGGAGGGATAAAAGAGCAAAAATTCCTTTTTTTCTATCATTTCTAGTATCTCGCTTTCTGTTGCCCATTTGACGGCTTGCACCTCGCCGTCATCAAAATGTATGTCTTTTAGGTCGATGTCCTTTTCAATCAAATAATAGTCGTCAAAAGCCGTGTCGTGGTTCAAAGTAAAGGCTGGTCTTTCGTTTGAGAGGTCAAGGTCTAGCCCCAGTTCTTCTTTTACTTCGCGAGCAAGCGCTTGTGTTGAGTTTTCGCCAGCGATTGAACCGCCACTTAGCGTCAAGTCCCACAAGTCGGGCCAATGCTTTTTGCTGTGGTCTCGCTGTTGAATGAGCATTTGACCTTTGCTGTTGAACAAGCAAAGATGAAGTCGCAGTGAATAATATTTTCCTTCGGGAAACTTCTCACTTTTACTCATTGTTTTTCCAGTTTTTTGTCTGTCAATATCATACAAATCCCAAATTTCCATAAAAAATACCTCATTTTTTAGATTGTGTTTTGCGAATCGCAAGTCATTTTTGAGACTTGCCGTAGCCTCGTTCGGTAAGAACTTTTCTAAGTTTCAAGTCTAGTTCGTCAAGGGTGTCATACACAATGAATGTTGAGTTTGGGAAGCCCCCAGTGACAAGGATGCCGATATGTGGCTTTCTTTCGTAGGCGAAGATGACATCCTTTTGCATCTCATGTGCCATTCCAAGAACAATGCCCGTTGCCATCACCGCTTTTGATATGTCGCAAATAACAAGGTCGCTTTGGCGAAGATGCTCGGCTTCATAATCAAACGACTCTTTGTTAAGTTCAATTTCAGAGAGGGTAGGGTGCTCGCGGTCGTATTTTATGATGTGCTCAGAAATGTCATCTCTGGTAACAATATCTTTTCTTTCAAAAAAATCTGTCAGCACTTTCACATAACGATCGCACCTTTTCGTTTCCTCTTCATAAATCGAGAAAAATGCTCCCGTTAAAAACACTTTCATAATTTTTCCCCCTTCTTTTAACATTTCCATTATATTTGCAAGTCAACTTTTTGTCAAGAAAACCCCAAGTGAGGCGGGGCTCTAATTGTGTTTTTAAAATATATTTTCGCTATTTGGCGAAGAAAAAGTGAAAAATGTGGCATTTTTATTGCTAAATGGAGGGGAAATATAATAAAATAAAAACAGAAACTTTTTGAGGAGAAAATTATGAGAAGATACTTAACTCTTTCTGCGGCAATAATTTCGATTGGCTTTCCGCTTGTGTATGTTATCTTGAATGTTATCAAGGCAACATCTTTCATGAGCCTTGTTATGGGCGGGGTGGTCAAGTTCATTACAATTTTAGTTGCTGCGTATGCCGCCTTGACGGGATTTTTTTCGCTCACGGCTTTTGCTTGCACGCACGAGACCTATAGAAGGAAATACCGCTCGCTCTTTCAAGCAATATTGTTTAATGGCGCGCTTGCTGGCCTTTTGATTTATGGCATGATAAAGACTTTTGACACTTATAGCATCTTTGTTATCATCGCATCAATCACTGCGGTTGCGCTATATATAACAGATATGTTCCTTGAAAAAAAGCGCGTTTTGGCTCACGCCAATAAATATGGTCAAACCTCGGCAAAGTCTAAGGCTACCGAAGAGCCCGTGACCGAAGAACCCGCAAAGGAGTCAACGGAGCAAACCGCCGAAGAGCCAACAGAAGAGCCAACTGCCGAGCCAACAGCCGAAGAGTCAACAATGAAGCCCACCGACGGGCAGAGTGCTGACGACGGGCAAGGCGAGACTCCAAAGGAATAGAAAGCATAAAAAGAGGTTTTGAGCCTCTTTTTCTGTGTTATTTAGTGCGAAATTGCGTTTTTTATTTGGCGAAGAACTGCATTGTGCGGACTATTTCTTTGCGGGGATCGGTGCCACCTGTGTAGCCAAAGTCCGAGAAGTGAAGAGCGTTTTTGCTCTCTTCGGGGTCTATTGTGAAATTTTTTGACAAAATCTGCGTCATGACCTTTGGATAGTAAAGGCCGGGCTCTTTGTTTGATGCGCGTTGCTTTTTAACCATGCCATGTGTTCCAAGCGCGCAAAGAAAGGCGGGGAGCATAACCACTTTTCTTTGGTCGCCCATGGCTTTTAGCATTAGGGCTAAAAGTTCTTTGAATGAGATGTTGCCAGTTGCGATAGGGTAGCACTTTTTGTTTTCGCCCGCGAGCGTGCAAGCAACAACCGCCTCGGCAACTCCGTCGCGACTGATTATTGCGGTTGAGCCACCGCTTGGAAAGTATACTTTTTTGAACCCGTCAAAGTGAGACAAGAAACTGTCCTTCCAAATTGGGGTGCGCCCCTCTGCAATGCCAAAGATGTAGGGAAGTTCCAAGAAATTCACCGAAAAGTCATCATCCGCGAGGGTCAAAAGTTCGCTTTGCTGTTCGGCACGACACCTAATATATGCGTGGTGTTTTTCAAGTTTGCCCTTATATTTTCTGTTGAAGTGGGCAAAATATGAACTTAGAATGGTTGCGTGCTTTATGCCACACTTTTTCGCCGAGGCAACAACTCGCTTGCACGCTTCAACCAGCCTTTCATGAAAAAAGTCATAGGCTGGGGCGGGCGGAGTGTAGCGGTCGTCGGGGCCAAGAGCATAGACAAGTGCGTCGTAGCCCTTGCCAGAAAAGAGTGTTTCAAGTTCTTTGTCGCTTGCTGAAAAAAGGTCGCAAAGAGTGATGCCAATTCTTTTGTCAACAAAGCCAAGGTCCTTCATTTCGCCAGCGAGGGCGATGATGTCAACGGCTATGCCCTCTTTCAAAAATTGCTCGGCAGAAGGGTAACCAAGAAAGCCCGTTCCGCCCGCAATAATAACTTTTTTTATCTCTCTCATAAAAAATCCTCCATAAATTAAATAAAAATTTGTTATAAAGTTATAAATTCGTTTGGTGTATGTAATAATAATCATTATAATATAATCTAGTTTTTAAAACAAGCGAGATGAGAGGATATGGAAAATATTTTTATTTTGACGGGCGCAAATGGATTTTTGGGGAACAACATTGTTCGTGTGCTCAACAAGGACTATGAAAATTGCGAAGTGCGTGCACTTGTTCACAAGGGGAGCAAGAGCCCCGACGGGCTCAGTGGCCTCAACTTTCTTCCTTTTGAGGGTGACATAACCGATAAGGAGTCGCTAAATGCGGTGTTTGACGTTCCAGAGGGCGCGCGAGTTTTTGTTATTCACGCGGCGAGCATAGTGACAATAAAGGCGAAGAACGACCCATTTGTCTATGCGACCAACGTTGAGGGGACAAAGAACATTGTTGAAAAAGTGCTTGAAAAACACGCCAAACTTGTTTATATAAGTTCAGTGCACGCCATAACCGAGAAACCCAAAGGGGAAAAGATTGTTGAAATCGACCACTTTGAGCCAGGCAAGGTTGACGGCCTTTATGCAAAAACAAAGGCAGAGGCGGCGAACTATGTTCTTGATGCCGTGAAAGAGCGTTGGCTTGACGCGTGCATTTTGCATCCGTCGGGGATGATTGGTCCAAATGACTTCGGCCTAACGCATCTCACAAAGCTCATTCGCGACCTTGCCAATGGCGATTTTCGCATAATGGTTGGCGGGGGCTATGACTTTGTTGACGTGCGCGACGTTGCCGAAGCGACTGTTTCGGCCTGCGAAAAAGGGCGAAAGGGAGAGTGTTACATTCTCTCCAACAAGCACTATTCACTTCGCTACACGGCGGACACCGTTTGCGACATCATGGGCTACAAAAAAATCAAGTTCAGAGTGCCAATGTTCCTTTGCAAGATGTTTGCACCGCTTTGCGAGGTCTATTACAACATGAAAAAAGTGCCACCGCTCTTCACCAAACTTTCGCTAAGAGTGATTTGCTCAAATGGTGAGTTTGACAACTCCAAGGCAAAAAACGAACTTGGGTTCTTGCCAAGACCCATTGAGGACACCATAAAAGACACCATAGACTTCATGCAAGAGCGGGGGATTGTTAAACCCAAGCAAAAACTACTTTTGAAAGAGCGCAAAAAGGCGTTTAGCGAGCAGATGAGGGAGAACTGATGTCCCTCATTTTTTTGTAAATTTTATTTTACTTTGGCAAATTCTTGCACTTTTGAGTTTGAAATGGTATCATAAATTTGTATGCGAAAGAGCCGTGTTGACCTTAGAAGTGACGTTGAGTTGTCCCTCACCGAAGAGCAGAAAAAACAAAAATTCAACTTCAAGTTGTTGAAGTTGTTTTTCAGATACTATCGTGAGGTGTGGGGCTGCGTTTTTCTTACAATCTTGACCATGATTTTGTCTGCAGCGATGAGCGTTGTTATGACCATTTTCAGTGGTAACCTTTTGTCGGCGTTCAGCGACGGCTTTGTTTTCAAAAACGCTTTGAAGTGGGGGCTTTTGACGTTTGGCGCGGCGGCGTTCATAAGTTTTGACAACTGGATTTGTAACCTCTTTTGGAAAAGGTCGAATTTTAGCATCTTCATCCTTATGAAAAACGACATCATGGAGCGTGTGAACTCCCTTGACCAAAGTTGCCTTGACCGAGTTGACGCCCTAAAATTCTTGCAACGCATTGACTGGGACGCGAACAATACGGTCAACAAACTCTTTGACATCATGAACATCATTATTAACCTTGTCAGCGGTCTGGCGTTCTTGTCGTACACGCTCTATCTCAACTTGTATGTTGGCCTTTTCTTGGCGGTGTATGTCTTTGTTTATGCGCTCATAAAGTACTGCCACAACAAAGTTAGGCAAAAGAACCGCCGAGTCATAAAGTCGTATGCCTATCGAACGAACACGGTGCAAGTGGACAACATCCGCGGAATGAAAGACCTTCGGGGAATAAACGCCAATTCGCAGATTTCTTCTATGCAAGAGAACATAACGGGCTACCGCTGGTCCATGAACTACAAAAATTCAAAAATAGATGAGCGTTTCACCTTTGGCGCGAACATCACCGCAGACATTTTTAACCTTGTTTTCATTGTGCTTTGCGCCTACATGATTATGAGGGGGCAACTTTTCATTGCGGGCTTCATGATTGCCTATAACTACAAGGGGCAGATAATAACCCTTGCGGGGCAGATTGCCGAATTTAGAGACGAAATTAACGACTGCCTTTACTCTGCAATGTGGGTGAACAACCTCTTTGACGAAAAGCAGTATCCTCTTGAAAAGTTTGGAAGCGAGGAACTTAAAGATTTTTGCGGAAATGTTGAGTTCAAAGACGTTAGGTTCGAGTATGTTCAATCCATGCCAGTTTTAAACGGCATAAGTTTCAAGGTTGAACCAAAGAGCGTTGTTGCCTTTGTTGGCGAGAGCGGAGGAGGAAAGAGCACAATAATTTCCCTCATAAACAAGGTCTACACGCTTAAAGAGGGACAAGGGGAGGTGCTTCTTGACGGGCACAACATCAACACCCTCACAAAGGACAGCATAAGGGACAACATATGCGTGGTTTTGCAGTCGCCATATATGTTCGACATGACCATTGCCGAGAACTTGCGCCTTGCGAAGTCTGATGCAACAGACGAGGAACTTCTTGAAGTGCTAAAAAAGGCAAAACTCAGCGATTTTGTTTCGCGACTTCCAGAAAAGTTGAACACCCGACTTGGTGACAACGGAATGAAACTCAGCGACGGACAGCGTCAGCGATTTGCCATTGCAAGGGCACTTTTGAAGAACGCACGCATAATTGTTTTTGATGAGGCGACAAGTTCGCTAGACAACGAGAATCAAGCAAAGATAAAGCGGATTATAAAGTCGCTAAAAAAGGACCACACCATCATCATTGTTGCGCACCGCCTTTCAAGTGTTGAGGACAGCAACAAGATATTTTTCATAAAAGACGGGCAAGTGTTTGCCGAGGGCACGCACGAGAGCCTATATAATAGTTGCGAGGAGTACAGAAATCTTTGCAATGCAGAAAGTGAGGAAGAATAAAAGGCTCAGTTGAGCCTTTTAATTTTCGTAGTCATCTTTGAAGTTGTGAACAACGCCACTTTTGTCTTTATAGGCAATGACGGTTGAGAGGTTGACGTTCTCAACGCTTGCAAAGATGTTTTGGTCGACTTGCGGGTCGTCTTTTTTAAGCATGGCAATGAGGTTTTTGACCTTCTTGCGCTTTGAACTTGTGCTCCCGAAGGCGCTATTTTCAAGGTGGCAGTTTTCTGTGAACTTGCAAGCGCACTGAATAAAATTAAGGCAGTTATAGTCTCGCCAAGCAATGATGTCCTCTTCGCGTATGAGGTACATTGGGCGGATGAGTTCCATGCCGCTAAAGTTGGTGCTGTGGAGTTTTGGCATCATGGTTTGGACTTGCGCGCCATAGAGCATACCCATAAGAATGGTCTCAATAACGTCGTCGTAGTGGTGACCGAGCGCAATTTTGTTGCAACCGAGTTTCTTTGCCTCGCTGTAGAGATATCCGCGCCTCATCCTTGCACAAATGTAGCAAGGGGACTTTTCGATGCTAAAGACATTTTCAAAGATGTTGGTCTCAAAAATGGTTATTGGAATGTTGAGAATTTCCGCGTTCTTTTTTATGATTTCCAAATTTTCGGGGCTGTAGCCGGGGTTCATGACAAGAAACACCAACTCAAAATCGAACTTGTTGTGACGTTGCAACTCTTGAAAGAGTTTCGCCATTAGCATGCTGTCTTTGCCCCCAGAAATGCAGACGGCAACTTTGTCATTTGGCTTCAAGAGTTCATACTCGTTTATTGCCTTGCAAAACTTTGAAAAAATCTTTCTGTGGAACTTCTTTCTTATGCTCTCTTCAACTTCGCGAGCCTTGTTTTTGGGGTCAATGGCGCCCATGCTCTCTTTTAGCCAACCAACATAGCCACCAATAAGGGCAAAGGCTTTTATGCCGCGATTTTGAAGATTGGCGGCGGCCTCTTGTGAGCATTCTCCCGTCTTTGAACAGAGGTAATACTCCTTCTCTTTTGAGAACTTGTCAAGACTGGCGAGAAGTTGGCTTTCGGGGATGTTAATTGCCCCTGGAATGTGCCCGCACAAAAACTCGTCTTCACTCCTTGTGTCAACGACCACGCATATGTCTTTGCCTTTTTTTGCCATGAATGAATATGTAACCTCGTTTTCCATATATGTGCATTATATCAAAAACCAACGCGCATTGCAAGGACATATTTTGAGAACGCGAAAGAAAAACCGCAAACGCGGTTATTTCTCTTTTACTGCAAGATATATTAGGTCCACAGCCTTGTCTATACCAACAGAACTGTCGATCATGAGGTTATAGTTGTCTTTGTTGCCCCACTCTTTTCCGCTGGCATTTTCATAGAACTTGGCGCGTCTCTTGTCTGCCTTTTCAATGTTTTCGGAGGCAAGGCTTTCGGTGTCGCCATAGTTTTTCATGATGCGCTCTTTTCTGTAGTTAAGAGGTGCATAAACAAAGACTTTGTATGGGTCAAAGGATGCAAGAACGTGGTCGGCGGCTCTTCCAACAAGCACGCACGCGCCATGCTTTGCTATTTCTGTTAAAATCTTGTCTTGCGCATTTATTGCGGTTTGATTTGCCTCGGCGGAGAGGTAAAGGCTGTACAAAATGGAGTCCTTTTCCTCAATGTTGTCGATATAGTCAGAGGCAAGTCCGCTTTCGCTTGCGGCAAGCGAAGTGAGTTCTTTGTCATAGAACGGAACGCCAAGTTTTTCGGCAAGTTTTTTGCCAATTTCTCTGCCACCCGCTCCGTGCTGACGCGAGATTGTTATTATTCTTCCTTGAATTGAGTTTTTAATTGTTGCAGGTGATTGCGCCCCGAGAGAAGATGCACTCATGCTCTTGTAGGTTAAAACTAGCAAAATGACAGAGATTGCGAAGGTCAAAACGTCGCTTATTGGCGCAGACCAATAGAACGCGTTTGTTGAAATTAGTGGCAAGAGGTAGGCAAGGGGAACAACAAAAATAACGTCGTGCAAAAGGGCAATGGTCATTGCTTTTACGGGCATTCCAATGGCTTGAAAGAAAATTGAAATGACCTTTATAAGGCAAGTTAGAAAGATAAAGCCTATATAAATTCTAAAGGCGCTTATTCCAAGGGCGTATTCGGCAGGAGAGCAAGTTGCCTTTGAGTAGCCAAATATTCCAAGCAAGAGACTTGGGCACGCCTCAAAATAATACCTCTTTTGAAAAATAAAACAGCAAGCATTTTTGCTTGCTGTTTCCAATGTTTTACGCAACTCAAAACAGAGGTATTATAGCATAATCAAATTTTTCGCGCAAAGGGTTTTTTAAAAATTTTGCACAAATTTTATCCCTTGAAGAGGGTCACAAAGAATGTGAAGAATGGCTTTAAGTAAACGAGCACGCCAACGGCAAGAAGTATTGCGCACGCGCCTATAAATCCAATCCAAACTATTGGCTTTTTGTTTGCCAAATCGAACTTGGCGTTAAGAATTGCAAAGACAATGAATATGAGTAGCGCAACAATAGAAATTATTAGGCAAAGTTTGAGGTATTGAGGCTCATAGCCAATGACGATGTTGTTTTCTCCTTCGGCAAGTTCAACACTCATAAAGCCACTGAATGTTGGGGTGACTTTTGCGCTTTCACCGTTGATTTCTGCCGTCATGTGGTTAAGGTAGGTGAATGGAATGAACGCATACTTTAAGCCTTGCGCGTTGTCCACCTTGACTTCAAGGGTTCTGTCTTTAATTTCAAGGCTGGCGCTATTGAAGGTGGCGCTTTCGTGAACTTGCCTAAATGTAGCAATGTCGAAGGTGGCAAGTTCAAGGTTCTCTTTGAGGGTGTCAATATTTATCATGCTGTTAAATGACTTTGGTACCTTTATTTCAAGTGACGAGGTCTTCAAAACTCCAAGGTCGTTTATGCCCCTCGCAAGCACTCTGCCCATGACCCCACTCTCTGTTATTATGCCGTCAACAATTTGGTTCTTAACAGAGATGTAGGCAATTTGACCCACTGGAAGAGCGTTTGCAGAAATGGTGAAGTAGTCGTCATCTTCGCTAATGTTTAGGTCTTGGGTCTTCAAGATGTCGTCACTCTTGCCATAGAGCGCTTTATAGAGTTCGTTTTGCCTTTCAAAATATGTCGCATCCTTCGAGAAAACTTCATTGAGGTCAACATTTGTTGTGAGAACTTCATACATTGTGAAGTTGAGTTCATAGAGGTAGACGTCAAAGTTTATGTCATCTATGGTGACGTCTGTCTTGTCGTCGTTGAGGTTCACCACTTCGTCGCAGTAGTTGAATTGACCAATTTTTGTGTAGTAGGCGCTGTCAAGTTCCTCGCTAGAGAGAACATATTTGTTGTCGAGCATGATGTCGGTCATTATTGTTCCCCCAGAACTCAAAAGGATTGAGTGATTGGTGTTTATGCCAAGCGCGTCATAGCCTTGGAATTGCTCCTCGCTGGAAATGTGTATCCACGTTTGAAGGGAAGGGAAGCGCGTCAGTTCGGCAAAGTTGGAGTTGTAAAGTGCCTCGCGGTCTTTGATTTTGTAGGACGCGTCAAGTTCGCTCAAATCAAGAGCAAGGGCGTTGCTAATGCGCGAGGTGTTTTTGTATCCCGGTTCGCCAACAAAGGCAATGGCTCCGCAAAGTATCTGGGCAGTGACAAGCACAAAAATGAGCACGCCTCCGCAAAGTTCTCCAAGTTTGAGTTTTGAAATTTTGAGACGCAAGAAAAGTTCAATAAGTGTGTAGGTGAGGGCAAAGATTGCAAAAGTAATCATGAATTGCGTGATGTGAACGGGCCTATATGGGTGAGCGGAAACACTTATGTCAATGCTGGCGATAAACAAAACAACAAGGCACATGACAAGTGCGGGGCAAAGTGTGAGTTGGAACATCTTTATTCGCGACTCTCTCTTCTCGTTTATTGCCACTTCTTTTGGAGCGGTCATGTACTTGTCGATATAGTATAGCGCGCCAAAAATGGCGAACATTATAATAACAAAGCCATACCTTAGTGGAAAGCATTGGTAACTTCCCGTGTGCCACATTTTGTTTATTGGCTCAATCAAGATGCCAATGCTGAGGGTTATGAACGTTACAAGGAAGAAAAGGACGGTCTTTTTGTCTTCTTTTATCTTGAACATGAGTCTCACAAAGAACACGAAAGGCAGAGCATACATAAACACAACAATGACTTTGCTGAAAAAGTAAGAGAACATACTTGAAAGAGTTTCTGCCGAAGTGTTTGCAAAGCGGTGCGCTTGAAGTGAGGTTAAACATGACGGTATGAACGCCACAAAACTCATGAGAATGCTAATGATTATTGCAAAAAATAGGTGCGAGGCAACTTTCTTTTTCTCGCTTGCAAGAAAGATGATGTAGTAAAGAGCAATGACAACAATTCCAACAAGCACCATGTAGGAAATGTAGTAACTAAGGCACAGCATATATGTTAAAGTCAGCACGAACCAAAGGTTTTTGCCCTTCTCGATGAGGGGCTTTGCTGACATTATGAGAAGAGGAAGAAGTATCATGAGATCAAGCCAGCCAATGTTTGTGAAGTGAACGAGCGTCCAACCCGAATATGTCCAAACAAGGCTGAACAAAAGGAGTGTCCACTTGCTGGTGTTTTTGAAAAAGTATTTGAAGCAAAGGTACGCGGTTGTTGCCATGAGAGCAAGTTTTATGATTATCAAGAACGCAACGGCGAACATGACATCAGTGCGAGGGAAGAGTGCAATAAGCCAGTCGATTGGCGAGAGGTAGCCGTTCAAGAAGAAGGTGGTTATAATGCTTCCTCCACCGCCAAGGTTGAAGTCAACAAAAATGTTCGCCTTGCCATGAAAGATGTCGTTAAGGTTGGTGTAGAAGGGAACGAGTTGCTCGTTATAGTCAATGTAGCCGAGGTTGTTCTTGCCAAAAGGGAAGATGCCTTTAATTATCATTGCAAGAACAAAAACGGCAATGGTGATGAGCGCGGGCAAAGAGTATTCCAAAACTTTTAGCCACTTTTGTTTTTTATCCATAAATTTTTCCTTTTTATATTTGATAAAGACATTCTACATTATAAGTTAAAAAAAATCAAAGGGAATTAACCCTTTGACTGTTATTTTATAATTCCTCCACAGCATTTGAGCTCATAGACCAGACTATGTTTATACCTGATTTTCTCCACTCCTGAAAAGTTTTCAAGGTTTCCGCGAGAAGAAAAGGTGTAGGTGTAGTCGCCCGCCTTGAACTTTCTGTTGCCACGAACGGGGAGTGGGTCGGTTTTGTCAAGTTTCATAAGAGCGGGGCGAAGAACGTCGTTATAAATCTTTGGGTCAACCTCAGCGCCCACTCCATAGCCATAATAGAGCATTCCCCAAACGCTGACCCCGTCAATATAAACAACTTCATGCCCCATAAAGCGCTCACCCCCAAAGTAGGTGTCGTGATATACCGCCTTTTTGTTTTCCACTTCGCCCTCAAAAGTGTAGTCTTTTGAACACTGCCTTGTGGGGGTGCTTTCCAAGATGTTTTTGTTTGCGTAGGTGTTTTTCTTTGCTTCAATCAAAAAATCAATAAAATCCATAAAAACCTCATTTTGTGCCATTTTTTGTGCTATTTTTGTTCGTTTTTGCGTTTTTTCAAAAGTATTATATCAAATTTTGCAGATTTTTCAAACAATTATTCGCGCTTTTTTGCATAACAAATAGAGTTTTTGCTTGACGAAAAATTGTTTTGTTTATATATTTTTGTTATAAAATGTCGAAAAAGAGAGCGTGGTTTGTGAAAAAATTTCTTGCGCTGTTTCTAATTCTTCCTTTGCTCCTCGTCGGTTGTGGCAAGACTGAGGAAAAGGATGAGATTGTTTCTTTAAAAGTTGACCAAAACTTCTTGAGCCAAGACTTTTATGTTGGTGACCAAGTGGACTTGTCCTCTTATTCATTGACGCTAGTTTACTCTTCGGGCAAAGAAGAAAGCGTGCCACTAAGCATTGCAACAATACAAAATTTTAGCACTGCCGTTGCGGGCGAGATTGATGTTGTTATCACTTATGCGGGGCTTTCGGTGACTGTTCATCTTCTCATTTCAAATCCCGCTCCCGTCAATATGAGATACGCGGGCGAGGGGATTGTCTTTTACTATGGTGAAGGGTTCGACCTTGAAAATCAATATGTCTTTGTTTTGTATGACAGTGGCGACGAAGTGAAAATTCCCCTTGCCGACCTTGAACTTGAAGATTTGGGTGGCGGCGTTTTGAGGGCAAAGTTTTTTGACCTTCATGTTGATATTGAGTATGTTTCCTTGTATCACGAAATAGAACTTTTGCAAGAATATGAGGTGAACAACCCATTCATGGGCGGGGAGTTTGTTGGACAGATTTTGCAAAGCAACAATGAACTTGTTTTGCTTGTAAGATATGCACAAAGTGGCAGAGACTACAATGTTTTTGGTCTCACCGACATGGGCGACGGGCACTATGAAACACAATTTTTGTTTGACGGCGACTTAAGAACATATGAGATATACCTTGCAAATGGCAAAATTCAAATTGTTGAGAAAGCATAGTTGAAAGTGGCTTTTGTGCCATTTTTAATTTTTTTCGGTATTGACATTTGACGGGTTTTGTTTTATCATAGCCCTAGAAAATATTTTTGGGGGAATAACAATGGAAGAAAGAGATATCAAGCCAAACAAGGACCAAGAGGTTTTGTTTCACTATCACGCTCTTTGCCCGCTGGATGGAAGGTATGCAAGCGTGGGAAAGAGGATGGGCGAGTACTTTTCTGAGTATGCGCTTGTTAAAAATAGAGTAAATGTGGAAGTCGAGTGGCTGTTATTTTTGCTAGATAATGTAAATAGCGACATATTGGACAAGTTTGATGAGCGTGACGAAAAACTTATTTCTGCGATTGAGAGCATTGCCACTAACTTTGACGACAACGCCATGCTTGAAGTTAAGGCGATTGAAAAGGTCACCAACCATGACGTGAAAGCGGTTGAGTTGTATGTTGCAAACAAACTCAAAGAGAAGGGTCTTGGCGACCTTGTAAGTTATGTGCACATCGGCCTCACCTCAGAGGACGTCAACAACACCTCATATGCAAGGATGCTTACTGGGGGCCTTAACGATGTTTGGGTGCCGGCGGCAGAAAAGTTGTTGAATGAGGTCAGCAAGATTGCAAAAGACAACGCAGATGTTCCAATGCTTGCCCACACTCATGGTCAACCCGCAACCCCAACAACGCTTGGCAAGGAGTTCGCCGTCTATGTTCAAAGGCTAAAAAAGATTCTTGGCGACATCAAGACATTTGAGGCAAACGGCAAGGTCAACGGCGCAACGGGGAACTATGCGGCGCTGTCTGTTGCATTCCCAAACTACGATTGGGAAAAACTTGCCGAAAAGTTTGTTGAAGAGAACTTGTGGCTCAAATTCAATCCCGTAACAACGCAGATTGAAAACCACGACTATATGTGCAAACTCTTTGACGAAATCCGCGAGTTCAACAATGTTCTTCTTGACATGGACCTTGACATGTGGATGTACATAAGCAAAGGCTACTTCAAGCAAATTCCAGTAAAGACTGAGGTTGGCAGCAGCACAATGCCCCACAAGGTTAACCCAATAAACTTCGAAAACAGCGAGTCAAACATTGAGATTTCAAACGCACTTCTCACCGCGCTTTCAAACAAGTTGCCTCGTTCAAGGTGGCAGAGAGATTTGTCTGACTCGTCAACTCAAAGAAACATCGGCATGGCGATGGGCTACTCGCTTCAAGCAATCGAGCAAGCAAAGGTGGGGCTCTCTAAGTGCGCGGTGGACAAAAACAAAATAAGCAGCGAACTTGAAAACTCGTGGGCTGTGCTTGCCGAGGCGGTGCAGACCGTTCTTAGAGTCTATGGCATTCCCGACGCCTATAACCAACTGAAAGAGGTCACTCGTGGCAAAGAAATCGGAAAAGAGGATATGCAAAACTTCATCGCCAGCCTTCCAATAAGCAATGAGGACAAAGCAAATCTTCTTTCAATGACTCCATCTTCATACACGGGCTACTCAGAGCGCATTGCGAAAGAGTACTCAGAACTTGGCGAAGATGACTAAAAACAAGAAAAAGCGAACATGATGTTCGCTTTTTAACTCAATCAAAAAAAGGATGTTACAATGGACAAAATCAATGTTTCAAAATTCAATTATGATTCAATAAAGTATTTCCTTAGCGTTGCAAAGCATGGGAGCATTTCGCGGGCAGCGTCGAGCCTTGGAATATCTCAGTCTGCCCTCAGTCAGTCAATGAAAAGTTTGGAGCAAAGTTTGGGCTTTGCGCTTTTTGAAAGGAACACGCGTGGCATAATCTTGACAGAAGAGGGCAAGGTGCTTTACTTGGGCGCGATGGCTCCCAGCGAACAATTTGAGCGCGCCATTGTTGAGACCATGAGGTGCAACTCATTTAAGAACATGGCGCCCTTTAAGATTGCAATTTCTTCGTCGCTAGCAAGTTCAATCATTGCACCAAACATCCTTGATTTGCAAAAAAGATTTAGTGGCTTAAATTTTGAGTTTTGCAAGTTCGTTGCAGAGACCGAGGTGGTTGATGACTTGCAGAGCGGGAAATATGACATTGCCATTTTCAAATCCAACTCAGACTTTGTTGTTAAAGAGGTCGCCATGGAAAAACTTTGCGAAAGGACCTATGTTTTTGTGTATAACCCAAAGTTTTTTGCGCCAAAAGATGGCATGACCATGAGTGAACTTGAGAAATATACAATAATAATGAAAGACCGCACCGGAAGGAACAACAACTCTTGGCTGAAATATTCTTTTAACAAATTCATAAGTTGTCGCAACGACAATCAGTGCCTTGAAATGATAAAAAATGGCGCGGGAATTGGAATTTATCCAAAAGAAATCGCTGAACGCGAGGGGCTAAAGTGCTTAAAGGTTGAGGGATTTGTGCCAACAAAACGAACTGTCAATATGTGCTTTTTGAGTTCTAACACCACCGCAAAAAACTTTGCGAAAGCACTTTTGCAAATCAAAAAATTCTAGCGCCAAGGCAAGAGGAAAAGACGAATGGTGATATAAGTTTTTCTTATATTAATTTTCAAAATACAATGTCGCAAATTTCACTACTTATGCTATAATCTTCTTGGAGGCAATATGGACACAAAAGATATCGAATTTTTGCGGAATGTGAAAGATTTTGAAGTCGTTTCTGAGGGATATAGCGGAGCGCAAAAATACTTGTTTTCAAAAGACGGGAAAAGGTATTTTATAAAAATCGGACCTTTTGAAATAAGGCAAGACCTTGAAAAAATGCTTTGCGATGCAGAAATTACTCACCCAAAGATTGTTGAAAAAGGCAAGTACGACGAAGAAAACAACTATGTTATTGAAGAGTTTGTTGGTGGGCGTCCGCTGAAGTATCTCATTGACGACATGGAGCCAAAGTTCGTTTATGAATATGGCTTTTTGATGGGGGAGAAATTTAGGAATTTAAGGAAGGTTTTTAAAGACAAACGCGTCTCAAAAAAGGCTTTTCAAGAACTCTCTGACCACGTTGACCGCCGCCTCAAAAGGCTTGATGAGTGCATTTTAAAAAACAAGTCAAGGCTAACAAAGAGCCAAATAAAGTTTTTTGAGTATATCAAAAACTATCTTAGCAAAAACAAAAACATAATAAAAAACTCAACCATGGTTTTTGGGCACAACGACATTAAGCCGAGCAACTTCTTGGTTGAAAAAAGGAACATTTGCGCGATTGACATTGAGGGCATAGACTATAAAATCCCCGCCATGGCGCTTTTGTGGAGCTTTGCGAGGGGTGACATGAAAGACGACAAAAATCATGCCTTTGCAAATGGCTGGCTTGACGGACTTTTCAACTTTGACGTTCCAAAAAGCGTTTTGAAACCGCTAAACTATGTTTATCTTTTCAACATGAGCAACTATTTTGCGGGCTACATCAAAGAAAATGAGTTCGACAAACTTGAGAAACTTATAAATTACATAACAAAGAACTATATTGAAAACGGCGAGATTTGTGTTGACAAAAAAATTTTAAGTGTCGCAAAAATTGGTGACTTTAAAATGCTTAAGGGCTATGATTTTTCTCTTGCAAGAGGGAGTTATTCGCCCGACAACTTGACCTTTAAGTGCGTGGGTGAAAAAACATACTTTTTAAAGGTCATGAAAAAGAGCAAAGAGGAGTTTTTGCAAACGCTCAAGTTTTATGATGTGCTTGAAAAAAACGGCATACCAATTCCAAGAGTTCAAAAAAGTGGGATGTGCCGTGGGCTTGACAGAGCATTTGTTTTGATGGACTACATAAATTATCCCGAAATTGGAAAGCAAGAGAAAAGTGAAGTCAGTGTTGAAAATTTGGGGCACCAAGTTGCGCAATATCTTAAAAAAATTAGAAATGTGAAAATAAAAAACATCAAGGTCTTTTCTTCTTCTGAGATAGAAAAAGAGGTCATGCGTCTTGCAAAAAAGTTTTTTGAGGGTGAAGAAAAACAGCCATGTTTGAAATGGACAAAGAGCGAAATTATTGCCTTTCACAAAAAACTTATAAAGAGTTTTGATGGGGAAGAAATCTGCCTTGTCCATGACGATGTCAAG
Organism: uncultured Clostridia bacterium; assembly: GCA_947595235.1. Taxonomy (GTDB): domain Bacteria; phylum Bacillota; class Clostridia; order Christensenellales; family UBA1242; genus UMGS2069. The sequence goes on from CANQEP010000003.1 coordinate 30,776, forward strand.
TGCGGAAATGTTTTGTTTGACGGAAAAAGCCGACTTGTTTTTGTGGACAACGAGTCGCTCATGCAAAGTTATCAAACAATTAACTTTCAATACATGATAAAAGAGTGCTTTGAGCACGAAAAGGTTAAGGTTTTTCAAGACTTTGTGAGGGGGTATCTCAAAGATATCTATGGCAATGTGCCAAGCCGAGTTGAGGGGCAGATAAGATATCTTATACTTTTGAAACTCTTAAGAGATTGTGCGGGCACAAACGACAAGTTGGCTGGCAGCACAAGAATAGAGTCCATGAGCAAAATCTTTGAAAAATACGTTGAGCGGGGCGAGGCAATCGAGTGGCTAAAATGAAAAAATACTACGCTCTAAAAGAGATTTTGAAGTTCTATAAAAGCCACATTGGGTTCTATGTTGGCTTTGTTATAATTTTAATTTTAAAGGCGGTCATTTCTTTTTATAGCGCCATGCTTGTTGCCGACATAATTGCGAACATGATGTCGCAAAACTTCAAAGCCGTCTTTATTTCTGCCAGCATAAATCTTGGAATTTTAATAGTTTATCACTTGCTTTCATATGCCAACACCTACTTTTATAAAAATCTTGAAAACCGCGTGAGATATGACTTGCAACAAAAGGTCATTGAGTCGTCACTCAATATCAAGATGAGTTACTACGACAATCTTGGTTCGGGGGTGATTGTCACTCGCCTAACGTCAGACATAAGCCACATCTCAGAGAGGTTCAAGTCATTGACAGAAAAAATTGTCAATATCATCCGTCGCCTCGCTTATCTTGTTTACATTTTCTTTTTGGATGTCTATATTGGACTTTTTGTGCTCGCGTCGGTTGTTGTGGTTTCGCTGGTGTATACAATAAGAATACACTACCTTGCAAAACTCAAGCCCGCCGTGAAAACTCAGCGAGAGGTCGTCAACTCAAAAATTATTGAGACAATTCGCGCCGTTAAGGATGTTAAAACCTTGAACTGTGACGAGAATGTTTTGTCGCTCGTTGGCGAGGCGCAAAATGAGTACATAAAACGCGACAATCATGAGTATTATGTTGGCAACTTTCTATCAAAAATGCACGAACTTTTCATTGACATAAGCAACTACCTCTTTATGGGGCTTAGCATATTTCTTATGCTAAAAACCAACCTCACTGCAACCGTGTTTTACACTTGCTATCTCTACAAAGACCACACCTTCACACTTGCAAGTGAACTGGGCGATTTAAGATACAAACTCGCCGAGTGTGAGGTTTGCGCCGAGAGGCTGTTCTCCATTGTCTATCCAAATGTTGAGGACATTGACACCTATGGCAGCAAGTATGAAAAAAACTATCAAGGGGGCATAGTATTTAAGGATGTTAGATTTTCGTATGTTGCGGGTCTTGAAGTTTTGAAGGGCGTCAATTTTGAAATAAAGCCAAAGACCACCACTGCGCTCGTTGGAGAAAGTGGGTGCGGAAAGAGTACAATCACCAGCCTCATTGGGCACCTTTACTATAAGAACTCGGGGAAAATTCTTCTTGGGAATAGCGAGATTGACACTCTTAGCAAAGAGTTCATCCGCGACAACATTGCAATCGTCAACCAATTCCCGTATCTTTTCAACCTCTCCATTCGCGATAACTTCAAGATGATAAACAGCAAAATCACCGACGAAGAAATCTGGCAACTTCTTGAAAACGTCATGCTCAAAGACTTTATAAAAAGTCTGCCAAATGGTCTTGACAGCGTTATTGGGGAAGGGGGTTGCCAACTCTCGGGTGGGCAGAGACAAAAACTTTGCATTGCGCGTGCCCTTTGCAGAGACGTTAAGGTCATGATTTTTGACGAGGCAACAAGTTCGCTCGACAACGCCTCGCAAACAGAGGTCATGGAGGTCATAAAAGCACTTTCAAGCCGAATAACGATAATTATTATCGCGCACCGCCTCTCTACAATAACCTTTGCAAAAAATATCTTACTTATAAAAGACGGCGAAGTTGTTGGAAGTGGCACGCACGAAGAACTGATAAAAAGTAGCCCCTACTACAAAATGCTCTACATCAACTCGGCGGGAGAGTAAAAAAAGACGCGTGGTGCGTCTTTTTTGGTGCTCCGCAAGGGACTCTAACCCCTAGCCTTTCGGTTCGAAGCCGAACGCTCTATACAGTTGCGCTAGCGGAGCAACATTTTTATTATACTCCAAAAATTTGTTTTTGCAAACAATTCATTGTTGATTTTCGCGAGGCTCAGTGGTATAATGGGCACAAGGGTGAGAAAAATGGAAGAAAATCAAGAGCCAATTTTTATTGGCGAAGAACAGATAACAAACAATAAGTTCTTGAACATGAAAGTTGCTGCGTATCGCCTGCCAAGTGGCAAGGTGCTTGAATATCAATACGCAACAAGAGGGAAGAAAAAGGCTAGCGCCGATGCCGTGCGTGTCATACTATACTTTACGGGTGACGACGGCAAAACAAGGGTGGTGTTAATTCGCCAGTTTAGGTATCCAATGGGCAAAGAACTTTATGAGACCGTTGCCGGCCTTGTTGAAGAGGGGCAGACTCTTGAAGAGACCGCCATGAGAGAGGCGAAAGAAGAGGTTGGCGCAGAAAATATTGAAGAACTTGTCATGGTTGAGCCCCCTTCGTATACCTCGGCGGGCATGAGCGACGAGAAAGTTGCGTGCTTTGAGGCAAAGGTCAAAAATCTTGGAAGTCAAAGGCTTGAAGAAGAGGAAAAGTTGAGCCGAGTTATATTGACTCTTGACGAACTTGAAAGTTTGCTTGACAGCGATGAGGAATTTTGCTTGGCGTCAAGGCAACAACTAAGGGCGTTTGCATATAAGCAAAGATACCTTAAACTCAAAAATTCCATAAGCAAAAATGCACCCGAGTTGGGCGAAGAAAACTAGTTTTTCATCTCGCTTTCGATGTATGCCATAATAAGGTCAACAACAAATTCTATCTGGTGAGGGGAAAGTTCCTTGCCAGATTTTATTTTGTGCCACTTTTCAAGGCAACCGCGACAACAAGTTGCAGTTGCGTGCTGGGCAATGAATACGGGGTGATTTTTCATGGGCGTTTGCTTGCCGTCGTTTGGAATGACGGCGGGAGCAAGGCGCTTTTTTATGATGTCCTCAGCGTGCGCTCTTATTGTTTCCATGCCCTTCAAAGCGACATAGTCTTTGTCGCTTTTTTTCAAATGAAACTTTGCGCGAAAGGGGGAAGTCTTTAACCGACTTAAAATCTCTTTATAGTCCATATTCATATTTTAACAAAAAACGCAAAAACATCAAAATAAAACATCAAAAAGTGCAAAATTTTGTGTTTTTTGCCAGTTTTTGGCATAGATGTGCAAGAATAAATATTTTTTTATGGGACATATTTATTTTATGAAAAATGTGCTCTTGTATCTTTCGGCGTTCATCCCAATGTATGTTCTTATTGTCATAAAAGAGATTTTTGAACTGACCGTTGGAGAAGAAAAGTTCACTTGGCTGTCGGCGGTGGTCTTGACTTTTTTGGCGGTTGTCATCTTGCTTGGAGTGGTGGGGCTTCTTCTTGAGATATTCAACAAAAAGCAAAGGGCAAAAAAGGTGAGGATTGTTTCAAAAAACAATATCACCGACCGCCACTTTCTTGGATACTTTTCGCTGTTTGTTTTGTTTGCAATAACTTTTGACCTTTCAAGGCTGAGTATGTTCGTTGACTTCGTCATTATTCTTATCATGATTGGCGTTGTTTATGTCAAGAATAAGTTGTTTTATATCAATCCATTTTTGAACATCCTTGGCTACAACTTTTATAGCATTGAGTATGAGGTGGAGGGCGAGGAGGGAAAAAAGAGCACGCACATTTTCTTTCGCGGGAACCTTGTTCTTGGGAACGAATATAGGGTGAAGATAAAGGACGAAAATTTTAGTTTTGTGTCAAAATAGCAAAAACTTATGCATTTTTTATGAAAAAATCATGAAAATTGCGTTTTTTGTTTGTACAAAGGTTTTTTCTGGCGATATAATTAAGAAAATAACAAAGGAGGAAAAAAGATGACACTATTCAAAAAAGGTGTGGCAGAGTGTGTTGGAACAATGACCCTTGTCTTGTTTGGTTGTGGCGTTGCTATTGCAACAAATGCCAGCACGGTTGCAACAAGCCTTGCGTTTGGTCTTTCAATCGTTGCAATGGCATACAGCATTGGCAATGTTTCGGGTTGCCATGTTAACCCAGCCGTTTCACTTGCAATGCTCATAAACAAGAAAATCTCTTTCAAAGAATTCTGCGTTTATGTTGCTGGTCAACTTGTTGGTGCAACGCTTGCGTGCCTACTTCTCATGCTCGCATTCGGTAAAAACTGCGGTTTTGGTGCGAACGTGGTTCAAGGAACGCTTGCAACCTATACCGACAGTCACGCAGTGGAACTCGTTATTGCACTTGTTAGCGAAATTGTTTTGACATTTGTTTTTGTCTATGCAATTTGTGGCGTTACAAGCAAGAAAGAGTACAGCGGTTTTGCCGGTCTTGTTATTGGTGGAACTTTGACCCTTGTTCACTTGCTTGGACTTTTCTTGACCGGAACAAGTGTTAACCCAGCAAGAAGCCTTATTCCTGCACTATTTGCTCTTTGCAGTGGAACAGCCGCCATATCTCAAGTTTGGGTCTTCATCGTTGGACCACTTGTTGGCGCAGTCTTGGCTGCACTTTTGTTCAGATTCCTTGAGGGAAGAAAACAACAGAGCGAGGAATAATTCGCGAGAAAAAAAGGAGTCGCCGCTAAAATGCGGTGACTCTTTTTCGTTAATCCTCGCTCCCCGGCTGCTTCAAAATGCTTTCAAGGGCGATTAGGGAATTTTTTAAGCCCTCATTTTCTTGCATGGTCTGATGAATTAGATTTTTGTAGATGTTCTTATCATCGGGATGCTTGCGAGAGTCTTCTTCCCATTTGGATATTTGCTTTGTGTTTTCGGCAATGTCGCTCTTAATCTTCTCGATTGCTTCAAGCACTTTTCCCGGGATAGAGGTATCAACGTAGTTGAGCCTGTAGTTGGCCCAATACTTGAGTACCATATATCTCACCTCTCTCAAGATTATATTATACTCTATGAGGTGAATTTTGTCAACATTTTGAGTAAATGCTCTTCGCCATATTCATGCGAACGGGCGCAACTTGAGAGGAAACATTCTTGTCTATTCTGAGGACTTTTGCTTTTGTTAGCGCATTCATCCTTCCAAAGGGGACAAGCACCATGTCGCCCGCTTGAAGACCGGGGATTTTTGTGATGTACCAATATATTCCCCCTCTTGACGCGCCCTCAAGAAGTTCCACCTTCGCAAAATCGCAAACCTTAATTTGCTTTATGTCGCCCCCGGCGAGTGAGTGTATCATCCTAGACCTCTAAACTAAACACGTTGCTCAGCCTTGACCTTGTCCAAGCGCGGTATTGCTTGCAGTTGTTTTCAAACAAGACAAACACTCTTTCATTGGCAAGCGCAACGCCCTCGGTCATGCATGGGGCACTCATGGACGAAACAAGGCACGAACTGTCAAGCATATGGCAGTTGAGGGTTATCCCGTTGATTGTTGTTTTGTGCGTGGTGCTACTTGAAAGGTCCTTGTCATAGATTCTTATGTGCGAGTCGGCGACAGAGTAAGACGTTGAAAGAAGTATCTTGCCGTCACTTGTGAAGCACATTCCTTGAACAAGGGCAGGCATAGAAATGCCAAAGCGTGGGTACACCGAGCCAACGCCCGAGTTTTTTGTTTCGTCAATAGGGTAGGCAAGGGCAAGCGCCTTGTTCACTTTTTTGTCGGCGGTCTCAAAGTGGTGAGAGATGTCGGTTGTGTGCGAGCCATTTCTTTGGAATTCGCCAACAATCAACTTGTCTTCATAAATGGTAAGCCAGCTTGCCTCGTTATAGACCTCTAACGAGCCAAGAAAAGTAATGACCGCTCCGTTTTCTGAGGAGAGAAGTTCGTCAAGGTCAAATCGATAGATATATCCGTCGCTCGACAGCCAGCCCGAGCCACCATAGGTTGCAACGCCCCCCGCGTGGCCAACATAGTCAATGTTGTTTTTAAATGTGGCATACTTGGTTTCGCCCGTCTCTTTGTTAACAACATAAACGCGCGATGGGTCGCCACTTGACATATAGCCCGAAACAAGGAACACGTTTTCTTCTTCAACATAGGCAAGGCCTTGCGGAGTGAACGACGTGTCAAGACCGGGTATCTGAAACTCTTTTTTTGAAACTTTATCAAAAGCCTTATACGACGCGCCAAAGTAGTACACCATAACGGCAACAAACAGCACTGCAACCACAGAGGCAACACAGATTAGGCTAATAGTTAACTTTCTACTTATTTTTTTCATAACACACCTCTTCTTAAGTATAGCAAAAAGCAAAAGTAAACACAAACAATTTGCACTAGTCTTGGTTAAAGAAATTCACAATGCCAAGAAAAATGCACTCGGCAATCTTGTCTTGATACTCGGGGGATATAAGCAACTTTTCGTCCTCTTCATTCGACAAGAACCCGCACTCGGCAATGACCGATGCCGACGGCGCGCACTTTAACATATAGTAGTCGCCAATGGCAATCCCCTTGTCGCTCTTTTCAAGTTTGCTCGCGAATTGGTCTTGGATTGAGAGGGCAAGCGCTTCGCCACTGGTGCTGTTTTTGTCATAGAACACTTGTGCGCCGCGAAGATTGTGGCGAACGTAACTGTTCATGTGCACGGACACAACAATGTCGGGGCGAGCCTCGTTTATTATGTCTTTGCGCTTTTGCATATCGCGTTTTTTGTAGTTGGTGGTGGAAAGTCCATAGAGGCCGTTTTCGTCCTCTCGGGTCATGACCACCCTAAAGCCCATCTCAAGAAGTCTCTTTTCAAGTTTTTTTGCAACGGCAAGGTTAACGTCGCTCTCTTTGACCTTGGTCTTGTAGCCAATGCTTCCGGGGTCAATTCCGCCGTGACCCGCGTCAATGACAACCGAGTAGTCCATGCTTTCATTTTTTTGAAAGGTCTCTTTTGCGCTCACCTTTTCAATGGCAATGGACGACGCCAAAACAACAAGCATTGCCACCGCGCAAAAAATAAACTTCCCCCTTTTAAAGCACATCGTCAAAAACACATTCAACTTTTTCATGGTATAAGTTTATGAGGTGAAGTTGCGGGTTTATGTTTGGTATTGCAAACTATTTGTCTGACAGAACAAACGAATCGCGAGAGTGTAATTGCAAAATTCAGTGAGCCACTATTTAGCATCTTTTTGCGAAGAACACATTGAAAAATTGCCAAATTGAAGTTATAATTAGACCTAAGGAGCAAAAATAATCCAAGTTTTTTATGCACTGACCCCGACGACCTAAACAAAACTCTACAATCGCTTGACGGAGATGTTGAAGAATTATTGAAAAACAACCCATTCCTCATTTAGAGCGCGCCAAAGCGGTGTGCTTTTTCTTGGCAAACAATGCAGAGATGAAATTGTAAAAAAACATATTGCTAAAAAACTCTTGACAAGTACCCCCCGAATCATGTTATCCTTCCAATAATAAGAAAAAAAGGAAATAATTATGAAAGTTTTCAAAAAAATAGCACTCTCTTTTGCACTTGTTTTGGCAATTTGCTTGCCTAGTGTTCTGCTTGCGGCTTGCGGAAACAAAGAAAAATTGAGCCTTGTGCAAACATTTAAAACAGAATATTATGTTGGGCAAGACTTGGATATTACTGGGGGAATCCTCAAATATGTTGACGAAGAGGGAAAGTCGGTTAATGTTGGACTTCAAGAAAGCATGGTTTCTGTGTTTTCAACCGAGAAACCTGGCAGCAAAAAAATGGTTATAACCTATGAAGACGAAACGCTATTGGTTGATTACATTGTAAAGCCATGGGATGTTCAAGAGAATGTTTATTATTCAGACTCTGAGCAACAACTTGGTGAAGGGGCACACGTATTTGTGAAGTTTGATCCTGCCCTTAACAAAGTGACCACGGTCACAACACTTACCAATCCATTTGACCCAGAGGAGGAGAAAAGCGAAACATCTTCACAAATGACAAAAGGCTATGACGATGACGGAAATATTTATTATGTATTTCAATACGCTATATCTCTAGACGGGCAAACAACAACGAATGTAACATACAAAATTACAAACATCACAAAAGACTCATTCAAAATGGACCTTGGTGGCATTCAATCAATGACATTTACAATTTACAATAATTAAAATTAAAGAGCATATCATCCTTGATATGCTTTTTCTTATGCTGTTAAAAAATAATTCCAAATTTTCGTTTTGGGCGAAATAGCCCTTGCGAAAAGATATTATATTTGTTATAATTGATTTGTATGGACGAAACAAAAAATATGCAACCACTGGTCCTTGCGTTTGTGGGCGATGCTGTGCACACCTTGTTTGTGCGCGAGTTTTTTTCAAAGCGAGGGGACTACAAAGTGAATGAACTCAACCGCATGGTGAAAGAAAAGGTCAATGCGGGCGCGCAGTGCAAGACCTTTCTTGAGATTGAAAGCCTCTTGACAAGCGAAGAAAAGGACATTGCCACAAGGGCAAGGAACTCGGTCAAGGGGCAAGGCGCAAAGAACTATTCGGTCTTTGAGTATAATCATGCGACCGCGTTTGAGGCGCTGGTTGGATATTTGTACTTAGAGAAAAATTACGAGAGGCTTAACGAAATTTTGCAAAAGTCGTTGTGAGGAAGATATGTTAGCAGAGGGAAGAAATCCAGTTAAAGAGGCGGTTCTTGGGAATAAAAGTATCGACAAGATTGTTGTTGAAGACAAAATCAAAGATACTTCTGTTCGCGAGACCGTTCGCCTTGCGCGTGAAAAGAAAATCCGCGTTGAGTTTGCTCCAAAAGAGGCGCTCGACCGCCTTTCAAAGACGGGGCATCACCAAGGCATCATCGCGGTTTTGAGCGACTTTGACTATACCCCTCTTGATGAGGTGCTCGGTGGTTTTGGACGCAGATTTTTTGTTGTTTTAGACAAGGTGACCGACCCGCACAACCTTGGAAGTGTCATCCGCTCGGCAGAGTGCGCGGGCGTTAGTGCGGTCATCATTCCCGAACGAAACTTTGCGCTTGTCAATGAAACTGTCATAAGAACAAGCATGGGGGCAATAAGCCACGTCAAGGTCTGCAAGGTCAAGAACCTCAATGACGCGATAAAGAAAATCAAGGACAGCGGCGTGTTTGTTTATGTTGCCGACATGGATGGCGAAAGTATGTACAAGACCAATCTCACGGGCGACATCGCAATAGTTGTTGGCAGTGAGGGTGACGGGGTGTCCAGCCTCACGAAAAAACTCGCCGACGGAGTTATTTCCATTCCAATGAAGGGGAAACTCAACTCACTCAACGCCAGCGTGGCGGCGGGGATAATCATGTTTGAGGTTTTGAGGCAGGAGGGTTAAGCGTTGGACAAAGACGAAGAGATAATCAACAAACTTGTTGAGAACTATGCCTCAATAATCCGCGGAATTTGTAGACGATTTTATCTTGTTGGGGGAACGAGCGACGACCTTTATCAAGAGGGCATGATTGGACTTTTGGAGGCTTTCAGAAAGTTTGACGAAACGCGAGGAACGATTGGCGACGACTCCTTCAAAAAGTACGCAACAACTTGCATTAAAAGGCAAATTCTTGACGCCATAAAGCACGCCAACACAAAAAAGAATGTTCCATTAAACAACGCAGTGCCAATCATAAGAAAGAACGACGACGATGACGACGAGTTCGAAATTCACGAGATTGGCATTGCCGCCGACCCTGAGGAACTATTCATAAGCAAAGAAAAGCAAGAGGAAAGACTCAGTTCGCTCAGCGAGGTTTTGAGCGACTTTGAAAAGCGGGTGCTTTCGCTGTATCTTGACGGGCTCACAACAAGCGACATCGCCAAAGAACTTGGAAAGACTCCGCGAAGTATAACCAACACCATTCAAAGGATAAAATTAAAAGTAAAGAGGTAGAAAGATGTATCTTGCACTTTATAGGAAATATAGGCCACAGAACTTTGATGACGTCATTGGTCAAAACCACATAACGCGCACGCTAATCAACCAGATAAAGACCGACAAAATCAGCCACGCGTACCTTTTTTGTGGCAGTCGTGGAACGGGCAAAACTTCAACCGCAAAGATTTTTGCGCGGGCGATAAACTGCCTTTCGCCCGTGAATGGCTCGCCGTGTGGGAAGTGTGAGGTTTGCAAAAGCCTTGAAAAAAACAACATCGACGTGCTTGAAATCGACGCAGCGTCCAACAACGGCGTTGACGAGATAAGAGACTTGCGCGAAAAAATCAAGTACCCGCCAGTCAACGGCAAGTATAAGGTGTATATCGTTGACGAGGTTCATATGCTTTCGCCAAGTGCGTTCAACGCGCTACTGAAAACTCTTGAAGAGCCACCAAGTTATGCGGTGTTCATCTTGGCGACCACCGAAGTGCACAAACTTCCAGCGACCATACTTTCGCGATGTCTTAGGTTTGACTTCAAACTTGTTTCGCTCAGCGAACTTATCGACCTTTTGAAGAAGATTTTTGAAAAAGAGAAAATAACGGCAGAGCCCGAGGCGCTTGAACTCATTGCTCGTGCAGGCGAGGGAAGTGTGCGCGACACTTTGAGCATTGCCGACCGTTGCGTGTCTTATGCGGGCGACAACCTCACCTACAAGAGCGTTGTTGAGGTTCTTGGAACGACCGAGCGCGAAGAGATTTCTAATATCGCCGAGAAACTTCTTAACGATAACCTTGGCGAGAGCCTCAAAGAACTTGACAAGGTGCTTGGCGAGGGCAAGAGTCCGTTGGTTCTTAGCAAAGACCTTATATCCTACCTTCGCGACCTTCTTGTCATCTATACCTTGAAGGGCGACGCAAAAAAAATGGTTGTTGCCTCTGCGGATATGTTCAGCGTTATGGAAAGGCAAGCCTCTGAAGAGAACTACAACAAGATTGTTGAAGCAATAAATGTTTTAAGTGGAGTTGAGCAAGAACTTCGCTACAGCATAAGTCCGCGAATTGTCCTTGAGACCGCTTTTGTTAAGGCGCTCACAAATGTTGACCTTCTTGAGCGCGTGACCGCCCTTGAAAAAAGGTTGAATGGTGGAGAAGTAAGTGTTTTGCCGAGTCAAGCATCGCCTCAGAGCGCAAAGGCGCAAGAGAAGGAAAGCGGTCAAGTTGAAAAGAGCAAAAGGGTCGAGCCAACTGCAAAAAAGGTGGAGAGCGTTAATACCGACAGCGAACTTCTTGGCAAACTTTTGACCTTTTTGCGCGAGAGGAAAGACATGACCCTTCTAACTTGCGTAAGGCAGGTTAAAAGCGTGCAGATTGAGGGCAAGACTGCGGTGCTATACTTTGAGGACGAGGCAACACTGCAACTAATCAGTCGCGACAAGTATAGGAGCGTTTTAGGTGAGTTCTTTGAAGGCGTGGGGCTTAACTATCTTTTCAAAATTGAAGAAAAGCGCCCAAAGGGGGATGAGAACGCGCTAAGAGACGCGTTTGGTGGCAAGTTAGAAATAAGGGGGTGAACCATGCAAGATATTTTGCTTCATCTTGGCATGATAAACGACGCAATTTTGCGCGAAAGATACTTCATTCCAAACAAGGGGGGCGAGTATTTTTCGGCAGACCTCAAATTCGTAAAGGAGTACCGCAAGAAACTTTATGAACTTTTAAAGACCATTTCTTCTTCGCTGAATAACTACGAACCCGAAATTGAGAAGGCAAGAAGTCAACTTGAAGAACTTATACATGATGTCGTTTCTTATATGCAAAGTGCCGACAAGGGCAACGTTATGAGGCGCGTGGCGTTTGTAAGTAACATTTGCACCGAGGTTGACGAGATGGTCGCCGACATAAAGAGGTCTCAAAAAAAGTATTGGGAAAACCAAATTATGGACACTGAGGGCGAAAGGCTGAAAGACATCTTGACGTATGCTTCAACCGAGGCGCTCATGTATGGTGACCGCTATGAAAAACTTGAGGGTGAACTTGCAGAATACTTCGCAAAAAAGTTTAGGGGCCTTGTTAAAGACAACTTTATTAACCTTATTGACCCAAATGATTTGACAAAAGACGACGCTTTGTTTTTAATAGGATACATAGTCAGTCGCAGAGAAGAGGTGTCAAATGTGGCGAACGCCTTTGGCAAAGCGCACTGCAACGAGAATGTTTGCTCGCGAGAGGACTGCATGTATCCGTCCGTTTGCGAGTACAATTCGCAAAAGAAGGCGTATGACCGCGGGCTTATGAGATATAACGAGTGCTTTCACGCGCTTTCAAGTTATCTTTCGGGGAAGTTCGACCCCGCACGGGCAGAAAGTGTGGCAAGCAATGTCAAAGACCCAAAGATTGCCGAGATTATGCTAAAAATTCTGCAAAGCAAAAACTTGCCCGAGGGGAAAAGTTTTGTGCCCCCTTTAACGCGCTCGCAGTGGCAAATGGTCAACGAGCAGACCATAAAGGCAATTTTGTATGACGACATAAAAGACGAAAACAAGCCAAACCTCAATGACCCGAAAGAAATAATTGCCTACATTATTTTGCACAAAATGGACCTTTCGCCTTCAAGCGGTGAGAAGTTTGGCGAGTACTTTGTGAAGAACTATTGCTTCATAAAAGACAAGTTCTTGCACCAGCCGAGCGAGAAAAACCCCTATCTTATCAGTTACAGCGACGCGCAAAAGATGTGCGACGAAATAATATCAGCCCAGCACAAAAATCAGCCGGGCGAAGAATAAAAGGAGAGTATTATGGGAAAATTTGGTGGATACAACATGGGCGGAGGGGGCAACATGCAAGCCCTCATGCGCCAAGCACAAAAAATGCAAGAGGAGGCTTTGAAGGCGCAAGCCGAGATTGACGATGCCGAGGTTGAAGGCAGTGCGGGTGGCGGAATGGTCAAGGTTGTTTTGAAGGGAAACAAGAACCCCGTTTCGGTCACCATTGACCCTAGTGCAGTTGACCCCGACGATGTTGAGATGCTAGAAGACCTTGTTGTTGCCGCTCTTAACGACGCGACTGCAAAGGCGGATGAACTTCGCGCCAGCAAACTTGGAAGATTTGGGGGCATGATGTAGTGGACGCGTCAAACCTTGAAAGCCTTGACAGACTGACCAACGAGTTTTCTAAACTTCCCGGTGTTGGAAAAAAGACTGCCGCGCGCTACGCCTACTTTATTGTGACCGGAACAAAAGAGGGCGCTGAGGCGTTTGCCGATGCCATTCTTGACGCAAAAAAGTCAATCCGCTTTTGCTCAAATTGTGGCAACTTTTCTAGTGGCGACGTATGCAATATCTGCAAAACTCGTGGCGAAGAAACAATCTGCGTTGTTAAAGAGCCAAAAGACGTTTCTGCCATAGAAAAGGCGCACGCCTACAAGGGCTCGTACCACGTTCTTCACGGAACAATAAATCCGCTTGCCAACGTCGCCCCAAAAGACATAAAAATCGCCGAACTTCTTTCGCGCATATCCAAGGGGCAAACAAAAGAGGTCATTTTGGCGACCTCTCCCGATGTTGAGGGCGAGGCAACAGCAATGTATATCGCCTCACTCATAAAGCCCCATAACATCAAGGTCACTCGCCTTGCGCAAGGCCTTGCCGCAGGCACCCAACTGGAATTTGCCGATGAGGTGACTATTGCGCGCTCCCTCGCCGACCGCCGCACTCTTTAGAGGGCAATCTTCATGTCCACGGCTGCGTTTCTGTCGAGCGAGCCACCACAGTCATTTATGTCTTAATAAACTCCTGCGGTGGCTCACTCGCCGAGCCTTGCCGTGAACATAAATCTTGCCCTCTAATTTTTCTAAGGATTGGCGAACTTCAGCACAATAAGTGCAGAAAATCAAAAAATCTCAGACAGTCATGTTTTGTTGCGCGCGACTTGTCGCGCGCTCCTTCCTCACCGCACCTAAGCCATATTTTAGGCAAATAACTTTGAAAAGGAAAAGTCCATGACCATAAAGGTCTATGGGCTTTTCCTTTTCTTCGTTCTTTACCCAAACTATGGCTTATCTGCTCCTTCGCGTTTTTTGAACAAATCGGTTCAAAGGGAAAGAAGAGGTTGTATTATTTTAATTGCTCTTTCAAAACTCATATATAAATTTCTTGAGTCAAAATCAAGTGCCCCACTGATGATGGGGAAAGGTGGTACGCAAGTACCAAAAGGGGAGATACTTCAATCAGTATCCTCTTTTTATTTTGAATGAATAAAGGTACAGATATTTTAAGTCAAAGTTTTTCTAAAAACAAATAAACGAAAAAAGTTGATACTTAACCTCCCCTTTTGGTGAGTGAACTCACCACCTTTCCCCATCGACAGTGGGGAACTGGGAGTTGATTCTTATTTGAAGTGTCAAATTTTGTGGCTCTACTCAATTATTAAACCAAACTCTAAATTGACATTAAGAAGTTGATATTTTATCACCCCTTTTGGTGCGGAACCGCACCACCTTTCCCCCGTGGAAGGGGGCACTTGGGGTGGATGGGCGATTTTTGAGTCCCGCTTTGGGAGTTCTCTCATATTTTTTCACGAAAACTCTTATTGACATTTTTCAGTTGATGTTTTTTATTATGGTTTTCCCAAACTAATAGTTGAATTTCTTGCGTCCATACCAAGTGCCCCCTGGACGGGGGGAAGGTGGTACGCAAGTACCAAAAGGGGTGATAAAGTATCAACTAGCAACGACGATTGAGAGGACAGAAAGAAATTAAAGAGAAACGCCAAGGTTGGAAATGAAAAATAAAAGAACAACTCTTTTTCCCTTTGAACCGATACATTCGAAGACGCAAAGAAGCAGATAAGCGAAGATTGGGATGAAGAGGGAAGAAAAGAGAACCACCATAACAAGAAATGGTGGAAAAAACAAAAAAGTTTCTGTGAACTTGATGTGATAGAAACCCTAGGGTAGCCTAAGAGCCAAAGATTATGCAAAGAGCGAAGAAAACAAAAGCCCATAGACCTTTATGGTCATGGGCTTTTGCTTTTCAAAACTATTTGCGTGATATTTGGCTCTTAGGCGGTGAGGTCGGCGCGCGCGACTGGTCGCACGCAACA
>CANQEP010000004.1 GCA_947595235.1 uncultured Clostridia bacterium
GTCGCCAAAACTCTTTGCAACTGCCAAGATGTATGGAAAGGTTATGCTTGTTCCCTTAATGGTTGTGCAGTACTTGATAATCATGACAAGCGCCTCGGGCTCAAAGTGGTGGTTCTCGATAAGGGTATAGTACTCATTGAACTCAATGGGCTTTATCATGCGACCGGCAAGAATGGTTTGGATTTGCTCGTTGAAGTCTTTGTATTTGCCCTTGGCGCGAAGTTTTGAACTCCCCGAACTCTCTTTTGCCGAAAGGTACTTAACTTCAAGGGGCGACTTGTTCACAACTTGCACAAGCCCAAGTTCTTGCCAATAGGCGTAGGCAGAAAAGATGTCGTCCTCGGTCAGCGACAAAACAGAACATATAGACGCAAGATTGTTGTCGTCACTACTAGGGTTTGAGCAAAGCGACAAGCCATAAAGGTAGACCTTCACCGCGTTTTCGGGGGCATGAGGCATGAACTCGTTGATAAAAGTGTTGTCAACAAGAGTGCTGGTTGACATAGATAGTGAACTTGAATAACTGCAAAAAGACATCTTTTGTTCCTCTTTAATTTATTTTAACATCAAAAAGTGTTTATGGCAATAAATCTTTCTAATTTGTTTCATCAAATTTTCCACCAAAGTTGGGGGTGAAAGTCTCTGACGCGCTGCCAAGGTCTTGCACCAAAGTGTTGTTTAGACCAAGGTTGAGGGCATGGTTAACCACGATTTTATACTCCAAATTGGTGAGTTTTCGGTTGATTTTGCGTTTTTTTGCCGCTTCACCTAGGGGTACATACTGGCTCATGAGTGAAATTATTGCATTTTTGCCCAAAATTTCACTGATTTTTGTTAAAATTTGCATACTTTCGCGAGAATATGTGGGCAAGACCATGTGTCTGACAATAATTCCCCTCATGAGTTTTTCGCCCTCAAAAACATTTGTTGGCTGTTGGCGCTTCATTTCTTTTAACGCCTCTATGCAAACTTCGGGGTAGTCTTTTGCAAGGCTCAGTTCATCCGCGCTGGCACTTTCAATATACTTGAAGTCGGTGAGAAAGATGTCAACATAACCGCTTAGGGTTTTTAGGGTCTCCGCTTTTTCATAGCCCGACGTGTTCCAGATGACGGGGATGCGCGGTTTGTAGATTTTTAGCGCTTCCAAAATCTTGTCTGCGAAATGGGTGGGGGTGACAAGGTCGATGTTGCCCGCGCCCTTTCTTTCAAGGTCTTTAAAGATTTCGGCTAGTTCGCTTGGCGAAACCTCTTTGCCAACAATAAAGTGACTGATGTTGTAGTTTTGACAGTACACGCATTTGAGGTTGCAACCTGAAAAGAATATTGCTCCGCTCTTTTCATCGTCCTTTGTTAGCATGGGTTCTTCCCATTCGTGGAGCATTATTTTTGAGATGACCATGTTGTTTTTTGCACCGCAAAAGCCGACCGACATTTCGCGGTCAACTCCACAATTTCTTGGGCAGAGGTAACACTTCATAGTGAAAGTATGAAATATAATTTTAATTTAGTCAAGTTGTTTGATAAAGTTCATAAAATGGTATATATTTATTGCATGGACAAACGGCTAGAAAAATTAAAGAGTCAACTTCTTTCTCTCTCTTCGGGGGAGAACTTTGTTGAGTTTTCAAAAAAGATTATGAAGACAAGCAAAGAGATTATTGGCGTTAAAGTTCCAACTCTGAGGCGAGTCGCAAAAGAACTTGAAAAAAAGCCTCATGAGTTCATTTTTTCGCAAGACGGCAAGGTCTTTGAATTGACGCTCCTTGAGGGGATGATGATTTCTGGCATAAGAAACGCAGAAGAGGGCAAGAAGAGAATTGGTGCTTACTTAAAGAAGGTGGACTCTTGGGCTCTTGTTGACCTTTTGTTCCCATTAAAATTCATTAGCGGAAGCGAAGAGGACTTTTCGTTCTTTGCGGGGTTTCTTGATGGCGACGAGTTTTTTGCGAGGTTTGGCATTGTTGGTCTTTTGAAATATTTTACAAGGATTGAGTACTTTGACAAGGTTATTGCAGTGCTTGAAGGGGTAAAA
Source organism: uncultured Clostridia bacterium (assembly GCA_947595235.1). GTDB lineage: Bacteria > Bacillota > Clostridia > Christensenellales > UBA1242 > UMGS2069. The sequence goes on from CANQEP010000004.1 coordinate 2,033, forward strand.
TGCGAAAAATATTATGTTCTTATGGCAGAGGCGTGGCTTTTTAGTGAAATTATCATAAAAAATCCGCAAAATGCAGAAAAAATTATGCAAAAAATAATAAAAAATACGCAAATAAATTCTTTTGTTATTAATATGACCATACAAAAAGTGTGCGACAGTTACAGAGTGGGTAGTGAAACAAAAGATAAATTAAGGAAGTTAAAAGTATGAACAAAAACGAAGAATATGAAGTTGACATAGTGGGCTACACCAGTGACGGGCAAGGAGTTGCAAGGCTTAACGGCTTTGTTATCTTCGTCCCTTTCGCCATTATGTGTGAAAGAGTGAGAGTGCACATTATTAAGGTCAACAAGACCTATGCGGTTGGAAAAATTGTGGAAATTATAATTGCGTCATCCGGCAGAGTTGAGCCACCTTGCCCATACTTTAAAAAGTGTGGGGGGTGCGACTTTCAACATATGAATTATGAAAAAAGCCTTGAAGTTAAGAAAAAAATTGTTGAAGATGCGATGACAAGAATTGGCGGTTTTGAAAATTCAGATGTAAAAAACACGCAAAAAAGCGACAAATTTTACAATTACAGAAACAAATCTGCATTTCCAATAGCAATTGACAAAAACGGAAAGGCAAGGGTTTGTATGTATAAGATGCTGAGCCATGACCCCGTTTTTATTGACTCTTGCTGTCTTGCAACAGACAAAACAAATGAGGCGATAAAAGTGTTCAATTCGTTTTTGGAAACTCTGCCAAGCGAGGACGCCAAGGCACTAAGATATATTGTTATAAGGCACATTGGGGACAAAATGCTGTTCACCATTGTTTTGACAAAAAACATAAGAGGGCTAAATGAACTTTTTGAGGCGCTAAAAAGTGGGCTCGGTTTTGACGAAAAACATATCGGGCTCTTTGTTTGCAAAAAGAAGGTGGACAACAACGTCATTTTGGAGGGGGACATACGGCACATTTTGGGCATAGAAAAGATTGAGCACTCGCTCATGGGGGTTCAAGTGGACATCTCGCCAATGAGTTTTTTTCAAGTGAACTTGTCCATAATGGAGAAAATTTATGAGAGCGTGCTTGAGAACTTTGATAGTTCGGACACCATTGTTGACGCCTATTCGGGAGCGGGGCTTATGTCGGCACTTCTTGCGAAGAAGGTCAAAAAGGTGGTTGGCATTGAGATTGTTAAAGAGGCGACTGCCGACGCAAACAAGGTCAAAGAGAAAAACGAACTTTCTAACCTTGAGAATATCAACGGCGATGTAAACATCATTTTGCCAAGGCTTGCCAAAGAGATTGGGGACTTCTCGCTTGTTGTTGACCCGCCAAGAAAGGGAATAGAAAAGTCGGTTGTTGAAACCATTATTAAGAGCGAACCAAGAAAAATTGTCTATGTTTCTTGCAATCCTTCAAGTCTGGCGCGCGACGTTAAACTTTTAAAAGAGGGGGGATACTTTCCTTCTAGCGTCACGCCATATGATATGTTCCCCGAGACTTGCCACGTTGAGAGCGTGGTGGTGCTAAAAAAGATTTGAAGTGGGGTGCAAAATTCGTTGCTTTAATTTTTTTGCGTGATATAATATTTGTGAGGTAGATTATGAAAATTGTAACAATTAGTGGAAGCATGCGCTTTGCAAAGCAAATGAAAGATATTGCGAGGAAACTTGAAGCCGAACACAGAATTTGTGCGCTTCAACCTGTCTATAACAAGAAAAAGAACGAGACCGTTGAAAACATAGAGAACATTGTCAGTTGCCATTATCAAAAGATTGACCTTTCTGACGCCCTTTATGTTGTTAACATTGACGGCTACATTGGTGAGGCGACCCATGACGAGATTGAGTATGCCAAGAAAAACAACAAAGAAATTATTTATCATGAGCCTATAAAGTCAAAGAAGAGGAAATAGATGGAATACAAAGAGTATCGCGACAACCGACTTATGGAGTCGTATGAAAAATATCTTCGTGGCGAGACCTTCAAAAAGGTGCGCGCCATAGTTTTGTGTGGAGACAAAGTGCTCTTGATTCACGACAAGGGCAAAGATGTTGTCACTCTTCCCGGTGGTGGAGTTGAAGAAGGTGAAAACGTGCTTGACGCGGCAAAGCGCGAAACGCTTGAAGAGACGGGGTGCTCTGTTGAGCCAATCATGGTGGTTGACAAAACCTCGTATAGCGTTCCAATGAGCATTGGCGACGTTGACTTTGAGTCGGTGCGCGAGGCGTATTTTGTTTTGTGCACTCTCAAAGAAAAGGGGAATGCCGATGGTCTTTCGGGCGAGTATGAAAAGGGGCGCGACCTTTTTTTGGCGGACATTAACAAACTCAAAGACCTTCACGTTTCCAGCGGAGCAATTCAGACCATAAAGGCGTTTAACCTTGCGGGGCAGAAAAGTTAAAAGCAGTTGTCCACTTTTTGTGGACTTTTTTTATTTTTGTTCATTTTGAGGGCTATTTTATTTGTAATATATTTTTTTTCTTGTTATAATTATTTTGTATAAAGGAGTGCATATGAAAAAGTTTTTTACAAGTTTAATGATTTTACTTGTTTTGCCACTTACCTTTGTTTTTGCGGGTTGCAAGCCAAAGGACAGTGGAATAAGAATCTTTTTGGATGACGTTAAAACCGAGTTTGTTGTTGGCGAAGATATAACCACAAATGGGCTCATTGTTGAACTTAGATACACCGACGGAACAAGTGTTGACGTTGCCGACTACAAGGTTGACACCTCGGGCGTTGACAAGACAAAGGCGGGCGAATACACCGTTGTTATTGAGTATCAAAAGCACAAACAGACCTATAAAGTTCACTACTACGAGAAGGGAACTATCACCGCTATCGACAACAATGTCTTTTTTGAGGGTCAAGACTTTAGGAGCGCCAACCCAGTTTTGAGATACACGTCGGGCAAGGGCGACATCATGACCGTTGACGGCTACAGCGTTGAAAGTTTCGACAACGAAGAGGCGGGCGACGACAAGATTGCCGTTTTGTCATACCTTGGTGAAGAGTATGAGTGCAAAGTCAAGGTGGTTACAAAGGCCGATTACTACACCTATCTTATGGGCAAGATTGCCGGAGCAAACGCGCAAGTGTTCGTTAACTCTGTGCTCTATCACATTGATGATGACACGTTCTTTATCTCTTCTGCCCATGGCGACGGGGCATATGCAAAGACGGGTGAAAGCGAATATTGGATATATCTTGCAACTGTCACCGAAAAGTCGGGCGGAACAGTTACTTCTCACGAAGAAATGGACTACGAAACTGCAATAAGAAACACCTTTAATCTTGCAAATGGACTTGTGACTATTCCAATTAGCGGGCTTTATCCTTCGGTCAGCGGGTTTGTTTCGGGATTCAGAACCGAGCATTTGGCTGAGCAAGATGTTAATATTGAGTATACGACTAGCGAATCTATTTTGACCGCGACTATCACTTCGGCGGATGAAACAACTAGCCTCACATTTGAGATTAACCTTAGAACCTACACAATCTATTCGCTTGGCTACACGCTTGACGGGACCCAAGTCGACCTTGAGATAAATCCAACCTCGTTCACAATTCCAACAAAGCCAGTAGAAGAATAGAAAATTCTATCGCTCAACCAAGGTTGGGCGATTTTTAATTGCAAACATTTTAAACATATTTGGAGGAAACATGAATCTTAACATAAAAATCAACTGTCACAGTTCAATTTGCATTGGCGACGAATATTACTTTGACCCATACAACATAAAAGAAGAAAAGCACAACGCCAGCGTGGTTTTTATAACTCACCCGCACTATGACCACCTTGACAAGTTGTCTATTATTGCAGTAAGCAACAGCAATACCACATTTGTTTGCCCTCTTGATGCAAAGAGCGGACTTGTTGATGCGGGCATAAGCGAAAAGAGAATTGTTGCGCTGTTGCCAAACGAGAAGTTTGAAATAAATGGTGTTGTTGGCTCAACTTTTCCGTCGTATAACAAAACGAAGGCTTTTCATCCGCGGGCAAACAACTGGCTTGGGTATCACTTCACGCTTGGTGGAGCCAACTATGTTGTTTGTGGCGACACGGATGCAACCGACGAACTGGCGCAAATAAAGACAGATGTTTTGTTCGTGCCGATTGGGGGAACATATACTATGGATGCCTCTGAGGCGGCCGGGCTTGTTAACAAAATTGAGCCAAAGGTGGTTGTTCCCGTCCACTACGGGCTCATCGTCGGGACAAAAATCGACGAGGAAGTTTTTGAGAAAAAACTGAAAAAAGGCATAAAGTGTTTGAATTTTATTGATTGAATTATTAAAAAATCAATAATTTTTAGCATAATATGTTTATAATTAGTTGAAAAAAACATTGTTTTTTTTGAACAAATGCATTATAATGGCAGTATAAACCAATTTTTTGGAGGAATTGTATGGATGCATCTATCATCTCTGTAGCCTTGATATCCCTATTCTTTTTCTTCGTTGTGTTGGGCTTTATTTGTGGTTGGGTTCGCGGGCTTAACAAATCTCTTGTAAGAATTCTCATTGTCCTTTGTATGGCCGTTTTGGCTTTCTTTATTGTTCCACCAATAACAAAGGCAATCCTTACAATGAACATCTCAAAATTTAACTTGGTCATTGCAGACACACCAGTTATGACCGTTCAAGACCTTGTTGGCGACCTTATAAGGAAAGTCCCTTTCATAAGTGACATCGTTGACGCAAGTCCAACATTTGAGGGCTTTATTGAAGTTATGCCTCAAATGCTTGTTAATGTTGTCTTGTTCGTTGTTGTGTTCTTCTTGCTCAAGTGGATTTCTATGATAATCTATTGGATTGTTGCGGGTGTTTGCTTCAACAAAAAGAAAATGGCTGGAAAAGAAAAACACGGCTTCATTGGTGCAGTTGTTGGCGCCGTTCAAGGCCTTATCGTTGCACTTGTTGTGTTTGTTCCAGTGTTCGGTGTTATTGACACCGCAAAGCCAGTTGTCAACGCAATAAGAGCCGAGGCAACTGCCGAGACCGAAACCAACAGCCAAGGGGCTCAAGAAGGTAACGACGCAATTTCAAAGGCTGTTGATGAGTATGGCGTATACTTTGACGCTGCCGACCAGAACTGGGTGTTCAAAACACTTGGTGCGGTTGGCGTTAGGCAACTTTCAGACGCAATGTTCGACGGCCTCACCACCGTTAAAGTGAAAATCACCAACGGCACAACCTCTTCAAATGTTAAGTATAGCCTAAGAAAAGAGGTTAAGACCATTGCAAATGTTTATCCAGACTTCAGAACCGTTACAAATGGCGGTTTCAACATTAGAAATAACGAGACCATTGAGGCGCTCAAAAACATTGTTAACAAACTTTATGAGTCTCCAGTTCTGTCGGGAATGATAAGAGAAGTCATCCCTTCAGTTGCAAGAACTTGGCGCGCAGACGAAAACGCAACATTCTGCGGAGTTAAAAGGCCAATGTTCGAAAGCGAGAGCGTTAACAAGATGTTCGACGCACTTCTAAGAAACCTTGAAAATCCAGTTGAGCCAGATGCTATCAAGAACGACATTGTGACGGGCATTGAACTCATTGAACTTTGCAACAAAGAGGGCATTCTTGACGTTGTTGCGGGCGACAAAGATATCATGGACGTTCTCAATCACCCAGAGGGCGAAGACGGAGTCATCATAAAAGTTATAAACAAGGCCCTTGAAAGCACAACATTTAAGGCTGTTTTGCCAGAGGTTGTTGACATTGGTATGCACTATGTCTATGACATTTTGGAAATAACTGTTGACGCAACAATTGGCACGGTTGACGAGACCGACCCTAACCATGGTTGGAGCAAAGAAACTCAAATTCTTCAAAACATCTTCACCGATGTTTACAAAGTCTATGACGACATCAACAAGGCGGGGGAGGGCAGCGACCCACTTCACAGTCTCAACTTCGAGGCACTTGGAAAAGTGTTTGACGATATGCGAGAGTCAAAACTTTTGGGCGCGTCTGCAAAAGAAATAATCATTGCACTTCTTGACTCAAAGATTTTGATTGGAGAAGGAAATGACGTTGTTGAAAGGTTCAAAACAAGCATAAAGACCACTCTTGAAAAAGACGAACCAATAAGTTTTGCATCAACATTTAAGGCACTTGGAGATGCTCTTGACATTGCAAGAGAGATGCAAGACGTGACCCAAGGTGAACTCAACCTTGACAAACTCAAAGATGTTGTTAAGAACCTTAACGAGAACAAAGAGGCTCTTGGAGATGTTATCAATGATGTTCTTGACCCTGAAATGCTTGACAGCCTTGGCATGGGAGATGCTGCTGGCGTTGTAAGTGATGTTCTTGGCTCAATAGTCAATGGTGATTATAGTGAAGAAGGCTCAATAGACAAAGAGATTGAGGCCGCCGAAGAACTATTCAACGCTGCGAACTCTGTTTTGGCAACTGAAGAAGGTCAGCAAGCCAACTTTGACAAAGACAAGACCGACGAACTTGTAGGAAAACTTGCCGAATCCGAGGTTCTGCTTGATGCTCTTGTTGGCGCAGGCGGTGATAATACTGCAACTCAAGATTTGTTAAAAGACAAACTTAGCGATGACACCATGACCAACCTTGAACAATCAATTGAGGGTCTTCAAGGCGTTTCGGAAGAGAAGAAGCAAGCACTTAAAGACTTGTTTGGACTAAGTGCATTAGGCGCTTAATAGATAAAAATCATAACAGCCGAGCAAATGCTCGGCTGTTTTTATGTCAAAAAATTGACAAAAATTTCAAAAGGGGTCTTTTTTTTCGAAAAATCCTATGTTATAATTATTTTGTAGGAGGAAGGGCCATGAAGTATTATTCTCTCTTAAAGTCGACGGCGCCAAGTGATGTTTTGTCAATTCCAATAGGCGCGGTCCTGACAAAAGTTTCGGTGGAGGCGTCAACAGCGCTGTCAAAGCCACGCGTTTATAGAAATGGGGCGTTCACCAGAAAGTATCAGTCAATTGGCGACCTTTTGGCGCTTGGATACGACGGGACCTATGATGTTCTTTCGCAATATAACTACACCAGCGACCAAAAAGATGAAATGCTATATTGCATTGAAGAGGGATTGGCGTCTATTGGCCTAAAGTTTAAAAACAGCGAATTTTCGGTGGGGGACGTTAGACTCAAACACATTGGGCTTGGGGATGAAATCATGTCCGCCCTCAAAAAGTCTCGCAAGAGCCCCGAGACTATCGACGACCTTATTATCTTTGGCAGAGAGAGGTTTGAGGCTCTGCCCGGGATGAGTGCATCCAACGACCTTCGAAAGGTCAATAAGGCGCTTGAAAGGTATGGCGTTAAGATGGAGGGCGCAGGCTATTCTATTGACCGAACAAAGCAATTCCCTCTTGACCTCTACAGCGAATACCTCACCGAGAGCAAGCCAAGAGACTTCGCAGACGGAAAAGTGAAGAGTAAGTACACATTTGAAGAACTCAAAACTCTTGACAAAGAGACCTTGTTAAAGCAAGATGTTGCTTGCCTCAACCTTTACAAAAATAGCCTGGCAAAAATCGAAGAAGAAAATATTGAGACCATTGGAGACCTTTTGAAAAAGGGGTATATGATGTATGTCCAACTTGGCTTAGCATACTACATAACGTTAAAGCAAAAACTCGCCGAACTTGGGCTTAAGTTTGAGGGCGCGTCTTATGAGATTGAAAACGGAAAGGTAATAAGAACCGAGCCCCCTTCTCAACTTATGAGCGAGTATGCAAAAAAGCCCTTCGACTTTCAAACTGCCTCAGAGGAAGAAAAAGTAAACTTCATGCGCCAGCCCCTCAAAAACTGGGGGATTGCGGTGGGGCTATATAACGCTGTCAGTGGTAAGTGCAAAACCGTGGGCGACCTTGCAGCATATTTGAAGAGAAACACGGGCGCAATCACTGGATACACTATGTCGCGATTGAAGGCGTGTTTCAAACTTTATAACATATCAATTGACGAGCCTAAAGTGTCAAAGGCAAAGAAAACATTGGTTCATCTAAAACAATTGTTGAGTGAGGGCAAGTTTGCAGACCTTGACGAAGAGGGAAAGGCAAGAAGGCTCAATCAAAAACTTTGCGAGAGTGCTCTTGACGTTGAATTTGCCGAAGAGATAACAAGAGTCCTTGGCGTTACCACCATTGGTGAACTTCACGAAGTGCCAAGAAATAAAATCAAAGCATCCTTTGACGAGAAAAAGTACCACTCCATTTGCGACTTCATGTCCTTACAAGGTCTCAAACTAAAAACCGAAGTTAACCAAGCCTATAACCATGGCTACAAGGGTGTTCAAGAAGAGCAGCCAGTCATAGATTTTGAGACGCTTGACGACCAGCAAAAAGAAGAGTTTTTGCAAAACAGCGTCATGAGGCTTGGAATAAGCACAAGAATGGCGATGAGGCTTTCTGAGAAGTTGGGCATAAAGACCATCGAAGACCTTGTTAGCGTAACGAAGAGGACCATCAACGCAAATCTTGGCCCAAAGGCGGCGCACGGCGTGATGACGGCGGTTGAAAAATTCAATATGCATATGAAGGTTGAGGTTAAGCCAACCGCCCAAGAGAAGAAGAGGGCTGAACTTCTTGTTAGACTCAAAGATGCCAGCAGAAACACAAGGTCGGCAAAGGAAATATTCATTCCAGATGCCCAGGGCAGAGACAAGACTAGCGACGAGACAAAAGAGATTGTCAAAAACACAAAGATTGAAGACATTGGCCTTAGCAAACCAATTATTGACGCGCTCAAGAACAATCAAATTTTCACTATTGGCGAACTTTTAAACTTGTCAAGAGCCGCAATCACAAACATAACTGGCAACAGAAAAGTTGCGCCAAGGCTTGAGAGGTTGCTTGCCGAGTATGACCTTAAGTTCAGACCAAACAGTGCTCCAAGGCAATTGCAATCAATAAGCGCAACTGAAGGCGCAAGTGAACTTGGCGAACTCTATCACACCTCGGTTAGCGACCTTGGGCTAAATGAAGAGGATGCAAGGGCACTTAGAAATCAAGGCATAAGAAACTTTGGGGGCATTATTGAGCACTCATATTTTGAGATTGAAGATATGTTTGATGATAAGCTCGCTTCAACTCTATGCGATATTGTTGCCAGCAAGGGGTTGGTCTTTAGGCCAAGGAGCGACGCCTCAGCAAACAAATATGGAGATTTTGAGGACCAACAACTTGCAAAAAGGTTCAGTGAAATGTCAGACGAGCAAAAGAAGAAACTACTTGTTTTTGAGAACAGCGGACTTCATCAACTTACGGTCGAAAGGCTAAGAGATGCGGGCATGAAGAGTGTGGCAGACCTTGACGGCAAAACAATTAGTGAGGTTCACGAAATTATACACAGACACTATGGCGACATGAAACAAATAAAGTTCGTGCTTGGTCTTAACGGCATGGAACTGAAAGCCTTCAAAGAGGCTGTTCAGCCGAAATACGACTCCAACGGCCAGCCTATTTGCGATGCACTTGACGGAAAAGACGTCGAAGAGATAAAAAAACAGCCCGTCACTGTGTTGGACATTGGCAAAAGGTATGTTGACGCGCTTTTAAGGAGTGGCATAAAAACCATGGGCGACTTCGAAGAGTGCAAGCGTTCGCAAATCGATGACCTTATTTCCAGTCACGAAAAATGCCAATATATTCTTAAACTTTGCGACAAATACGGCATAAAATTGAAACAAAGGAACGCACGCCAGACGACGCAAATGGGCATAAAAAATGATATTCCAAGTGCTCTTGACGGCGTTTCGTTCAATGCGTTGAGCGATGAAGAAAAACAGCACTACCTTGACCTTCCGCTAACCACTTTCACCTTTATTGAACCATACAAAGAGAAGTTTGAAAGTCTTGGTATTTTCACAATTGGCGACTTTTTAAAGCACAAGCAAGTTGAAATGAATAGTAAGGGAATTTCTGACGGTGTTGTTCGCAGAGCAAGGAGGGTGCTTAATGTAAGTGGCGCAATTAAGTACTTCGAGAGCCTATCATTGAAGGGAAGGAAACGAAAGGTAGAGCGAAAGCCAGTTGAAAAGACCTTCGACAAGATGACAGAGACCGAAAAAGAGGAGTTTTTGAATCGAGACATTTCGGTTATTGACCTTTCAAACGCCAACATTCAAAAGTTGAAAGGAAAGGGCGTGAGCACCATAAAAGATCTTTCAAAATTCAGCCAAAGCGAACTGCAAAATATTGGGGTTTCGGGCAACGCTTGTACGGTTATTAGCGTGTTCTTCTCGTCGCACAAAGTATATCGAAAGCACGAGAGGTCAAGGGAGTATAATGTTTCGGCACTTGAAAAGTATCCACTTGACGAGCGACTTGAACTTCCTCTTGAGAGCCTTGACCTTTCTGAAAAACAAGTTGACAGTTTCCACAAAACGGGCATCTTTAAGGTTGGAGACCTTGGAAAAATTACCACTGGACTTTTGTGGGGCATTTGCAACAGCCCAAGGTTCATTGACTACATATCAAAAGTGAAAGAGAGTTGCAACATTGAGGTTGAAAGAACGCCCGCCCAAAGAATGAACGACTATCTTAAGTTGGTTTGGAACAAGCAGTTCAACGAACTTGACGAAAAGGAGAAGCAAGAGATTCTTTCAATTTCGCTTTATGATGCGGGCATTGGCAAAATCTCGGCAGAGAACTTGAAGAGCGTGGGCATTGTCACCATTGGCGACGCCGCAAAATCGACATACTCTTTGGTGAAGGAAGCGTCCTCGTGTGAGGTGAGCAACAAGGTCAAGATGATTCTTAACGTCATCGGGCTTGACTTTGTTAAGGCAAGAGAACTCAATCACGAAAAGAAAAAGGCAAAGATAACCGCGGATGAATTTTCTGCCCTTTCAGCCGAAGAAAAAGAGAAGGCTCTTGACAAAAACATAGAGGACTTTGGGGTGAACATCAACCTTGAAAACCTCCACGAAAGAGACATCAACACCATGCGCGACATCCTTGAGACCGACAGCCGTGACTTATATGACTTTCTTGGAATTTACGGCTTCCGCGTCATCTCAACCACTTGCCAAGCCTATGGCTTGAAACTTGACCCTCGCCAAAAGTCCAATAGGCGCGAGTATATCGAGTCAATTCCAAAGAAGCCAATTAGCGAGATGACCGAAGAGGAAAAGCAGAGAGTTTATGGGTTCAGCCTCAAACATCTCTTCTCGTTCCACGCCGTACAAAAACTCAAATCTGAAGGCTTCTACACCATTGGCGACATTCTTAAAGTTGACTATGACACCTTTATGAAACGCTCAAAAAACAGCATCTCTTTCAAGAGAATCATACAAGAAATTTGCGAGCGCTTTGACATTGACTATATCCCTGACGACAAAAAGGTAATAAACACTGCAAAAGCGAACGCCAACTTGACAAAGGAAGAACAATATTTTATTGACCAAGGCTTTGACCCTCGACAGGCAAAAAAGTTGCACAAATTGGGCTACACAACAATGGAAGACCTGCAAAGTGTGCCACATTCCAAATTAAAAGAAGAACTTGGGCATTCGGCGTATGACAAAGTCATGCACACTCTTGCAAGAAGAAGACTCTTGCTCGCCGAACAAGAGAAAGAAAAAGAGAGTGAAAACTCATTATTTGAAAAACTCAAAGAGCGTGGTGTTAGTGCTCTTAGCGATATTCCAGAAAAAGACTTTGAAGAGGGTAGCGGTGAGCGTGAGAGCATTGAGACCGCTCTTGAAGAGTACTATAAATGGTACTACGAAACAAAGATTTTTGTTTCGCCAACAGAAAAATTGCTTCTTGAAAGCAACCTTCGCCTTGAAAAAGAAAAGGAAATTGCAAGAGGCATAATAGAGGCAAAGACCAGCAAAGAGCAACCAGAGGATGTTCAAACCGAAGAAGTCAAAGCGAACGAGACCTCTTCGCAAGAAGACGAAACCTCCAAAGGCGACGACGAATAATTGAAAAAAAATAGCCACAAGGTTTAACCTTGTGGCTGATTTTATTCAAGCAAGAAGTTTTCGTCGGGCTTGTTCTCGTCAACGAATCCCCCTTTATAATACCTTGACAAATCTGTCTTTCGCTTATATTCGCTCTCGCTAACAACCATTTTCCCGCGGTTAAGAACAATAGTGTGGTTGGAGTTGTGAAAGTCGATGTCCACCGCGTCATAGCCAAGAAGCATGGCGAGTTTTGATGGGTCTTTGTCAAGAAGGGCGATAAAGAACGCGCGGTCATTATTTGGCAAACTCTTAATAAAATCATAAATTGCGTGAAGGTCACCTTGCGGGCTGTCAATTTTGTCAAAGTCATCAACGCTAATCAGTTCATTTAGAATTTTTCTAAGGCCATTGTAACTTGCAAGATATGAACCGCTGTCAAGTTTGAACTCAAGAATGGAATATGGGTCGTTGGCATAGCAAGTATAGACCTCATTAAAATCCATTGAAGCATAGAGCCCGCAACCGCGAACGCCAATCCCCCTATGGTAGTCAAAGTCGGCGAGGGTCTGGGCATTGTGTTCGGGGCTTTCTACCCCGCGATACAAGGGAACAGACTTGGATTTTGCATACTCATCGTTGCGCACAACAGCGGGAAAGGAGTTGTAGTTAAGAAGGTCAATCATGTAGTTGAACGTCTTAAAGTCGTAGGGGGTATACTTGCTGTCGTCCACCATTTCATCAACAACGTAGTTATTAAATTTTGGGTCAACCGTTTGGTAGTAGTCCCAAATTTTCTTTATTGTTTCAACATCGCAGATATTTCTTGCCATATATTCCTCACTCATTCAAAAATTCGTCTTTTGCGTACTTTTTCTTAAAGTTAATAGTGCCGTCTTTATACTTTCTACTCAGCGAGCAAACACGCCTAAACTCGCTTTCACTAACCACCATTCTGCCGCGATTGAAGGTCTGGTAATATGTGTGATGAACTCCGTCGTAGCCGAGCAATAGCGCAAGCGTTGAGTCGCTTATGAGTTTGTCAACAAAGTACCTCATCTCTTTTGGGCGCACGCTTTTCATGAGATGCCTAACATACATGATGTCGGGGTGGTTGATTTTATCGATAATGCTACTTGGGTTGAACTCCGCGAACGCATCGGTGTAGAGCCGTGTGTCCTCTTCAAGTTTGAACTTCATAATTCGGCTGTCGATAACTTTTTCTCGGTCGTGAACGTGATGGGCATAGCCATGCGCCGTGTCACGATTGGGGTCCGAGTATATTCCATAGCCGAAGTACCCTTTGCCATAGTGGTAGTCGTAGTCGCAAAGAAGATTGGCGTTGAACTCAGCATCCGTCGCCCCGCGATACTGAATGGGGGAGTTGACTTTCTCGAACTCCTCATCGCTCACCACCTTTGGAAACGCACTAAAGCCGTAGAGGTTGACCGCATAGGTAAAAACGGCATAACTTTGCTCCTTGAAATTCTCATAACCGCCGTCAAGACCTTGCCTTGCAATTTCCTTCGCATAGTCAATCACCATGCGAACCTTCTCTTTGTCAATATACTTACACTTTTTGTTCGTTAGCATACAATTATTATATCACAAGTTTTTATGGTTTTCAATAGCAAAAACGGGGAGATTAGTTTTCGAAAGTCTTGATGTATTTAACAACATTATTTTTAAGGGTGGACATCGCGCCGTTATTCAAGATGTAGTGGTCGGCAATGCCTATTGGACCGCCCTTTTCAATGTTCTCAATTTCGGCATAGTCGCGAGAGAGCGAGGTTGCCTCGTCCATTGGTCTGAAATCGCGAGACTTCAAGCGCTCGCGCCTCACTGGAGCGTCGGTTGCAATGCAAAGCACTTCAAACGCGCTTCCAAACTTCTCTTTAACAATCTTATACTCGCTCCAAGAGTACATGCTCTCGATAACAACATTGCTCTTTTTCACGGCCTTTTCAATCTCGGGAAGAAAAATCTTTGCATAAATGCCCTTGTCTCCGCTGGCGCGAAGCATCTCACGGACCTTGCGCTCGTTCTCTTCGTTTATCTCTAGCCCAAGTTCCTTCATCTTCAAAAATGTGGCCTCACCAAAATACACCTTGTGCCAGCCCCTTTTAACAAATTCATCAACGGCAACACTTTTTCCGCTACCACACATGCCAACAACGGCAACAATCTTATGTTTTGCCATAACGCACCCCCTTTTATTTTTATTATGAAAAATATAATAAATATTGTCAACAAAACAAGATAAAATTTAAAAATCGTTTTATGTTGGGCGCAAAAAATATTATAATTATACTATGCCAAATAAATTTATGAAACTTCTCACAAAAGCCGAGGACTTTCTTTTGAGCGCACACTCTTGTATTTTCTGCCGTCGCGAGTGCGACACAGACAGCCCCTACAGAATTTGCTCAAGGTGCCTTAAGAGAGTGGATTTTATTGGCGACAAGTTTTGCCTTAAGTGTGGCGTGAAGATTGGCGAGGGCTACGACTTTTGCGTAAACTGTCAAGAGACCTCTTTCGACTTTGACTACTCGCGCTCGGTCTTCACCTACGACGACCTTACAAGGCCAATGATAATGAACTTCAAGTATAACGGGCAAAGGACACTAAAGGCTCCACTTGGCAAACTTCTTGCCGATTACTATGACCAAAGCGACATCGTTGCCGACATTGTGACCTATGTTCCAATGCCAAAGAAGAGGCAAAAGGCAAGGGGCTATAACCAGGCGAAGGAACTTGCCGACGAGTTTTGCACTTTGACGGGGATGCCTCTTGTAGATGTTTTGGCAAGAACAAAAGAGAGCGAGAGGCAAGCATCATTAAACGCGAAGCAGAGGGCGGAGAACATTAAGGGGAGTTTTGAGGCAATCAACAAAGCAAAAATCAAGAAAAGGAATATTTTAATTATCGACGACGTTTCAACAACGGGTGCGACCACCAGCGAGTGCGCAAGAGTTTTGAAGAAGGCGGGAGCAAGTAGCGTTGCCGTTCTAACTTTGGCAAAGACCAATCGCACAGCAATAAATTTTGAAGTGTCGTAGCAAAAAACATTAAAAATTTCCACTTTTCGGCAAAGAAAAGTACAAGAAAACCAAACACTTTTTATTTCTTCTTTACATTTTTGAGTATTTATTATATATTATTTCTAGTATTTGGAGAGAATTATGGGACTTTTTTCATTTTTATCTAATTTCGACAACAACAAAAGTTTGAAAAAACTTGAAAAAATAGCAGCAAAAATTGAAGCATTATCCGACAAATATTCTGCCATGAACGACGACGAGTTGAAGTCGCAGACTGGCATTTTGAAGGAGCGTTTGTCAAAAGGGGAGACCCTTGACGACATTTTGCCCGATGCGTTTGCAGTTGTTCGCGAGGCGGCATCAAGAGTGCTCAAGATGAGACACTTCCATGTTCAGTTGCTCGGCGGTATCGTGCTTCACCAAGGCCGTATAAGTGAGATGAAAACTGGTGAAGGAAAGACTCTTGTTTCAACCCTTCCCGCCTACCTAAATGCACTTTCGGGAAAGCCTGTGCACATTGTCACTGTCAACGAGTATTTGGCAAAGCGTGACGCTGAGTGGATGGGCAAAATTCACAAGTTCTTGGGGCTCACCGTTGGCGTTGTTTATGCCAACCAGCCTTTCGACGAGAAACGCGAGGCATATAAGTGCGACATAACCTATGGAACGAACAGCGAATTTGGTTTTGACTACCTTCGCGACAATATGTGTCTCAGCAAAAAGGACATGATGATGCGTGGCCTTGAATTTGCTATTATCGACGAGGTCGACAGCATCCTTATCGACGAGGCGCGAACCCCTCTTATTCTTTCGGGTCCAACGGGCGAGAGCAGTGACGAGTATGTTACCGCGTGCCGTTTTGCGAAGTCTCTTAAAGACGAGGATGTCAGCATCGACGAAAAGAAAAAGGCAATCCACCTCACCGAAGAGGGCGTTGCAAAGGCCGAACGTTTCTATAAAATTGAGAACCTTTCTGACGTTGAAAACACCTCTATTAACCACAACATCAACAACGCCATTCGCGCAAGGTTCATGATGAAGAAAGACAACGACTACATTGTTCGTGACGGCGAGGTCTTGATTGTTGATGAGTTCACTGGACGTATCATGGTGGGCAGACGCTTCAGCGACGGACTTCACC
Source organism: uncultured Clostridia bacterium (assembly GCA_947595235.1). Classification (GTDB taxonomy): domain Bacteria; phylum Bacillota; class Clostridia; order Christensenellales; family UBA1242; genus UMGS2069. The sequence continues at coordinate 18,108 of CANQEP010000004.1, forward strand.
AAGCCATCGAAGCAAAAGAGGGCGTAAAAATCAATGCCGAAAACAAGACTCTTGCAACAATAACCCTTCAAAACTTCTTCAAGATGTACAACAAAATCAGCGGTATGACTGGTACTGCAAAGACCGAAGAGGGCGAGTTCAAAGACATCTATGGCCTTGACGTTGTTATCATCCCAACCAACACGCCCGTTAGGAGAATTGACGCGAACGACATCTTCTATTTTAGCCACGATGCGAAGATAAAAGCCATTTGCGACGACGTTAAAGATTGCTACGAGAGGAAGCAACCCGTCTTGGTTGGTACAATAACCGTTGAAAAGTCTGAGGAACTCAGCAAAGAACTCAAAAAACTTGGCATTCCTCACAATGTCCTAAATGCCAAGAACCACGAAAAGGAAGCCGAGGTCGTTGCTCAAGCGGGCAGACTTGGTGCGGTTACAATCGCAACCAACATGGCTGGTCGTGGAACGGATATCATGCTTGGCGGTAACGCAGAATTCAAGGCAAAGCAAGCCATGAAGAAAAAGGACTACGACGAGGAACTTGTTGAACTTGCGTCGTCATACTTCCCAGTGACCACCGACGAAGAGAAAGAGGCTCGCGAGGTCTATCAAGGGCTTTTGAAAGAGTTTGACAAAGAGGTCAAGGAAGAAAAAGAAAAGGTGGTTGAACTCGGTGGCTTAAAGATTATTGGCACCGAGCGTCACGAGTCAAGGCGTATCGACAACCAGTTGCGTGGTCGTTCGGGTCGTCAAGGCGACCCCGGCTACTCGGTCTTCTATATCTCTGCCGACGACGACCTTGCAAGAATATTTGGCTCTGAAAGGCTAAAAAAAATGGCAAGTATGCTCAAACTTGACCCCGACGTTTCAATCAACTGGAAATTCTTCTCTCGAAGCGTAGAGACCGCGCAAAAGCGTGTTGAGGGCAACAACTTCACCATAAGAAAGCAAGTTGTTGAGTTCGATAACGTCTTGAACAGACAGCGTGAAGAGGTCTATAAAGAGCGTAACAGAATCCTTGACGGCGAGGACGTTCACGACAAGATTGTTGAGATGATTGGCGAGGTTGCCGACGAAATTGTCTATGAGTACGACAACGAGAAAGAGCCCGACGAAGTGGATATTGAGGCGTTCAACAACGAACTTGAAAAGAGACTTCTTGAAAAAGGCACAAACTTCATCACTCTTGAAACGCTTAACAAGTACTCGTCAAGAGAACTCTCAGAAGAGATATTCGCTCGCGCAAAAGACAAGTATGAGCAAAAGAAGAAAGAGAACGAAGAAAAGGGCGTCAACTTTGGCGACGTTGAAAGGCACATCCTTCTTAACATCATGGACAGAAAGTGGATTGACCACATCGACGACATGGACAACTTGCGTCAAGGCGTTGGCCTTAGGGCATACGGCAACAAGAACCCAATAACAATCTATCAGACCGAGGGCTTTGACATGTTTGACGACATGATAAGTTCAATGCGTCGCGATGTTGCGAACGCCATGATGGGCGTTAGAATAGATATTGGCGAGCCAATGCCAAAAAGGAATGTTCCAAAGGCGAACCGCACCGCCCCTCAAGGAACAATAGTAAACAAAGAAAAGCGCGTCGGCAGAAACGACCCATGCCCATGTGGCTCTGGCAAAAAGTACAAAAACTGCCACGGCAAGAACGTGTAAAAAGAAAAATATTTACAAATACGCCTGGAACTTAATTTAACAAAATTTAATTTATAAATGTAAAAAACGCGATTAAATTCGCGTTTTTTTACAATCTAATTTTATTTTTTTTGCATTTTTTTGCTTTAACCAATAACAAATATTGGCTTGACTCTAAGTTTGTTTCTATCCATTCTGAAGCCTTCAATTTTGCCGTCGGCAGATATTTTCATGGAAATGCCATAGTTTGAAAGAGTTTTTGCTGCGGCAAGGCGTCCACCACCAACGCTGCCCGCCTCAATCTTTATGATTGCACCGCACGCTATAATACTTCCGTCATAGTCAATGATTGTTGCACCGTCAATGCCGATTAGTTCTTGGCGAAGTTTTCTGTCAAGTTCTTGGAACTTTTTCCCTTGAATTATTCTTATGAGGTTGGCAGATTTTGAGCAACGGTCCTCTTTTAAGAACTCTTCAAATGGTGGTATTTCGGTCTGCCCGTCAAGGCCAACAAAGAAAGATTGGTTAATTCTTTCTTGCTGTTTATAGTCGTAGCAATCTTTGAAAAGAAGGTCGCCAGCGTCGATGTGCTTTAGAATATTCATTCTGTCACCGCTGTTGACGTGCACAATGCATCCGCCGTCACGCGCGAATGAGGTGTCAAGGGCAGAGAGGTATATGGCCTTTCTGACGTCTTCGACTTCGTTCGCCTTGTCTGCCAGTTTGCTAATGATTTCTTCGTGAGAAAAGCAGACCCATGCGCCGTTTCGCTTTGCAAAAAGAAGTTGGCGGTCTTTGAAAATAAGAACATCGCCCTCACTGACAAGGCACACGCCAATTTTTGCACCCGTGCAGAGGTTCGCCATGTCGATATATTCATATGGGGCGAGCAAATTTCTGTTGGGGGAGTGCCCCAGAGACTGATAAGAAAGAAGATATCCATCAGAAGAAATTGCCATGCACGTGTTTTTCCCGTCAGACAAAAGAGCAGAATAGTCTTTTCTTAAAATGTGGTCAATGCGCATATTGGGGTTTGTTTCTTTCGGGCACTTCGTGTTTGTTACAATAAAGCCAAATTGTGCTTTTCGCCCTTCATAGGTTCTTAGTCCCCATTGAGAGACCACAGTAAGAAGGGTGTTGAGCGTTTCGCCCGCACTTTTTGAAAGCGCCTTGCAAATCGCTCTTTGAGTCACTTGACCTTCAAGGCCTTGCAAAAAATCTTCTCCAAGGTCGGTCTTGAAGATTATATTGCTCTCTTCAATTATTGAGCGAACAAGCGAAAGTTCGAAAGTTTTGAAGGGTTGAACGCGTTTTATCACAAAGCGAGTCGCGTCATTTCGGCTGAACTTAACGAGCAAAGTTCCACCAGTGCCTTGCGCCACGCAGGCATCTCTTGGGCCAGACTCCTCCTCACCAGCAATTTCTGAGCCGGCGAACATTGAGAGGATGTGGTCATGCAGGAAAGTTAAAAAGCGTTCTCGTTTCATCTATGCCCTCTTTTCTTGTTAACCTTTTATTTCTCTAATTTAATATTACATTAAACTTTTTAAAAAATCTACTTTTTTTCAACCAAATTTTAACAATTTTATGCCAATTTTGCGTTTTTTGCATGGTTTTTCCGCTCTTATGATATATTAACTATACATTTGACTTAACTCAAAGTTTTAGTGTACAATTTATTTATATTCATAAGCGGGGCGATTTATCTATGAAAAACGACAAAATTTTGACAATTTATAATTTTTGCGACAGTTGTAAGTATATTCTCTCTGAGCATGGCGATGACCTTGAATGGCTCAACAAAATAAAACCCATTCGCGAAGGGAAAATCGGCTATTGTTTTTTGTGTGGTCAACCCATCTTAAACGAGGTCAATCCCTTTGAAAAGGACCTTGACCTTTTGGAGAGTGCGCTTAACAATCCAAACATAAAAGTTGTTTGCTTCACCGCGCCTTCTGTTCGTGTTGCGCTGGGCGACGAGTTTAACATGGAGGCGGGAGCCTTCGTGCAAGGTAAAATGGTTTCTGCCCTAAAAAATCTGGGTTTTCATGCCGTTTTTGACATGAACTCCGCTGCCGACTTCACAATTATGGAAGAGGCGAACGAGTTTTGCGAAAGGCTGAAAAATGGTGGACCACTGCCAATGTTCACAAGTTGCTGCCCCGGGTGGGTCAATTATGCAACGAATGTCTGCAAAGACTATATAAAGAACCTCAGCACTGCAAAGAGCCCGCAACAGATGTTTGGCGCGCTCATAAACGAGTATTATGCAAAAAATAACAACATAAAAAGTGGCGAATTGTTTGTTGTTTCTATTGTCCCATGCCTTGCAAAAAAACTTGAACTTAGAGAGAGTTCAAATGTCAGCGTTGGCTATGATGTTGATGTTGCAATAACAACAAAGGAACTTGCAACGTATTTAAAGTACAAGGGCATAGACTTTGCATCACTGCCCGACAGCGACTTTGACGACTTCTTTGGAACTGCCAGCGGTGCGGGAGCAATTTTTGGCAATACTGGTGGAGTTATGGAGGCTGTTCTAAGAACGCTTGGCGACACTCTCACAAACAAAAAACAGAGAAAACTGGACTATAACATGGTGAGAGGGCTTGACGGCATAAGGCGTGCGAGCGTTAAAATGGGGGACCGAGAACTCCACCTTGCAGTTGTTATGGGGCTTAGGAACTTGCCTGTCATTTTCAAAGAACTTGAAACTCAGCCCCACAAATATGACTTTGTTGAGGTCATGGCATGTGAAGGGGGCTGTATTGGTGGCCCTGGGCAACCAAACGTTTTGGGACTTTCAAAAGAAGAGGTCTTAAGAAAAAGGGCGAGCGGACTTTATGCTGGCGAGAAAAATAGGCTTGAAAGAAAGGCACACAAAAATCCCGCAGTGATAAAAATCTATAAAGAATTTTTGGACGGTGTTGGGAGCGAAAAAGCAAAAAAACTACTCCATAGAACGTATAATATCGACTGATTTGCGAAAAATTGAGAGATTTACGGCAAATAGAATAGTAAAACCGCACAAAAACTGCAAAACGGGTCAATTTTGACCCGTTTTTTATGTAAAAAATGGCAAAATAAATATTTTTGGCAGAAAAAATGCTACTGCGAAGAAATGTGTGTTAATATAAAGGTGCGTGTGAGGGGCCGTAAGGAGAAGGAAAATTGGAACTAATCGATTTGCTTAGTTGTTACTCTCTTGAAGTGGTCTTAATTGCGCTTGGGTGCTTTCTTTTGACCGAGGTTATAAAGTTGCCAATAAAAAAGGCAACCGCTCGCCTTGAAGAGGACAAAAGAAAAATGGTGAACATCGTCATTATGCTCATCCCTCTTGTTCTCTCTTGTGTGGCCAGTGTGTTATACTATGGCATCGCCTACAAAACATATTTTTCCATGACTGTACTTTCGTGCTGTGTTAGTTCGTATGTTTTGTCGCTATCCATGTATGCCATATTCTCGAGAATCTGGCTAGTTATAAAAGGCATCTATAGTGGCAAGGTCAGTTATAATGACGAACTGACAAAAGACGCTATCTCTTACATCAAGGGCAAACTTAAAGAACTTTTAAAATCCCTCAAGATTGACGAAAAGGATCTTGCAAGCATTTTGTCAAGCCTTGAGGAATTAGCAAAACAAAAAGAACTTTTAAGTGCAGACAAGGTTTGTATTGACCTTGAAAAAATCGCTGAAATCAACAGCGAACTTGACAAACTCTCAGCAGAAAAAACTGCAAAAGAGGCGTCAATTGCCCAGTGCAAAGAAAAAATAGAGAAGTATAATGCTGAACTTTACAAGAAAAACGACAATGTTTAATCTGTAATTTGGAGTTCAACACAACCAACATCACGCCCTCGCGCCCGATATTCGGGCGCGAGTTCTTTTTTGCAAAAATAATTTTTCAAATGTAATAAATTGGCGTTGTGGTCATTGTTTTTTACATTTAAAAATTTATTTTATAAAATTTAGGAAGGGCGTGGAGCCGTGGCTAAAAGGTACTTGGAGTGATATCGCACGCAAATTTTAAGAAAAAACTTGACAAAAACGGGATATTATGTTCTTCTTATATTAAGAATTGCATTGACCTTATTTATAAGGAATAGGCGAAAGGCCAGAATTGCAGTTCTTTTTTTGTTGAAAGTTTTATACTGCAAAAATTCTTTACTTTGTGAGGGGTTTGTGGTATATTTTTTCTTAGGTGAATTTTATGAGCGAGTATAATTTTAGAGAAATTGAAAAAAAGTGGCAAAAGGTTTGGGAAGATGAAAAAAGATATTCAGTGCCAAACCATGTCAAAGGTAAAGAAAACAAATATATATTGGTTGAGTTTCCTTATCCGAGTGGTATAGGTCTTCATATGGGGCACTGCCGTAGTTACACGGCAATCGATGCCTTTGCGCGCAAGAAGAGGCTTGAGGGCTACAATGTTTTGTTCCCATTTGGAACGGACTCGTTTGGGCTTGAGGCAGAAAGGCAAGCGATAAAAGAAAAAAGGCTTCCGCAAGAGGTGGTTGCAAGAAACATTGCGACCTTTACAAGGCAAGTCAAGTCCATTGGAATGAGTATCGACTGGGACAGAGTTATTAGTTCCAGCGACCCAGACTACTTCAAGTGGACGCAGTGGCAGTTCATTCAATTTTTCAAGCGCGGGCTAGTTAGCAAAGAGGAAACACTTGTCAACTATTGCCCAAATTGTGGCGTGCTTGCGAATGAGGAAGTTGAGGACGGAAAGTGCTGTCAGTGTCACAGCGAGACGGTGCAAAAAACAAAGGCTCAATGGGTCTTTAAGATGACGAAGTATGGCAAGCGCCTTGCTGACGACCTTGTTGAAACTGACTTTTTGGAGCACATAAAGACCAGCCAACTCAACTGGATTGGCAAGAGCGAGGGCGTTGAGGTGGATTTTGAACTCGCGTGCGGCGGAAAGTTCTCAATCTTCACAACGTGCATTGAAACAATCTATGGCATAACTTTCATGGTGCTTGCACCCGAGAGCAAACTTGTGGACAGCCTTAAAGAGCACATTCAAAACTGGAGCGAGGTTGAAGCATACCGCAAGCAAACCGCAAAAAAGAGCGAGTTTGAAAGAAGTGAACTCAACAAGAACAAGACGGGCGTTATTTTGAAAGGCGTTTATGCAATCCACCCTCTGACCAATGAAAAAATTCCGGTTTATATCGGCGACTTTGTTATTGCGGGCTATGGAACGGGGGCTGTAATGGCGGTTCCAACTCACGACCAGCGCGACTTTGATTTTGCAAAAAACTGCAAAATTGAAGAAAGAATACAAGTTATTGAGGGCAAAGACACCTCAGAATGCGCTTTCGAGAACACCGAGTATCTTAAAGGTGACTACAAACTAATTAACAGTCAAGAGTTTTCTGGGCTTTCAGTCAAAGAGGCGAAAGAGGAGATAACAAAGAAACTCATTGCTCTTGGTAAAGGGCGCAAAAAACTCAACTTCAGAATGCGCGATTGGATATTCTCGCGTCAAAGGTACTGGGGCGAGCCGATACCTATGGTCTACTGCGAGAAGTGTGGGTGGCAACCTGTAGATGAAAAAGATTTGCCAGTGCTCTTGCCAAACGTCAAGAGTTATGAGCCAAACAAAGAGGGTGAAAGCCCACTTGCAGAGATAAAAGAGTTCGTAAACACCACTTGCCCTTGCTGTGGAAAACCGGCAAAGCGCGAGACCGACACAATGCCGGGCTGGGCGGGGTCTAGCTGGTACTACATGCGCTATTGCGACCCGCACAACGACAAGGAATTTGCCAGTTTCGACGCGCTCAAGGCTTGGCTTCCTGTTGACCTCTATAACGGGGGCAACGAGCACACAACAAGGCACCTTCTTTATGCAAGATTCTGGAACAAAGTGCTGTTTGACATGGGCATAAGTCCAGTCAACGAGCCTTTCAAAAAGCGCATATCTCATGGACTAATTTTGGGTGCAGACGGAAAGAAGATGAGTAAGAGCGCGGGCAACGGCATTGACCCAATGCTCATGGTGGAAAAGTATGGTGCGGACTCACTAAGGCTTTGGATGAGTTTTATCGGGGACTACAGCGAGGCGGCAATCTGGAGCGAGGATGGGCTTAAGGCTTGTTTCAAACTTCTTACAAGAGTTTGGAATATGCAAGACATCTTGAAAGAGGGCGACAAGTACTCGAAAGAACTTGAATTCGCGGTCAACACTGCCATTAAGAAGGTGGGCGAGGACATTGAGTCATACAAGTTCAACACGGCAATTTCTGCAATAATGATACTTGTTAACGAGATATACAAGGTCAAGAGTATCAACAAAAAAGAGTTTGAGACATTGCTTGTTATCTTAAGTCCGTTCGCACCTCATCTATGCGAGGAACTTTACACAAAGTATTTCGGCTCCATGAAAGACGCAAAGTGGCCAAAGGTTGACGAAAAGGCGCTTGAGACCAGCGAGATTGAACTTCCCGTTCAAGTTCTTGGAAAGGTTAGGGGAACGATTGTTGTTGGCAAGACCGCAAAAGAGAGCGAAGTTGTTGCAAAGGCCATGGAAAACGCCGACATAAAACGAAATGTGACGGGCGAGATAAAGAAAGTCGTCTATGTTCCGGGCAAGATTTTAAATATCATTTTTTAATACATAAAAATAACTCTTTGACGAACACTAATTTTAAGGAGAATATCATGAAAAAACTTTTTAAAATTAGTGTTTGTTTTTGTCTTGTGCTTCTTGCTTGCACTCTCTTTTCGGGGTGCAAAACGGACAGCGTTTCGGGGAAAAAGAATTTTAAGGCAATGATAAATGGGGTCAATTTCAATTCGCTGACCGAGGCGGTGTCAAACGCAAAGACGGGCGATGTTATAAAGGTCTATGATGACTTGCCCGACCACAAAAATGTTGTTATAGACAAGCCACTAACTATTAAAGGAGTCATCTCTTCAAAACAAGTCAAGCCAAAGTTCTATGGAAGTTTGACCGTTGTTCTTGACGGCGAAGAGGACAGCGTAAGTATTGAAGACATTGACATTGTGCACGACGGAGTGGACGCCGACGGGCAAGCGAACAACACAAAAATTGGCGTAAATCTCATAGACGGTGGAATAAATATGAAGTCCAGTCGTGTTGGACTTGATGAGGCGTCGCAGCCCGACAAAGACGCAACGGGAATGATAATTTCTCGTAAACTTGGTTCAAAAAATTCCATGCCCATAGTTGTTGAGGGCAATGAGTTTGGCGCGTACAAGACCAACAACAAAGATCTTTCGGGCGCACTCATAATAAAGAGAGGGGGAAACTTTCAAAAAATCAACCTCAATGAGGGAGAGATTTATAACGGCAACACATTTGAGCACAGCGAAGAGGGAAATATGTTCATCTCTATTGAGAACCCGGGGGATAGCATGACATACTCATACTTTGTGACCAGTTCAACCAACGAACTTGTTGGCGCACTTCTTGACTGCCAAAATAAATGCGGAAGCAACTTCACGCTCATAACTCTTTCGCCACTAACTCGGCAGTTAGACGAGCCTGTTGCCATTGACGAGTCAACCACCCTTTCGCTTGAGGGCAACAATAGTGCATCATTTAATGGCGTAACCTTGATTGTTAAAGGCTCGTTAGACATTGAGGGCGACGTCTGTGACCTTGTCTTAAAAAAAGAGGGAATGACCCCCTCCATAATAATTGGTGAAGACGTGGATAAATCCAAAATTGTAATTTTGCACTAAAAATACAGTAAAAGAGTACAAATAACACATTTTATGGCTATTTGTCTATTCCAACGAGGAAGTCAATGGAGACACCAAAGAATTTTGAAAGCAAAATTAAAGAACTCATATTTGGCTCTCGCAAACCATTTTCCCACAAACTTATTATACCTTTGCTAACACCTATTTTATTGGCAAGTTCAACTTGACCAATATTTTTTTCTTTTCTCAACTCTTTTAACACATCTTTAAATTTATTCATATAACAAGTTTCTCACATTTGTGAGAAAAAATGTTGACTTCTTACAAATGTAAGAATATAATTTTGAGTATGAAAAAGATAAAAAGTGTTTTTTGTATTTTTATTCCAGTATTTATTGCACTCGTGGTGATAATTGGAGTTTTTGTTCCTTTTGCATTGAAAGATGCCTCGCAGAATGATGAAATTCGACATTTTGATGCTGAAGAGACTGGAGCAAGCACGGCGGACAGAAGTCAAAAAGGTGGGGCAATCTATGTTGATGCTGGAGCGAACTATGTTATGAACGGGGGAGTTATCTCGGGGAAGAGAAATGTCTATGGCGGGGCAGTGTATGTTGGCAAAGGCGCAACTTTTACCATGAATGGCGGAATGATAACAAAGTGTGAGGCAAAATATGGCGGGGCAATCTATATAGAAAACGGGGGCGAGTGCATCATAAATGGTGGTGAAATAACAGACAATACCGCGAGTGTTGCTCCGGCAATTTATGTTGAGAACGGTGGCAAACTAACCGTGCTTGGCAACTCGAATATTAAAAACAACGTCGTTGGAAGGTGGCTACCATTTGAGATCGGCGAAGAGATGGAGTTTGGCGCACTGGGGAGTGGTATAAAACTTAAGACCGTGCAGTATGGCACTTATCCGCAGACCATCGTTGGTTTTGAACAAAATCAAGAGTTGGAAAGTTGGTACAATGCGACTAGTCCAGTCGGCATAAAGTTCCTAGAAAGCCATGAAAATGAGTATATGGGCGCGGTTGGGCAGAGCGCAATTGGGTTAGAACTTGATAATTCTGAACTGGAAGTTTTTGAATATATAGACGGAAAGTCTTATCTTAGAACAACATTGATAAACGAAGAATATTATGGAATATTTTCAGATTCTCAAATTGATTATTATGAAATCGGGGATGCGGTTTGGTTTAAGTTTGAGCCAATAACTTGGTTCATACTAAATTATGATACGGCCGATGCCGACGGGTATTATGAGTTGCTGAGTGCGGTTGCACTTTTTCAAAATACGAATCATATTGATACAATAAGTAGTAATGCAGATACAGACTTTTTAAGTACATCGATATATGAAATGCTTCATTATGCTGGTGTCTTCTTGGGGCAAAGTCAAATAAATAGAAGCGATCTTGTTCCATTTAAGGAAAAAGACAATAGAAACCCAAGTTCTAGCGAAATTCTTTTCACAATTCCAAGCGTAGAGGATTTTTTTGGGGAGACAGGAAAGTATTATTCATTATTTAGCGTGCCCGAAGCTGGTATTTGTTCGCCAAGTGACCTTGTTATTGCGCGAAGTCAATATGTTAATCAATGGGGTGGACATAGTGCGACGATTTTTAATACTAATATTGACTGCGTTTATTGGCTTTGTGGGACATATTCACTATCTTTGGGTGTAGTTGAGAGTATTGTAGGAAATGGTTATGTTGATACTATACAATTGAGTAATCATTCGAAACTTCCAACAAGAATAATGATAAGGGTATGAAAAATCTCTTGCAAAAGCAAGAGATTTTTTCTAACTGTTCTTTTTTCTGAATTCAAGGCGACCGCGCTGAGTGTGGTCAAGAATTATTTTGCGGATTCTGAGAGACTTAGGTGTAACTTCCAAGAGTTCGTCCTCGTCGATAAATTCAAGGCATTCCTCAAGGGTGAGTGGCTTTACGGGTTCAAGGCGAAGCGCCTCGTCAGATGCAGAGGTGCGCATATTTGTAAGTTGCTTTTTCTTGCAGACGTTAACGACAATATCCTCTTTCTTTGGGTTTATGCCAACGACCATGCCACCATAGACCTTTGTCCCCGGGGTGATGAGAAGTTTTCCGCGTTCTTGCGCGTTATAAAGGCCGTATTGAATGGCGTCGCCCGTTTCGTAGGCAACAAGAGTGCCGTAGTTTCGCCTTTCAATGTTACCTTTGTATGGCTGGTACTCTTCAAAAACGCTACTCATGACGCCTTCGCCCTTGGTGTCGGTCAAGAATTGGTTTTTGTATCCAAACAAGCCGCGGGCAGGGATAAAGAACTCAAGCCTTATGCGACTGCCAACGTTTGTCATGGAGACAAGGTCGCCCTTTCTTGAACCAATGGTGCTCATGATTGCACCAACGCTCTCTTCGGGAACGTCGATTGTTAGGCGGTCGATTGGCTCACACTTCACGCCGTCAATCTCTTTATAGATAACTTTTGGCATGCTCACTTGAAACTCGTAGCCGTCGCGCCTCATGTTCTCGATAAGAATTGAGATGTGCATTTCTCCTCTGCCAAGAACTCTGAAGGTGTCGGCGTTGCTGGTCTCAAAAACTCTCAAACTGAGGTCTTTGACAGCCTCTTTGAAAAGGCGGTCGCGAAGGTGACGGCTGGTGCAGTACTTACCCTCGGTTCCCGCGAATGGGCTGTTGTTGACCGAGAACTCCATTTCCACACTTGGCTCGCTGATTTTTACGAATGGAACTGCCTCGGGGTTGTTTTTGTCGGCAATGGTGTCGCCAATGGTGATGTCGTCACTCCCCGAGATGCAGACAATGTCGCCAATGGTTGCGCTGTTTGTGTTAACTCGCTTGAGCCCCTCGAATTGGAAGAGGTTGACAATTCTGAATTGAGACTTTTTGCTGGTGTCGTGGTAGTTGACAACGCTTACGGTGTCGCCAACTTTGACCGAACCTTGCTCGATTTTTCCAACAGCGAGTTTGCCAAGGTAGTCGTTTTGCTCGCAAGAGGAAACAAGCATTTTTAACGGCTTTGAGTCGTCGCCCTTTGGGGCAGGGATGTGGCTTATGATTGTTTCAAAAAGTGGCTTCAAATCCGTTCCAACCGTGTCGGGGTCAAGTGACGCAACGCCAAGTCTTGCCGAGCAGAACACGAATGGGCTGTCAAGTTGTTCGTCGCTTGCGCCAAGGTCCATAAGAAGTTCCAAGACCTCGTCCATAACTTCGTGAACGCGAGCGTCCTTGCGGTCAATTTTGTTAACAACAACGATGACGCGGTGGTTGAGTTCAAGCGCCTTCGACAAAACAAAACGGGTCTGAGGCATGGTGCCCTCAAAGGCGTCAACGACCAGCAAAACGCCGTCAACCATTTTCAAAACTCTTTCAACTTCGCCCCCAAAGTCGGCGTGGCCGGGGGTGTCGATGACGTTGATTTTCACATCTTTATACATGCACGCGGCGTTCTTTGAAAAGATGGTTATGCCACGCTCCCTTTCAAGAGCGTTAGAGTCCATAACACGGTCTTCGACTTGCTGGTTCTCACGAAAGACGCCACCTTGCTTTAACATTTCGTTGACCAGCGAGGTCTTGCCGTGGTCAACGTGGGCAATTATTGCTATATTTCTTATCTTATTGTTTTCCATTTTTAACTCCTAATCTAGTCCTCTTGCGTTTCTTTGTCTTCTCCGCCAGAGCGCTTCACCGAAAGTTTTATTTCGGTTATTCTTCTATCTTCCATTTTTGTTATTTCGTAGGTGAGAAGGGTTATTGTTTGGACATAGTCATTGTGAGCATTCAAGATGTCGTCAATGGCGGTCACTTCAACGACCTTTCCAACTTCGGGAACGCTGTCCACAAGTTCATAGAGCATTCCGCCCACGCTTGAATACGAGGTTTCGGGAAGATGCTCAATTTCAAGATAGTCGTATAGGTCTTCAACCGAAAGGTCGGGACTTATTATGTACTCATTTTCAGCAATCTTGTGGATTGGCTCTAATGGTTCAACCTCGTCGTGCTCGTCATATATTTCGCCAACCATTTCCTCAAGCGCGTCCTCCATCGTTACAATTCCACTTGTTCCGCCGTATTCGTCAAGAACGATTGTGAGATGCTTTTTCTCGCGTTGCATATCTCGAATGAGGTCGTCAACCTTCATGGTCTCGGTTGCGAACATTGGCTCGCTCATGATGTCGCGAAGGGTGAACGGCGTGTTGGAGAGAAGTTTTATCATGAAGTCCTTTTGGTTAAGCACGCCGATGATGTTGTCTTTGTCGTTCTCATAGACGGGCATTCGCGAGAATTGATACTCCAAGAATGCTGACTTTATGTCGTCTATGCTGTCGTCAACGCTGACCGCTACAATGTCGACGCGTGGGGTCATGATGTCATAGACCGTGCGCGAACTTAGTCCAAGTGCGCCTTGCAAAAGGTCTGCTTCATGGCTGTCGATGACGCCCTCTTCGTTCATGGTGTCGATGATGCTTTCAAGTTCGTCTTCGGTGACGGTTGGGTTCTCGCTTTTGTTTTTGCGGTTTGCCGCTCTTTGCATAAGGTCGAATATCCATGTTATTGGGGTCAGAACCTTCATAAGAAAGAACAAAAATCCACTTATACTGAGCGCGAACTTTTCGGGATTGTTCTTGGCGAGTGACTTTGGCAAAATTTCACCAAATATCAATATTATTATTGTCATTACAACCGTGTTTAATAAGTTCGACAGTGTGGGACTTACGATAAACTTTCCAAAAAGGTAGGCACAGATTGTGGTTGATGCGATGTTTACAAGGTTGTTGCCAACAAGTATTGTTGAAAGCGTTTTATCAAAGTTTTCGCAGATATAAAGCGCGCGCCTTGCTCCTTTCTTTTTCTCGTCGGCGTAGGACTTCATGCGTATGAGGTTCACCCTTGAGAACGCCGTCTCTGCCGATGAAAAGAACGCGGAGAACGCCAAAAGTATAACAACGCCCAAAATTGCAAGCGCATCGGGAACTCTAAATGCGGGCGCGGATAAAAGTAAATTTGTCATCTGACTCGGGGGGTACATAAATTTCTCCTTATAACAAAAATTCTTAAGAATTATAGCACATCCAATTTTAAAAGTAAATAATTTATAATAAATAATTATGATGCGCTGGGACATAATATTTGTTGAGAAAATTTCTTAGGTGTGCTAAAATGAGGTTATGGAACTTAACGAAAAATTCAAAGAGAATATGAAATGTCTTTTGAAAGAGGACTATTCTCTTTATGAAAAGTGCCTTGACCAGCCCGCAAAGAGGGGGTATAGGTACAACACGGAATATGGCGTTTTTCTGCCACTGCCCTTTGAAAGCGAGAAAATTGAAGGGCTTGACAACTGCTATAGACTTTTGACTCAGGAAAAGTTGGGCAATAGTATTTTTCACCACCTTGGGCTGATTTATTTGCAAGAGCCGTCAAGCATGCTTGCCGCAACTTGCCTTGACGCAGGTGACGGAGAATGCGTGCTTGACCTTTGCTCTGCGCCCGGGGGAAAGGCGGGACAGATACTTGAAAAGAATAAGAGCGGAGAAGTTGTCTTGAATGAGGTGATAAAAAAGCGTGCGAGCGTGCTCTTTTCTAATATTGAAAGACAAGGCTTCAAAAACGCAATTATAACAACAAAACTGCCAAGCGAACTTGAAAAAATCTATGAGGGGCACTTTGACAAGATATTGGTTGACGCTCCATGCTCGGGCGAGGGAATGTTTAGAAAAGAGCCCGAGACCATGAGCGAGTGGAATGAAAATTCGCCTTTGTTCAATCACGAAAGGCAACTTGAAATATTGAAGTCGGCCGACAAAATGCTAAAAGAAGGTGGGGTTCTTGTTTATTCAACTTGCACTTTTAACACGCAAGAGAACGAAAAAACGCTCTTGGAGTTCAAAGAAAAATGCGGCTACGAAATTGTTGACCTTCCCGAGAACGTGAAAAGATATGTGACAAGTGGGTTCGCTGTTGAGGGGGACAAAAGTTTGTTAAAGGCGGGAAGATGTTTCCCTCAAAACGGCTTTGGTGAAGGGCAATTCATTGCAAAACTTATCAAAAAATCACCATGTGAGGACAATATTTGCGCAAAACGAGTGAAAAACGAGCACAATTTGTCCAAAGATGAGTTGAAAAACGCAAAAAGCATGGTTAAAGAGTGTATAAACCGTGAAAATTTGTACTTTTACAAACAAAATGATACGATTTTTATTAGTGAAAGAGAGATGAAATTTGACGAAGTTTTCTCGGCGGGTGTCATTCTTGCAAAAATTATGAATAATAGGCTTGTCATTCATCATCAATTTTTCAAGGCGTATGGGCAAGAGTTTGTTAAAAGGCTGGAACTTGATGCCAAAGACGAAAGAGTGAAAGATTTTTGCTATGGCAATGAGATTGACTGCGCTTTGCAAGATGGATATGTTGCAGTTCTGGTGGCGGGCGTGCCTCTTGGCGGTGGCAAATGCGTTAATAAAAGACTTAAAAATTACTATCCAAAGGGCATAAGAGCAAAGATTTTTTAGGTTACTATTGACATTTGTGCGTTTTTGTTATAGAATATGTGTATCAATGATGGAGGTACCTATTATGGGAAAAACTTTAAAGAGAGTCGCAACAGTTTCACTTGTCGCAATGCTTACGCTTGGTGGATGCGCTTCTTTGACAGCATGCAAGGCTCCTTGGGATAAAGACACTGACCAAACATACTCTGACCTTATTGACAAAAGGGAAGACTTACAAAAACAACTTAAAGAGGTTGAAGACCAACTTGACGAGTGGCTTTCACGAAACAAAGAAGTGAGCGCGGTTAAAGAGTCTGTTGATGAACTGAACAGGCTTGTTCAATACGAAGAGATTGATGGCCCAGCAACATTGTCTGAGATTGACAGAGTCACAAAGCAAATCGAAGAAGTTGAAAAGGACTCCCTCATCACTGAGAGCGAGGCAAATAGTATGCGCAAATCTCTTGAAGACGTAAAGAAAGCCGTGTTCTATTCTGTTTCTGCGCAAGGAATTGAGAACCGCGTTGAATCCGACCCTATTATGGAAGTTCGCGAAATCAAGAGCGACGGCGTTACTGTAAGGGAGCAAAGCGCTGCAGACTTTGGTGCACTACAATTTGTTTCAAACCAAGTTTCAACCGAGGATATGCTCTTTGGTCATGTGACCACAATTGGCGACGGCCTTCAAAGGGACTGCGTTTTGGGTGAGTCATACAAAGAAGAGAACGCCAGCGTTTCAAAAAAGGCATATGTTGATGCAGTTAAGCAAGACATGAAAGACGCAATCTATGGTGCAAGCGAACTTTCATACGACATCAACGAGGGCTACAAGGTTGTTTCGACTGCCGAATATGATGGCAGAGACCTTGACACAACTATTGTTTTTGACGTTGACGACAAGGGAAGGCTTGAAACCATTGAACAAACATTCACCAAAAACGATGAGACGGTTGCAGAAATCGGCGTTGAATACAGTTCTATTAGTTCTTCAAAATTTAGCACTCTCTTTGAAAAGGCAGAAAAGACTCTTGACCAACAAAAGGCAATTCTTGATGGTTCTAGCGAGAAGGGTGAAGAATAAGAAAAATAGTGAAAAAGGGTTCAAAAATTGAACCTTTTTTCTTTTTGTGCTTGACAAAGTAAAAAATGTGTTATATACTAGCCTAGTAAAAAACGTAGTGCCGAAGACAGTAAGCGGCGAAAGCCTTAATAATCGCTTACCGAGGAACGACTGGTTGGAAATTTCTCACCTCGTGTTCCTTATTGAGCACGAGGGTTTTTTATTACTTCACACTAATAAAAAGGGAGGAAAATATGTCGGCTAATTTTGAGAATAAGAAGTTGGTTGTTGAAGAAATCAAGAACAACGCAAAAGACTCAAAAAGCATTGTTTTGGTTGACTACAAAGGCTTGACCGTTGCGCAAGTGACCGAACTAAGAAAGGCGTTCAGAAACGCCGGCGCAACCTTCAAAGTCTACAAGAACAGACTCATGAAAATCGCTTTTGAAGAACTTGGCGTTAACTTTGATTCTCATCTTCTTGAAGGAACAACCGCTGTTGCATTCCATAACGAAGACCCAATAATTCCTGCCAAAATTGCGATTGATGGTGAGGGCAAGTACAAAACGCTAAAAGTCAAAGCCGCTTGGTACAATGGCGCGCAACTTGACTATAACGCAACAAAGGCGCTTGCCTCTATTCCACCAAAAGATGTTCTTTTGGCTCAACTTGTTGGAATGCTTTCAACCCCAATGCGTGGGCTTGCTGTTGCAATTAAGCAAATTGCAGAAAAGAATGCATAAAACGCACAAAAAATTATTTTAGGAGATAGAAAAATGGCAGATATCAAAAAATTTGTTGAAGAAGTTAAGGGCCTCACAGTTATGGAACTTAACGAACTTGTTAAGGCGCTCGAAGAAGAGTTTGGTGTTAGCGCTGCTGCAATGGCAGTTGCTGCTCCTGCTGGTGGCGCTGCTCCTGCTGCTGACGCTGCAGAAGAAAAGACCGAATTCAACGTTGTTTTGAAAGAGGTTGGTGCTAACAAAATCAATGTTATTAAAGTTGTTAGAGAGATCACTGGTCTTGGACTTAGTGAGTCAAAGGCTCTTGTTGAGACTCCAAACGCAACAATCAAAGAGAACGTTGCAAAAGAGGCTGCAAACGAGATGCTTGAAAAGTTTAAGGCTGCTGGTGCAGTTGCTGAACTTAAATAAGTCGCAAAAAAATAATAAAAGTGTGAAGAAAAATGAGGCGTTTGCCTCATTTTTTATGTCTACTTTGGCATAAAGGTGCAACACTCGGGCTGAAAGTCATTTGTCATGACCGAGATGCCGTTCGCCTTGCAAGTGCAGTTGTCGTTGAAAAGACAATCCGCCTTGCACTTTACTGCGGTGTTCTTTCTTGTTGGCGGTTGAGGGGTCTCGTCGCCCTTGGCCTTTTTGTAGCCACTGTCAACATAGGTTGTGCAAGCGGTGGAAGACGCAACGTCAATCTTTCCCGCAGAGCAATTGCACGCCTTGTTGTATTTGCAATTCATTCTTTTACACTTCAAATCAAACATAAATGCCTCCACATATAGTTTTTGCAGAAATTTGTTTATTATTCGCACGCGCAAAACTAAAATAAATTGACAGAAAAAGCCCTTGGAATTATAATAAAACAAAGGAGAAAATTATGAAAGTTATATTAACTCAAAATGTAAAGGCTCTTGGCGTTAAGGGGGATATTGTTAATGTTAGCGACGGCTATGCAAACAACTTCCTTTTAAAGAACAAACTTGCAGTTGTTGCATCGGCTGGCAACCTCAACATCAACGCACAAGAAAAGGCAAACGAGGCAAAGAGAATTCAAGACGAGACCAACGCGGCAAAAGAAGTTGCAAAAAAACTTCAAGATGTTGTCATTTCGTTAAATGTTACAGTTGGTGAAAACGGAAAGGCGTTCGGCTCTGTTGGACAAAAAGAGATATCCGACGAACTCAAAAACGCGGGCTTTGACATTGACCGAAAAAAGATTGAACTAAGTTCACCAATTAAGTCCGCAGGGGAGTATGATGTTCCTGTAAGGCTATATAAAGGGGTTGTTGGAAAGGTCAAAGTTAAGGTTTTAAGCAAGAAAAAGTAGAGTTTGGCGCGGAGGTGAACCCCTATGAAAATGGACTTTGTTTTGAGCCAAACAACTGAGTACGCTTTTAGTGAGAGTTTGAAAAGGCTAATTAAAAGCGCCGAAGAGAACATTGGCGAGGAATATATCGTCATTGTTCCCGAAACAAAAACGCTCTTTGCAGAGCGCACTCTTTTGTCATGCTCAAAAAGGAAGGCATTTTCTAATATTTATGTTTACAGTTTTTCTCGCCTTTTAAAGAGGCTGCAAACAAGGCAAGTTTATCCACTTAACAAAGAGGCGGGCGTCATGATTGTTCGCAATCTCATAATGGAACTTCTTTCAGACCTTGTGTGCTACAAAAAGACCGCACTGACCGTTGGCTTTGCCGAGAATATTTATGAGACCATCCAGCAATTGAAGTCCAGCGCAATATCGCCAATCGAACTCTCTGAGTCGGCAAAAAAGTGCCCGCCCGCACTCAAAATCAAACTTGAAGATATTGCCCTTATCTATGACGCATATGAAAATTATATTGGTGGCGAGTTTGCCGATGCTAACGACAAACTTGTCATGCTTGAAAAAGAGATTGTTCTTAGCGAAAGAATAAAAAATTCAAACATCTATGTTTTGGGGTTTGACTCGCTAACTTCAAGCATGGCGGCGGTTGTTAAAAGCATGGTGAAAAACGCAAAATCGGTCACCGTTAGTGCGCCATTTATGCATAAAGAACTTAAAAACTCGCACATAACCGACAACGAGGTCTTTGAAAAGTTCAAGGCAATAGCCGACAGCCTCAACATAAAAAACTACAATCCCATTGTTATAAACAAGCCACTTGAAAAGGACTTTAAGCACATTTTTGACAACCTTTACTGCTACCCTGCAAGCAAGAAGGTGTGCAGTGGACAAATTGAGTTTTATGGTTGCCAAAGTCCATACGAAGAGGCGCGAAAAGTTGCAAGTCTCATAAAAGAGGACATTTTAAGGGGCAAATATAGATACAAAGACATTTGCGTTTATCTTGCAAATGAGAGCATGAAAAGTCACATTGAGTCGGCGCTTGAAGAGTTCGATGTGCCATACTTTTCTGCCAGCCCATATGAATTTGAAACTCATCCGCTTTTCAGTTTCATTAAACTTTTGTTCCAACTTGTGAGAAAAAACTTTGAGAGTGATGACGTTTTGTCGTTCTCTAAAATTGGGCTTTTGGAGATTGACGCAAGCAAACTAGACAACTTCGAAAACTATGTTTTGAAGTATGGCATAAATCATCTAAGGTTCTTAAAGCCCTTTACGATAAGTGACGATTTGCAATCAGACGCCGAAGAGGTGAGGGGAAAAATTATTGACATTGTGCAGAAGTTTTCTGCCAATTATAACGAAAATTTAACCATAAATGAACTTGTTGAGGTGCTTTTTGCGTTTTTTGACGAGATTGATATCAAGAAAAGGCTCGAAAACCTCAAAAAAACGCAAAACAAGTTCAAAGATATGAGATATTTGATGGCATCCGAGCAAGCCGAGACAAAAGTTAACGAAGTTTTGCAGATGCTCAGCCAGTTCCTTGGGTCAAGAAAAATCAAACTTGACGACTTCTACACACTTTTAATAAGTGGTCTTGAAGCGGCTGACATAAGCCTTATTCCTCTTGGCATAGACAATGTGCAAGTGGTTAGCAATGCCGACGGGCTTTTTGACATAAAGTGTATGTATGTTTTGGGAGCGACCGATGGGAACTTCCCTCGCAGAGAGCAAGACCTTGGCCTTATACAAGACGAGGACATTGGCGCTATTGAGGGCATAAGCGAGAAGAAAATCGAACCCACAATTCGCACAATAAATAGGCGCGAGAGGTACAAAGTTTTTCAACTTCTACTTCTTGCAAAAAACAAACTTGTGCTTTCTTTCAGTGAGAAGGCAGATAATGGCGAAGAAGAGAAGATGAGCGCACTTGTTTTGAGCCTTATGGAGTTGTTTTTAAACGAGGACAACACCGCAAAAGAAGAGACAAGGGTGGTTTCACCTTTCAAAGAGGGGAGTGCCGAAGAACTTGCGTATAGTATTGGCTCAAAGAAAGTGGCGGTCAACTATCTTGCCGAAAAGATGTCTCAGTATCGCGCGGGCATAGACTATGATGCGGGCGAGAAGAATATAAGTGCGCTATACCACGCGCTTGACGGCAGTTTGACAAAGACGGAGCAAGAGGCATTTGATAATATCAACTCAGTTAGAAGCGACGACTTTATAAAAAACGCAAAGCAACTATTCTTCACAAGAGGAACGACCAGCATTTCTGAACTTGAAACATATTTTACTTGCCCATTCAAGCATTTTGTCAGTTATGGGCTGAGGCTGAAAGAGAGGCCTATGGCAAGTTTGAGGGCACTTGACATTGGTGACATTTTGCACGCTCTTGCCGAGGAGTTTGTTGAGCACTACAAAAGGGTGCAGACCTTTGACCCCGAAAAAGTGGCGGTCAATCTTTTAAACAAGATTATCGAGCGCGAAAAGTACAACGAAGAAGAGAACATGACCCTCATAAACATCTTAAAAGAAGAGGGCAAAAGGCTCTGCGTGAACCTTTATAGCCAGTTCAAAATTTCCTCGTTTGTGCCGTATAAAGCCGAGATGCAGTTTGGCGGAAAAGGTGCGAGCGGCATTCCACTTCTTGACAGTCCAAAGATTAGCATTGTTGGAAAAATCGACCGCTGTGACGAGACTGACGAGTTCTATCGAATAATAGACTACAAGACGGGGGAAATAGAGACGCGCCCCGAGGACATTTATTACGGGAAAAAACTGCAACTTGCGGTGTATCTTTCTGCGCTAAGTAGCCTTAAGAAAAAGCCCGCAGGGGTCTTGTATTTTCCGATACACAATGACTACGGCAAAGACAAAGAGGACGCAAAGGATGCTTACAGAATGCGTGGCTTTATGCTTGGAGACATAAAGAGCGCGCTTGCAATGGACCCTTCGGTGGACTTTTCTTCACCAAAGAGCCACATTGCGCCATTCAAGATACTAAACAACAAAGATGTTCGAAAGACAAACGAGAAGGTGCTTGCCTCTCTTAACTCAATTCTTAGCGAGGGCGAACTTGAAAGCATGAGGCAGTATGCGTTGGCAATCTCAAAGAATGCGGTGGAGGAAATTCTTGAGGGGTACTACAAAGCGTCTCCTTTCAAAAACAGCAATCGTTTGCCTTGCGAGTATTGTGACTACAAGAACATTTGCTCAATAAACAGCATGGAGCACAAATCGGTGAGAGTGGCAAATGTGAAAGACGCAAAAGAATTTTTTAAGGGGGGAAGACAGTGGCAAAAGTGACCTACACAAAAGAACAAAAGCAAGCCATCAACCTTCGTGGCACTTCTCTTCTTGTGAGCGCGGCGGCGGGCAGTGGAAAGACCACAGTCATGATTGAGAGGGTGGTTAACCTCATCTCAAAAAAGCAAGTGCCAATAAAGAACTTTTTGATAATAAGTTTCACCAAGGCAAGTGCCAGCGACATGAAGAACAAACTTATCTCAAAACTTTCTGAGGTTGAGCCAACCCCTTTCATTCTTGAACAGCTTGACGACATCTTGACAAGTGACGTCAGCAACCTCCACAGTTTTTGCGCAAGGCTTTTAAAGTCATATTTTTATGAGGTGGGGCTTGACCCAACATTTGTTGTTCTTGACGACGACGAGGCGGGCGTTTTGAAAGAAAAGGCGCTTGAAAAACTCATTCGTCAAAAGAGCGCGTCAAAAGACCCAGTCTTTTTTGAACTTGTGGACATCTTTGCAAAGAAAAGAAAGGTTGAAAAGTTGAAAGAGGCAATTTTGAAGGTGTATGAGTTTTTGTGCTCCATTGTCAACAAGGATGCATGGAAAAAAATGACGCTTTTGAGCCTCTACAATGACGACATTGAGCATAATGGCGCGGCAAAAATATTGAATAACCATGCAAAAAACGAAAGAAAGAGGCTGGAAAAGAAACTTGGCGAGTTCATGAAACGAGACTATGTTAAAGACGAGCCAAAACTTATAGCGTATTTGCAGTCCATTGACACCTACATAAAACAAGTCAACTTGGGTTCGACATTCATGGAGAACGCGCAAAGGCTAAAAGAGATGCCAAACATCATGCGAAAACCAACGCTTGACGAGGGCAAAGAGTTCGTTGTTGAAGAGGCCGTCGCGCTAAAAAAACAAATCACCGACAGTTACGACAAACTTAAAGAATACTTCAACATTGATAACCTTGACAACATCCATGATGCGCTCAGCCTAACCAAAGACCGAGTTCAAAAGTTGTTTGACCTCACAAGCGAGTTTGAGAGCGAGTATGACGCGCTCAAAAAAGAGAAGGGGGGACTGGACTTCAACGACCTTGAAAAGTACACCCTTGAAGTGTTAAAGAGCAAGGTCATTTTGGACGAGATAAAGAAAAAATATAAGTACATTTTGGTTGACGAATATCAAGACATCAACGGCGTGCAAGAAGAGATAATAAGCCTTTTGTCAAAGGCGAACAACCGCTTTATGGTGGGCGACGTTAAGCAGAGCATTTATCGCTTTAGGCTCTGCGACCCAAGTATCTTTCTTGAAAAATACAAACACTACTTCGGTGAGGACGGCGGAAAACTCATTCTGTTGAACGCGAATTTTAGGAGCAAAAAGCCGATACTCGACTTTGTTAATGCTGTTTTTGACCGAACCATGACCGAGAAGTTTGGTGGCGTCAACTATAAAAAAGAGGCGCGCCTTGTTGCGGGCGGCGACAACAAAAAAGACAAAGAAAAGCGCGTCAAAATATTGTTTGCTGACAGCAAGATTGACAAGGTTTTGAAGGAAAATCTTGACGTTTATAGCGTCAAAGACGACTTTGGAAGCGAGCAAGAGAGTCAAATTGGGGGCGAGGCAGAGGGGCTCATGCTCTTTCACGAAATCAGCGACCTTAGGGCGCACTACAAAATTTATGACAAGAACCTAAAGCGCGAAAGGAACATCCGCTATAGCGACATCACAATCTTGACCCAGTCAAGAAATGGATATCTTGCAAAAATCATCGACACCCTTGAACAGCAAGGCGTTCCCGTAAGTTCGGATGCCGAGGGCGATTGCCTTGAAGATGAGTATGTTTATGGGCTCAATGCTTTTCTGTCGGTGGTGGACAACTACAAAGACGACAACAACTTGTTCTCGTGCCTATTCTCAAAGTTGTTCGGCTTTTCGGGGGACGAACTCGCAAGCATAAAGATTGCAGGCAGTGGAGCGTACTTTCACGAGTGCGTTAAGTCTGCCATGAGTAGCGACACGCTTGACGAAGATATAAAGGCAAAACTTAATAGTTTTTTTGAACTCTACAGCGAGGTTAGAGAGAAGTCAAAGTATCTTTGCGCAAAAGAACTTGCAGACATTGTGCTTGAAAGACAGAGCGCGTTTGTTAAGATGAGTTTTGACTCTCAAGCCGAAAAGAAAAAGCAAAAGATGAGAAAGTACCTTACGTATCTTGAAGAAAAGCGCTTGAAAGAGTATCTGGAGGAGTCAAGAGAAAACGGCATGAAGTGTGAGCCGGCCCACACCCACGGCGCGGTCAAGGTCATGACCATCCACAAGTCAAAAGGGCTTGAGTTCGGCGTTGTTTTTGTTGTTATGGCAAACAAGAACTTCAACCTTGACTCGGTCAAAGGGGACTATATAATAAGCAAGGACCTCGGGCTCGGGCTGGACTATTTTGACCGAACCGCGCGCTACAAGACCCCAACAATCTCAAAACAAGCGGTCAAACTTGTTGAAACAAGAAAACTTCTTGAAGAACAGCAAAGACTTTTGTATGTTGCCTTGACGAGGGCAACCGACTACCTTTTTGTTTCTGCGTGCGGAGACTATGACAAGATTAAGAGCGAATTTCCAGTCTCACCAATGTGCTTTATGGACTTTCTTGGCGATATGGTCAAGGAACACGAAAAATATTCTTCTCTCAACTTCGATGTTGAGGTTTTGAACGCCGAGGACCTTATAAAAAACAAGGTTGTTCCCGAGAAAAGGCAAGTACTTTTAAATGATGATGACAAAGAACTTTCAAACAATATGAAAGATGTCTTGTTTAAAAAGTACGAGTACGACAAAAGCGTCTTTGTTCCAGTCAAGACGGCGGTCACAAGCCTTGTTAACGAACAAAGCGAAGAAGAGAGTCATGTGCTTTTCAGTGAGGGCGAAGGTTCAAGCGCAAAGAAAGGCACAATAATGCACAAGTTCATGGAAAAACTCAGCCTAAAAGAGAGCAGTGTTGAAGAGTTGAAAAAAAGGCTTGAAGAACTGGTGGAGGGTGGAGTCTTTTCACGTGATGACGCAAAACTTATTGACCTTGACGGGGTGCAAAAACTTCTTAAAAATCAAGAGTTCGTTGGCCTTGTTTCGGGGGCAGAGAAGATATACAAAGAAAAAGAGTTCTATATGCTTGTTGGCGCGAGCGAATACTTTGGGGGATGCGACGGGGACGGCGTTGTTGTGCAAGGAATTGTTGACCTTTGCCTCAAAAATAGTGGCGGGCTTGCCATTGTTGACTACAAGACGGGCACGCTTAATGAAAGTGCGGTTGAAAAATACAAAAAGCAAATAGAACTTTACGCGTCTGCCATGCAAAAGTCCATGAATTTGCCGGTCACAAAAAAATATATCGCCAGCCTAAAAACGGGCGAACTCATCTGCGTTTAGTCAAAAAAAATACATAAAATGTAAAAAACCATACAAAAATTAGTAGTTTTGCAAAAAACAATATGCTATAATAAGTTCATATGAGGTGAAATTATGTACGAATATTTGGTTACTGCTTTCAAGGTCATTGTTGGGGTTATAACCAACGACCGCTTGGCGATTGCCGGACTTGTCGCGCTGGGGCTCATGCTTATTTGGGTCATCTTGTCGCTTGTTTTCTCGTTCCAGATAAGGTTCGCGCGCCACGCGAAGCAAATCAATGAGTATGTTGGAAAAAACGGGCTGGGCGAAGAGACAAAAGAGGGGCTCAACAAACTTGTTGGCGCAATGCCTTCTGAGTTTCAAAGGGAGTTCAGCCTCTATGAAGAGAGTCAAAACGCGCTCCCTTCAAAGTATATAAAGAGGTTTGAGAGCCTTGACGTTGAACTTAGCGGTGGCGTGTTTAATCAAAACAAGTCAATACTTAAGACCTACACTAACTTTGTGACCGTGCTCTTGCTGGTTTTTAGCATCGCAGTTCTTGGAACCGAGACCGCACTTACTGGATATCTTTTGGCAGAAGCAACGGTTATTCCTCTTTGCTTTTTGTTGATTGCAAAGGTCATGTATTATGTCTATACCGCCATAAGGCAGTATCAATATAGAGTTGCCGTTGACGAGTTCAACGAGATGCTTGACAATCTTGACATGGCGCACAAGGTCGCTCACCACACCGACGAGGCTCCAAAGCAAGACGAGGTTGTTAGCGTGAACGTTAACGTTGAAGACATATATGACAAACTCAAAGTATATTTGGACGAGTATATGGCAAAACTAATAGAAAATGTCAAGACCGAGCCGAAA
Organism: uncultured Clostridia bacterium; assembly: GCA_947595235.1. GTDB lineage: Bacteria > Bacillota > Clostridia > Christensenellales > UBA1242 > UMGS2069. Next base: position 44,592 of record CANQEP010000004.1, read on the forward strand.
GCACTGCCCGAAAATGCCTATGAGCCAAGCGAAGAGGTGGGCAGAGTTGAGCAAAAAGAGGTGACCGCTGAGCCAGTTAACTTAGAGCCAAATGTTGAAGTTGAAAAGGTCAAGGCGAATGAAACAAAGGCGGAAGAGGTCTTTGAGGATGTGCCTCGCGAAGAAGAGCAAGCGAGCGCAAAAGTTGACGATGTCAGCGACCTTGAAGAGAGCGAAGAAGCAAATGCCGAAGATTTCAAACTTGACTTCAAGACCCTTGTTGACAGTAGTGCTCCAGTAAGCGCGCCAAAGAGGGGCAGAGGAAGGCCAAAGAAAGAAACAAGTGGGACGGGCGAGTTCGTCATAAAAGACGACAAGGAGTTCGAGGACGCGCTTGTTAGGGCAGAAAAACTCATGAGAAAGAACGAGCAACCTCTGTCGGCAAGCCAAACAAAGCGAATTGAAAAGCAAATCAAAGAACTTGTTGATGCCATGACAAAGTATAAGGAGAGCAAACAATGAAAAAGAAAGTTAAGATAAAAAAGACCATGTCAATAGACGACGTTTTGAAGATTGACGAAAACTTGGCGACCGTTTTGATGGGCTTTGGACTGCACTGCTTTGGGTGTCCAATGAGCCGAATGGAGTCGCTTGAAGACGCAGCAATGGTGCATGGAGTTGACGTTGACCTCATGGTGGAAAAACTCAACGAGGCACTGAGCCAGTCAAACAAGAAATAGCATAGTCCCCCAAGCGGGGACTTTTGTTTTGTTATCAATTTATTTGCCAATGTTTTGTTATTGTGCTAGAATTGGTTTGAGGGCGAAAGATGAAATTTTTTGGCAATTCGTGGGACAATGTTTTGGAAGAAGAGTTTGAAAAACCATACTTTAAGTCTCTGCTTGAAAAAGTGGACAAGGAGTATGAAAGGGGGAGATGTTTTCCTCCGCGAGAAAAGATTTTTTCTGCGCTCAAACTCTGTGACTATAACGACGTTAAGGTGGTCATCTTGGGGCAAGACCCATACCACGAGGTCGGGCAAGCGCACGGGCTTTGTTTTTCGGTTTTGCCGGGCGTTGAGCCTCCGCCATCGCTGAAAAACATCTTCAAAGAATTAAAAGACGATGTTT
>CANQEP010000005.1 GCA_947595235.1 uncultured Clostridia bacterium
GGTAAACTTGTTTTGTTTGATACTACAATGCCAACTTGGGCACTTTTCACAGTTGTTGTAGGCACGAGTTTATTGCTTTTAGGGCTTTATATTTTAATTTCACATTTAAAAAAGCAAAAACTACACCAAAAAGAACACAAAAAATCTTAATTAAAGGAGAAAAAATGGCAACTTCAAAAGAATTTAAAGACTTCATTCTTGAACAATTAGCGGATTTATCACCAATTACTTGCAAGTCCATGATGGGCGAATATTTACTTTACTACAAAGGGACTTTGGTCGGTGGACTTTACGATGATAGGCTTCTTGTTAAACCAAATGCAAACAACATGGGCTTTAATATGCCATTAGAAACCCCATACGATGGGGCAAAACAAATGTATATGGTAGAAGATGTTGACGATAGCAAAAAGCTTTGCAATATCATCAAATCTACTTACGAGGGCTTAATCAAAAAATAACCCATTATCTCACAGGTTCCGCAAAGCAAACGGTTAACTCGCGCAAAAGAAAAAGGATTGAAATTCGAAATCATCAATCCTAATTCATAGATTTTTTTCTTCTTTTTCTCGAAATAGCAAAAGTTGGGCAACCGCCAAGCCATTTATTAAAGCCGCTACTATGGCTCCAACAATAAGCGCAAGCAATTTCATTTTTTCAAATCCGTCAGAAAATGTCATAAGCATTGAAACAGTCAGCGAGAACATACCAAAAATTGCGTTTGCAAGTTTTACGGCCAAAAAAGTGCCAATCACACGGTCTTTTCTTTTTATCGTGTTTATAATTCCAACGATTGCCGTTATAAACAAAACAAAGACATATAATGCGTTCCAATAGATAATAAGGCCTTGTGGAGAAAAGCCTGTTTGGTCATACCAAAGCAAGATGGCAACGCCAGCACAAGCAAAAGACATTCCCATTAAAAGCCAAGTTATCACTTGATTTTGTATATTTTTGTTAGCACCTACATTTAGAACAAGATAGAGTTTCATTATGAAAATCAAAAAGAAAATGGCAGAAGATGAAAGAAAATACCACTTAAAACTTGAAAATGACAAGCCAAAGTTTACAAACGCAGTTGCCAAAACATAAAAGCAAGAAATTGCATTATTGACAGGCACACGAAAGTTTTTGTCACTGCAATAATATTTGAAAAGATTTCCTTTTTCTTTATAGGTTGCCTTCAAAAATTTTATTATGTGATAGTTGTATCCGACAAAAAGATAAATAATAAACAAAACCAGAATTGCCCCGACAATTCCGGCAACAATCAATCTGCTTGAATTCTCGCTTATGAAAAAGTCTATAAAAAAACCAATGGCAATAGCACTCATAATGAATGCTATTGTCATGTAAAACAAAATATTCTGTTTTATGGCTTTAAGAAATAGAGTCTTCATTTTTTGATTTTATTTTCTTTCAGCCTTTGCTTTTGCAATTCTTTCTTCGGCAGCCGCTTTTCTTTCATGCGCTTCCTCAATTTGTTTTGCTTGGGCTTCGCGAACTTTTGCTTGTCTTTCAGCAGGGCTCATGTGGGCGTCGTCCCAACTCTTTTTTGCGTTTTCTTTAGCACGCTTCAAAGTGTTTTTACCACGATTTTCTTCAAAGTTTGCTCTGCTTTCAGCCCGTGTAGCCTCAAAGTTTGCTTTGTCAACTTCGTGCTGTGCTTTTGCGCTTTCTTTCATATCTCTGAACGCTTTTTTCATAAAGTTTTCTTTCTTTTCTTCATTTTTCATTTTTTCTTTCTCCTTTTTTGTTTTTTAATTAAAAGGTCTTACGCATTTGATGATAAGGTCACAAATATAGGTTGTTTCTTCACGGCAACCATTCTTTATCCACTCATCAATAATAGCGTAGGTCCCGTTGATATAATAAGCCGAAATGTATTCGCTTTCTTTGTCGTCAATACCAAAGTTCTTGAAAATCGGAAAGAGGATTTTCGTTTGCAAATCCTTATATTTCTCGTTTGATTTCATAAGCGCGGGGTACTTTGCAGAAACTTGATAAACAAGTTTGTTGTTTTTGACATGACTAAGGTATGGCATGAGATATTTTGGAGTTATCAAAATCAAGTCTTCTTTTTTCTTGCCCGCAATCTTCCCTTTTATGTCTTTGTCCTCTTCGGCAAAGCACGAGAAAAATTCTTTGTTAAGGTTGTCAATCGTTTCATAAAGAAGGTCGGCGGTGTTGTCATAGTGCAAGTAAAAGGTCGAGCGGTTCACCCCCGCCTTTTTGCAAATTTCTTTAATTGTGATAAACTCAAAACTCTTCTTGTTTAAAAGTTCAATTAGTGCCTGATTAAAAAGTCGTGATGTGTTAAGGTATTTGCTTTCCGATTTGTTCATAGCACTTCCCCTTTTGTTTTATTCTTCGTCGCTTATCTCTTTTGCTAGCCTCATGATGTCTGAGCCATATTTAGCCTTTCCTTTTGCGAGCAACTTGCTATAAATTGGATAATTGACCGCGCAACCCACAATTCCAAGCACACCAACAACAATCCCTGCAACAAAAGCGCCAAGCCCACTGCCAATAACCTTCATCGCAAGACACATTCCAACTCCAAGCACAAGCGCGCTAATGATTCCAAAAGTGTAGCCAAAGATTATCGCTGGCAATTTTGCCTTGTTGTCAAGTTTTTTCAGTTGTTTGACCTTTGTTGTGTCCTTTGGTGCATACTCGTTTGCGATATGCTCTGCATAAATTTTGTCTGTATTCATTTTTCTTCCTCCTTTTAATGAATTACAAGCAAATTATAGCAAAGCAAAAATAAAATCCGCGCAACAAAAACCCTCAAAAGTGTTGATTTGTGAAACCATTTTCAAAATTTCGCGCCCCAAAATGTGTTAACTATATGATAGCACAAAAATAGTTGATATTTTTACTTAAAGTTCTTCTTGTAATATTCATTCGCTTTTTTAATGGCATAAAAAGGTAAATCTTTTTTGTGTTTCAAAAGGTCTTCCTTGTTATCCTTCCAAAATTGTTTATATTGGTTCAAACTCATTTCATTTGCGCCACCCATATAATCGGGGCTGTCATTTTGCAAACCATCAGCTTCCCAGCCACAATACTCACATATTGCAAAGTCATGCTCAATTTTGCCAAGACCACATACCCTACATTTGTTTTCATTTTTTTCAACAGATTTTACTTTATCTTTTATTTCCATAATATATCCTTATTAAGTTCCCTCTCTGACAATCGGGGTCCCCACAAAGTGAGGGGAACGAAGTTTGTGGGGAGAGGAGAAGTTTTGCCGTGGTGGGTTGTCCATAGGACAAGCCGACAAAACGAGGCGAAACTTCGACGAGAAAGGTGGTGTCTTTGACACCAAAAGGGTAGACATTTCAATCATTTCCCTTTTAATGACTCACGCTTTTTATACCAAGGATTCTTCAATATCGCGCAAAAACCCTCAAAAGTGTTGATTTGTGAAGCCATTTTCAAAATTTCACGCTCTAAAAATGTGTTAACTATATGATAGCACAAACATAGCGAAGTTGTATCGAAATTTAATGAACTTTTCTTTGCTAGCATTTCAAGAATTGGGTATTGACAGGGGGAAATGTTTTGATACAATTTTTGCATGAGCAAATTTGAAAATTTTGATTATGAATATTTTGACAAGTGGCCAGTTGTTTTGAACATCTTGGAACTTGTTTTGACGCAAAAGTGCAATCTGGCGTGTCCACACTGCATGAGAGGTCCCGCAAGAAACAAAGACATGGACCCCGAAGTGTTAGATGCCGTTTTTCAAAAAATAAAGGTTGCAGAGCGAGTTTGCCTTGGCGGTGGCGACATTTCTCTTGCTCCCGAAATGATAAGAAAGGTCGTTGCAAGCATGAGGAAAAATCGCACCATTGTGCACTCTTTCACTCTGCCAACAAATGGAATAGTTTTAACCGACGAACTAATTGATGCCCTTAACGAAGCGAAGGCCTACACACTTGAATCGACGGGCGGAACCGTTCCCCCATTTTTTCCATATCCCCCAGTGCAGATTGACATAAGCATTGACGACTTCCACATTGACCAAATGAAAAAACAGAACATCGACCTTGACATTCTGCGAAAAAACATACACCGCTATGCCCAAGAGTTTGGACCAAACAGCGTCATCTTCTCTTCTGCAACTGACTATAACATCATTGACGAGGGCAACGCAAAGGGGCTTGAAACAAGCGTTCACAAGTCGCCGTTCGTGACTGACTATGAATTCCCTTTCTATGTTGACTATGTCCCCGAAAAGCAAAAGGGCTTGATATTTCTTAAAGGCGTGTTGACCGTTTCGGCAGACGGCGAAGTCATCCCAACATCTTGCTCTTTTGATGACGAAAAAAAGTATTCTGTCGGCAACGTCAAAGAACTTAGCCTAAGCCAAATTATGAGTCGCCTAAACGCAAGGCAGTATGGCGAATCCGATGTATTTTTTGCCTTTAACAAACTTTTCCTTGGTCTTGCCGCTCCACAAGAGTTGCGCGAAGAGTACAACAAAAGTGAAAAAAAGAAGCAAAAAATCGAGGCCTTTAACCAAACAAAACTCTATGGCGCACCAATAGAAAAAGAGTAGATTTTTCTACCATTTGCGAAACTTCTAGCCAAATGGCTAGAAGTTATTTTCTTTTATAGTCTGGGTCATACTTCATGCCGGCACCAATGTCACCATATGGGCGCGACACAAACCCAAACTTTTCATAGAATTTTTCTTTGTTTTTTGACGCACCAAGATACAAATATGTATCTTCGTCTTCTATGCTTTTGTACCACTCAACGACTTCTCTCATTATGGTGGCGCCAACGCCCTGCCCTTGAAAGTCCTTTCGAACAACAACGTCAAAGACAGAATAGTAGCAGCCGTCGCCAACAACATGCGCCATTCCAACAATTTCACCATTTTGATAGACTGACACCGCAAAGTCGCTACTTTGCCTTATTTTGTCAATCTTTTCTTCATCTCTACTTCCCCAGCCGACAGACTCGAAAAGTCGGTTGAACTCCTCATTGCTGGGCAACTTTTTTATAACTTCAAAATTCATAATCACTCCTTAGTTAACATGATACCACATCAAAAGCAAGTTTGTATCGTTTTATGTGGACTTTTTATTTTTTGCCGATTATTCATAATAAATTAGTCTTGCAAATATGTTTTTGCCATGTTATAATTGCTTTATAAGGAGAAAAATTATGGAGAGAAAAACAGATTTGCAAGATGTTTTAAAGCAAAAGCTTTTGATCGCGAAAGAATACAACGATGAAGTGATGGGCATTTGCGAAGCGCATATTGAAAAAATCAACGAGGCTCTGAATTATATAAATTCAAGAGATGATATTCCCGAGACAACCGACACGATTGAAAAAATTCAAGCATCGTTTGGGAGAGACGTTGAATTAGAAGAAAGCGAATGGCCATCTATCACAATTAATTATTACGACTATAGAAATGGTTATTTACAAACAGAAGAAGATGGACGTTTTCTTCTTGTTGACGAGGGAGTCAACGGAGTAAAAAGAATTGTTGACAAAGAAACATCTAAGGTGATTTTTGAAAACCCTTGGTTTAATGAGCATTTGGTTATCCAATATGCAATGTTATTTGGAAAGAACGCTGGGAGAGAAAAAGCTGAAAGCATGCTCAAAAGAGAAGAAGAACATATTAAGGATTTTAAAAGAATCTACGCCGAAAGCAAAGAAAAAACCGAGAAAACTCCAGAATGGATAAACAGGGGCAAAAACTTTATCTACCCTCAAAAGGAGGATGAGTGGACAAATTTTGTTTTAGGAACAATAACCAATAATCAAACACCTCACGGGGTTGAAACACTTCTAACCATTATGGAAGCATTGGACAAAGGGGAATCATGTGAAAAAGTAAGAGAAATTTTATATCTTTCAAAAATTGACACAGATCCTCCTTTAAAAAATGATATTGTAACAGCCATTGCAAAATTTAGTAAACGCGGTCCAGAGTTCTATCGAGCAGAAGCGTTTAAAAATCCCGAATGGTTACAAGAAATTGAAGAACAAAATAAAAAGTTTGAAAGTGCTCTAGCAGATGATGAACTACACTAAAACAAAAAGTCGAGATAATTTCTCGACTTTTTCATTTTTTCGCCTTAAACTTCACGCCGTGACTGAAGTTGGTTTTTATTGTATTTGCGATTAGATGTGCGCAACTTATACTCTCGGCACAAATGTTGTTCGCTTCAATGGTCGCGCACTCCAAGTGCTCGCAAAACACCTCCTTTGCATTGATACTCTTGATATTCAAATTCCTTGCCTTGATGACTGTTGCACTTATGCAAAGATTGGGGTCATCAAGGTCAAATTCCAAGATTGTCATGTTGGAAAAATTGAGCACACCAGATTTGTCAATTTTGATTTTGCATTCGTCAAATGTATAAAACACATCAATTTTGGGTGGTTTTTTACAATACTGAGTTAAAAATTGACCATATCTTGAAAAATACTCTTTTTCAACCTCATTTCTAAAAACTCTTGGGGCACTAAAGTATCTTGTGTATCCGAGACATCCAATCCACTTTATCCACTTTCCAACAATATGCCGATTATTGTCTAGCCCAAGAAGTTTTTTCATGTCGGACAGATTGCCATAAACAAAGGTCGACGTGGGGCTCATTTCATAAATTTTTTCAGTTTTAAGGTCGCACGCAAAAAACTTTTCAAGACCAGCCTTGGCGCAAGAGAGCCGAAGCATATCAAAAAAAGAGAAGGGTGAAAGTTCGCCCCCATTCACAAATGCCCAAAAAGTCTCCAACTCCTTCGCTCGTTTGTCATAGACACCGAATGAAAAAACGAAAATGTCTTTTAACGCTTCGTCTTTTGCCTTCAAGTCTCTTTCAAGGCCCTTGAAGTCAAAGCCATCGTTTTTCGCATAGAAAATGGCGCAACCGTTCTTTGCAAGGTTGCTTGCGATATAGTCGTGCCAGTCAAGGGCGATGTACCACTCTTTGTCTATTTTAATGTGCTCCATTTCTCCCCCGTTAAGTATGCTTTGCAGAGGCTGCATCTTTTGTATGCCCCCATAAGGCACTTGGCAGACGCAAGGCAGATGTGGTGAGTCAGTTGCCCGAAATCAATTTTTTGCTCGATGTCGTCAACCGAGAACTTTTTTATCATTTCGTACTCCGGTTTGCTCCTGCTTTTTTCAAAGACTATTGTTTCATAGACATCGTCTTGCCTTTCGCCGATACAAAAGGCGCTTTGCTTGTGATTTTCATTCAACTTCAGCATCAGCATCTTAAAGTCCATGTATGAATACTCGGTGCTCCAAACGATGATTTTCTCTTTTTTCCAAAGCCCGTGAACTTCTTGATAGTCTAGTCCAAGAACGCTCAAATCCTCTTTTAATTCTTGCGTTTCGAACTGCAAAATGGCATAGAACTCACCCCTCCACCTCGTTCTCTCCGCCACGCTTACCTCTTGCCGCATATTTCACCCCTTTAACAAAATTTCACAAAAAAACTCCACATAAACCTATGCGGAGTTGACACTTCATATTTTCCACATAGTCTTGGCATTTTGCCAATTCCTCTTTACCACCTTACCACTTGGCAGGTTGGTCGAACTTCATAGAGAGGACCTCTCAGTTCAGTCTTTATGTGTTATTTAATTGTGCTCGTATTATATAAAACGAAGCGAAAAAAGTCAAGTAATTTTCATTCCGGATTTGAAATCTGGCGGATTTTGCCACAAATATTTGCTAGTGCGTCTTACTTGTTTTAGCCTTTTAAATGTGCAAAATATGCTGAAAACAGAATTTAAAAGGTCTTTTTGAAGTTAATGCCGCCCTCTCTTGTGAACTGAAAAACAGAAATGTTGTGCTTTTCGAAAAGCGCCCTAAGTTTTTCATTTTTGCCAAGGTTCTCAAACTCCTTTTCTTGCGAAGACCCTTTAAAAAACGCTATGGCCTTGTGAAGAGAATAGTTTGGATTTTGCTCATACTTGTCGCGATGTTTCATAAAGTTGTCCCAAGTTGTATGCAAAAAATGGCCGTTTATTTTGTATGTTAAAAAGTCTCGAACCTTACTTTTTTCGTTTATCAAGGGGGCGGACAAAGTGCAAATTTCACAAACCATGCGCAGTAATGTTTCGGGGCTAGTTTCGGGCTTGACCTCTGTGAAATAGATGTCGCAAGGGCTATTGACATCTTGCAAAACGATGTCTATTGCGCCAACTCGTTGTTCCCCCACTCCGTCAAGTGGCGGAATTTGATATGCTACCACTCTGAAATTGGTTTTCATGAGGTCGCAAACTTTGTTATATATTGGGCAGTCCTCTCTTTTGCAAAGCCCCGTGGACTTTTTGTAAAAACAGCGACAAATAAAAGCCTCGTGACTCTCATTTTTCATGTCGTGGTCAAAGCATTCTGTACTCGCCTTGATTTTTCTGTTATAGTCAAATTGGAAGTTTGTTCTTGGACTTCTTTGCAAGCCTTTTGTCATACACTTAGAAAAGTCATGACTCCTGGCCTCATCAAGTGCCTCGGCAAGTCCCTTTTGCACTTCTTCGTTGGTGTTTTTGAAATTATGGTTGAGCACGCCAAGATTATAGAACAAATCCTTGCATGACAACTTGTCGCGTGACTGTCCGCTTTCCCAATTCTTGTCACATGGACAAATTGTTTTGTTTTTCATGTGTTTCCCCTTTTTTCATTATATCATACTTTGTTTTTTAGGCAAACAAATCTATTCATTTGTCCTATCGATGTAGTGCACATATTCAATAACGCTTGGGCTAACTTTGCTTTTAAGAAGGTCAATCGTGAATTTGTCGGCGTGACCGCTGGTGTGCAAATCCACGATGTCAACACCCAAACTTTGCATTTCGCTCAAAAATGTCTTTATGTCTTCCTTTTCTTTGTAGCCACTCCAAAGCGAGTAAATTAGCACGGAATTTTCAAAAATAGAAGTTTTGAAGCGGGCTTTTTTGTCGTCATCAACGCGCTTTAAAAAGTTGAGCATACTTGACCTGACAAGCATTGTAAAGTTCGACAAATCGATGTTTCTGCCATTTTTTGGACTTCCAATTTCACAGTAGCCAAGTATTTTTCTGTACTTTCTCATCGCCCAATCGGACTCGCACTTCCTCACAAAATTTCGTCCACGGCTTGGAATTATCCAAAAGGCATAGACGTCGCTAAAAGTCTTGACATTTGGGATGTTCGGAAGGTTCTCGGTGATGCCCGCAACATAAGAGTCCATCAAGAACACTTTGCCGTTTTTTCGGCTTGCCTTATAAAACGACACCAATCTGTCAATGTTCGTTCCCGCTTGAAGCACAAAAACTCGCTTGTATTTTGACATCAACTCCGCCGCCTTTTGTTCAAGGTCCTTTTCAGAGATGTTTTTTCTTTGCGAAAACATGTTTGTTGCCTCGCAAATCAAGTAATCGATCTTGTCGGGCAGATTTTTCAGCGTTGCAGAAAACGACTTTCTTCCATTCGCACGAAAGTCCCCCGTATAAAGCAGAGACTTCTCCCCGCCCGAGAGCAAGAACATATAACTGTCATACGCCGAATGGTCAACAAGTATTGGCTTTATTTTGAGCGCGAAATCCCCCTTCTTTATTTCAAACTCCTCATTTGGCTTGAAACAAGAAACCCCTTTGAGTGGCTCGCCATGAGTGTATGCAATTTGCGAGGCGAGAACATCAAAACAGCCCTTTCCCATAAAGACTGGGGCGCTCGCCTTGTTAACAAGCCCCGCGTGGTCAAGATGATAATGGCTTATCAAAATTGCATCGTAGGGCTTTTGAAGAACTTGTTTTTCAACCTCACTCTCCTCTTCGCTCTCGTCGTTTAGTTCTTTTCCGCAATCAAGAAGAACGTTTATTGGCCCATAACTGACCTCTATCAAATTCCCGATTGTCCCTTCTCCGCGCAAGATGTTATAACTCATGTCGCCCGTGTAGTGATGCAAAAGCGAAAGTGCATTGTCTTTGCCAATTTGAAATACCGCAACTTCATTCTCTTTTAATGCTCTCAAAGAAAATTCACAATCTTTGCCCGCCAACTTGCCTTGCAAAAAGTTCTCGTGTTGCGCTTCCAACTCACTGCCTTGCCTCATGATAATTGCTGGATAAAGGGCGCCCTCAAAGTCGTTGGAAAAATCTTCTTCGCACATCGCCTTATAGGTTTTATAATCGTCGTCATAACTTTCCAACGGCAAACCATTCAAGTATCTGTCAGCGTCCAAATCTTCATGGAACTCCTTGGCGTCAGAAAAGAAGTCATCGCCGAACTTGAACTTGTAAAAATTGGCGCAAGTGGTCTGGCAAAAACTCAAAAAGTCCTTGCACTCATAATTCTCGCTGGCATTAGTAATAGCAAAATACTCGCTTGTTCCTTTTTTTCTTAGGAGCATGGCGCCGTCTCCTCCCTTTGCTTTGAATGAAGCATCTTGCATCCTCACAAGTTCATAATCCCCCTTTTCAAAGTCTATTAAATCATCTTTTTTCAAATTTTGCATAAAATTTCCCCCTTACTCGCCAAGTATAGCATACCCGATATTTCAAAAACGGGGGTCACGGCGAATCTTCATTTGCTATGGGACAAAATTGTCCCAAGCCCTTATTTTTAATAGACCCAAGACCCGCCATTATGCTAGAATAAATCATAAGGAGAAAGTTATGGAAACAGCAAGAAAAAAACTTCTACCATTGCAAATATTAAAGATTTTGAGAGAGAACTCATGCAAGGAAAAACCAATAACACAAGCAGAAATTGGAAAGTTATTGAGAGCGGATGGCCACATCTGTGACCGCAAGACAATAAGTAGAAATATTGGCTACCTTTTGGCGAATGGTCATAATATAGAAAAAATTTCGGGAGGTGGCTCATTTTATGTTGACAGCACCTTTAGTGAAGACGAAATTATAATGATTGTTGACGCAATTTATTCTTCCCCGAAGATATCTCAAGCAAACGCGACTTTGCTCATAGACAAGTTGTCGAGCGCCATAAGTTACAAGATTAAGTATGCTTATAAAAATGTGCACAAGGTGGGTGAAGTTATAGAATTTGACCGACAAACCCTTTTGTTTATAGAAAAAATAAGTCAAGCCGTAAACAACAATAACAAAATCTATATTAGTTATAACCAATTTGACAAGGACGAGGACCCGCTGTCATATAAAGAGGAGTTTTCTGTTGTTAGTCCATACTTTGTTATTAGTGAAAACGGCAAGTACTTTCTGGTCTGTTGCCAAGAAGACCGAAGCAATTTGACAACCTACAACCTAGACCACATAACCGATGTCGAAGTGCGTGAAAACACTCAAGCAAAACCAATAACTCAAACCATTGGCAACAGAAATGGCGCAGACTTTGAAAAGTACGCAAGCGAGCACATAAATAATTTTTCATCGCGAATTGTCAATGCAAAAATACGGCTTTGCTCACATGAAGCCGTGGAAAACGTCGTCGAGTGCTTTGGCAAAATGGCAAAATTCACAACAAAAAATAATGTTTTATTTGCAAATGTCACATCAAGTGAGAGCGCTATTGTCAATTTTGCGCTACAAAACGGAACTCTAGCAGAAATCGTTGAGCCCAGCAGAATCAGAGAATTGATAAAACTTGAACTTTGCGAACTTGAAAACAAGTATAATCGCAAAAATTAGCATGGAAAATAATAAAAATGCCATAGTTCATGTGCGAAAAACGAAAAAACTCACCTGCCTGCCAGATGAGTCATGAAAATTAAAATTTGTTATTTGCGTCTTGCTTTTCAGCGGACATTATCCTTTCTCTTGCCCCTTCAAAACTTCTTTCTTGATTTTTTTAAGGTTTGTTGCAACGATAATTTCTGTTATTAACGAGCCCAAGCAAACAAGCGCGTCGATTATCACAAAAACCAAAAAGGCGGTGTCGCTCAAATACTTTCTTAAGCACAACAGCACAAGAAAAATGCAGTTGCAAATTAACAGAAAATACGCGATAAATGTGCTTATTTGTTGATTTCTCTTAATTTTTTCAACCAGCCTTTTGTCAATATCGCTCTCATTAACTTTCCAGTATGTTTTTTCTTTGCTCTTTTCCATAGTTTTCTCTTCTTTAATTGTCAAAACAAAATTTCGCACTTGACAACCGATGTGTCTCCCTTTTGAAGAACCAAAACATCCTTATCTTGCAAACTAATTTTGTAAACATCAATTATGTCGTTTTCAAAAGATTGATTTGCGTATATAACTTCCATTTCTTTGATTGGTCTTTCTTCCAACTCTTGAACCGAAAAGGTGTTCAAAACAAAGCGCAGATATTCCAAATTGTTCGTGTGGTGCGACATATCGATGTTGGTGCTGCGAACTTTTACGCTTTCAACCTTTGGCAAATTTTCATATTCGAATTTGCAAAATTGAATGTCAACAAGAGGGGGCTCTGCAGTCATGGTTTCGTCAACGCCAACCGTGTTCAACTTTCTTATCCTCTGCGTCGCGATGTCCAGTGCGCACTCCTCAACATGGGCATAAAACAGAAGTTCGCCCTCAAGAGTTTTTGCAAAAACATCAACATTCATTTTTGCAAGAGACTTAAAAGATATAAAGCAAGAGGTTTCAAACTCCTCATTCCACCTAATTTTTTTGAAAATTTTGACCCTGTTTTTAACAAAAACCCAAAACGCGCCATATTTCTCCTTTGCCGTTAGCCCGTCGATTTTCAACTCGCCCATCATTTCGGTTATCGCGTTTTCTATCACTTGAAACATCCCAATTACCGACAAGCATTCATCCGAGCCAGCCATTGACGCGCTAACTTTTTGCCTCTTCGTATAAATCACAAAATCACCTCATTTTTTTCACTTTTTGGTTACAAACAATGTTCAAATTGTTCACAAACTCTTCCCAAGGTCATAAGCATCTTGCATATACATTGACCTTGACGTCATGCCGGGAGTTCCACAGCCTTTGCCAAGCACCATGCCTTGGTCTTGCATTTGCAAGTACCTCACAAGAGTTTTGTAGTGGTTTTCAAGAACATCAAAGGTCCAGTCGTCGGTGTTCCATGCAACAGAAAGGAGCGCACTTTTCATGCGTTTTCGGGTCAAACTACTGTTGAAAAAACAAAAGCGGTCGATGGTCGCCTTCAGTTGTGCAGAAAAACCGTAGTAGTAAAGCGGCGTGGCAAAAACTATCATGTCCGCACTCAAAATGCGAGTTTTCAAGCCTTGCATATCGTCATTTTGAACGCATGGTCCCTCATAACCGCAACTAACGCAGCCCGTACAAGCATGGATATTGGCTTTTGTGCAGTCAAAAATCTCCACGCTGTGCCCCACTTCGGTCGCACCCCTTTCAAACTCATTGACAAGAAGTTTGGTTGAGCCATTTTCGTTGGGACTGCCAAACAGAACTATAATTTTCATAGTTTCAAGCCTTCTGCAAGGGTTTTTAATTGGTCTTTTGAAGGATGTCCGTTAAGGGTCCTCCAAGAAATGATTTTTGTTGTTTTGTCGCAAGAGTTTTGCAAGTCTTTTGCGGTGTTACCGAGCCCGCTACTTCCCGAAGTTGCAAACAAAACAATCGTCTTGCCGGCGAAGTCATACGCCTCCAAAAACGTGTTTATGATTCTTGGCGCGGTGTACCACCAGATTGGAAAGCCCAAGAAGACAACATCATACTCATCCATATTTTCAAGTCTGCTCTTAACTTCTGGGCGCGACGATGGGTCGTCCATCTCCACACTTGAACGGCTCTTTTTGTCCATCCAATTAAGGTCGGCACTTGTGTACGCCTTTGCGGGAACAATCTCAAACTTGTCCGCCACCAAAACATCGGCAAGGTCATTTGCAACCTTTTTTGTTGTGCCACTGGCACTGAAATACGCAACTAATTTTTTCATATTTTCTCTCCTTTTCTTATATGGTATACCATATGTTTTGCCCTGTCAAATTACTTTACAAAATCCATATCAAAATACTTTAGCCACTTTTTATGCTGCCCTGTGCAAAGGCAAGTGCTAACTTTCTTGAGCGGAAGTGATTGTTATATTCTTTATCGCCTTGGCAAGGGCAATGGTTTCGCGGCTGTCTTGGTTGCGCTCTATAAATGCGGTGTTAACACCCTCCCAAACAAACAGCGTTCCGCTTATATTGATAAGGTCGAACCAAAGATCGTATTTTCTAAGAAGGTAACTCACCACCAAAACCAGGGCACCAACGCCAATTAACGACCAACCACCAACGCGCTTTTTGTTGCTCTCTTTGAGCGTTCTGTAGCCCGCAAGATAGATGTTTTGTTTTATTATGTTTTCGCACTCCTCTTTTTTGTAGTCGCCAAAGTCCCTAATGACGATTTGGATGTCAAGTTTGTATCTTTTCGGCAAGATAGAAACGGCATCGCGAATGTCTGCAAAAAGTTTGTCGTTGAGTTTTTCGATTTTGTCGTCACCAAAATTTGGATTTATAAGTTCGGCAAACGTGTCATAGACAAGTTTCAGCGTTGCCACTTTCCCCTCTATAGAAAAATAGTGCTGCAAAATTTCAAGTTCCAATTCTTTTCGTTTTTTCATTTCTTCTCTCCCATGCAAAGGGCGACTGCCTGCCCCCGTAGCCTTACATCAACCGTAAGGCCTTATTTTAGTATATATTTATTCCCCACCTTCGTCAACAAATAGTAAACCGCCACGGTCAATAAAATCGCTAAAAACACTTGTTATTGTGGGGGCAAAATATGTTATACTAACCTTAAATCAATTTTTTAGGGGGAAAAAATGAGCAAACTTGACGATAAAAGTCTGACCATATATGAGGCGGTAAAGAACATAGACAGTGGCAAATACGTCATGCCCGCGTTCCAACGCCAATATGTTTGGACGACCGAAAAAATAGAAAATTTGTGGGACTCGATACTGCAAGGCTACCCAATAAGCACTTTCCTTTTTTGGCACATAGACGAGAACAATGTCTCAAGCGACACATTTTTTTGCGATTTTATGAAAGAGGTGCGATTTGACAGCACAAAGAAGGCGGACAACATCAACTACGAACTTCGCGAGGTCGACCTCAAAAAGACCGACACAGCAATACTCGACGGACAACAGCGTTTAACGTCGCTATACATCTCGCTACTTGGAGAAACTGGCATAAGGCCAAAGAGCCAAAGGCGGGTCACGAACTCGCAAATTCTAATTAAGTTGCTGGTTGAACTCAACAAAAATCGCATAGAGACCCAAGATGACTACAACCTCAAAAAGTATGACATTCACTTCACCAACAAAATCGCAAAAATCGAGCCTTCGCAGTTTGAAATAAGGAACATATTAAAAGACGAGTTCAAAAACAAGGACACTCGAAAAGATGCGATAGAAACCGCCATAAAGTACGTCCCTACCGACAGCAAGGACTATGCAAGGGAACTCCTCAACAACTTGTGCACCAAGGTTTATGAGGAAAAACTCATAAGATACACCGAGATGTTTGAGATGTCGCAAGACGACGCGCTAGAAATGTTCGTTAGGTTCAACAGTGGCGGTGTCTCGCTCAAAAAATCCGAGATAACAATGAGCATTCTTGAAGAGTACTGGCCAAGTGCAAAAACGCAATTTGGCAATATTTTGACGGGAGATTATGCGAATTTTAGCACAGATTTCATCATAAGAACCGCACACATGATATATGGCGATGTTGTCAAGGCGAACATCTCAAAGCAGATAACGAACGACCTCAAAAACAACTGGAAAGATTTTAGCAACGCCTTCAAAGACACTGCAAATCTCCTCAAATCGTTTAAAGTAAACATCCAAAGGTTCGTTAACAGTTGGAACGTGCTTGTGCCAATAATATTTTTCGTTTACTACAACCCCGATTACCAAAATTTTTCAGACGGCATAAAGTCATATTTGCACAGGGCGATATTCTTCACCTACTTCAAGTCAGGAACAACCAACAAACTGCAAAAGATAAAGACTGGCATAATCAACTATAATTATGAGTTTTCAACCGATATGCTCGACCAAATCAGCGAACTTAGGGTGACCGAATCAAAGGTCGAAGAACTCTTGAATTTGGAAAAAGAAAACCGCATTTCTGAAGAAATTTTATACTACCTTTCTATTGATTGGGTGAAAAGCGGCCTAAAATACGAACTTGACCATTTGCACCCATACGAAAGGTTCGACAAAAGTAGTCCGTCGGGCGTCTCAATGAAAGACTGGGCAGAGTGGCGAAAACTTCGCAACCGACTTCCTAACCTTCAATATCTTGAGGGGCGCCAAAACGCCAGCCGACAAGACATCTCTTTGCAAGAATATTATAACGACATGAACAGCACTCAGCAAAGTGAATTTAAAACAAACTCGTTCATTCCCGACACTTCTTTGGACATCGCATCATTTAACGAATTTTACGAAAAACGAAAAGAAATCTTGCGCGAAAAAATCAAAAAATTGCTATAAAATAATGCCCATTCGGGCATTTCTTTTTGCTTAAATGTCATAATGCAAAATGCAAGTAAAAAACAAAACTAAAATTTTAAATGTAAATTTTAACTCAAATACGGTTATTTTTTACAAATAAAATTTCAGTTTTGATTTTTTTCTATAAAAACTTATGTTTTTTCATGCTCAATTATTTATACTTTTTTGATAAGTTCTCTATTTGCTTTTGTATCTTTTCTTTTGTCTCGCTTGGAGAAACAAGAGTGGCGCTTTCACCATATTGCAAGCACCAATAAACAAGGGCAGACTCGTTTGCGCGAACATCAGCAAAAATCTCACTTCCTTTTTGATACACTCTTGTGTTTTGCCCGAACCAATCGCAAACAACGTTGACCGCGTTTTCGTTTTCTAGCCTAAGAGTTGCATCAACTGGCACTGAACTCATCATGTAGATGTTTTCATTAACATACTTTGCAATGTCTATACCTTTGTCAAAGTTCTTTACGCTTGTTATTGGCTTTGCATCCGTTTCAAGAATTTTGATGTTTTTTATAAGTTCAACGCGGTAGTTGGCGATGTCGTCAAACTTGGAATTGTTGCAAACAAGGTAGTAGCGACCTTGATTGTTCACTAGAAAGTATGGGCTTGCAACGTAGTGTCGACTCTCTTGTTTTTCTTGCCTTCCCTTCGAGAAAAAGACCTTGTCATAAGAGAATTCAACTTGCTTTTTCTGACTTATTGCATCATGCAAAATGTCTATCGTGTGGAAGAGTTGTTTGTTTGAAGTTCGCAAAATTTCGTCACTTTTGTACAAATAATTATACTTTTTGCGCCTATATTTGCTCAAAAATGCAGATAATTTCTCTGCCAATAGTTTTGAATTTTTGCCCGTGATTGAACGGCTAGAAAAGACAGCGTCAATCAAGAACGATATCTCGCTCGGCTCAAACTCGCGCGATGCAAGAAAGTATCCCCCGCCCGAATTTTTGCAAATATCATAGCCAAAGAACACAAGAGCGTCAATTTTTTCGGCGACCGTCTTCCTGTTGCATTCAACGCCATAAAGGCTGAGCAATTTTTCTTTTATTTCTTTTTGCGTCAAAAAATGCTCTTCGTCTGTATACTCTTTCAAAATGCTTAAAACTTGCAAAATTAGCAAACTTTTGTTACCGCCGTCCATAACTTTCCCCCTTTTTTTTATGATACCCAATTTTAAAGTTGTTGTCCAGCAAAAATCACCAAAAGCAAAACCCCGCGGGAATGCTTAATTGATAATCTTGCACGAATTTCTTATTTCTTGGATATCGCCCATCACAAGGGTGGTCTTTTCCATGAGCGCCTTTGCCATTTTATCAAGGAACTCGATGTTGTCCATTAGCAACTTTTTTGTCCTTCTGTATAATTCTTTAAGTTCATTTGAAACCGCCATGCAGAGCCTTTCCTTTTTCTCATTTGAGTCGGTGTTGGGTCCCTCCAAAAACTTGTCGAACCCAAACCCGCAAAAGTCGTCCATGAGTTCGGTTGCCCTGTCAAAAGCCTTGTGCAAATCGTCATTCGCGCCCGTATCAATCTCGCCAAAAACCACCTCAATAGCTGCCTTTCCCCCAAGAATTTTGCAAATTGAGTTTATCCTCTCCTTTTCTTTTATGTTTCGCATTGGCTCGGAATTGTTGTTCACAGTGATTCCACCAACTGTTCCCCTGTGGTTTGCAATGGAGGCAAGAGCAATGGACTCTTTTTTGAGCACCTCGCCAACAACAACGTGTCCCGCCTCGTGATAAGCAACATACTTTCTGTCCTCGTCTTTAATGTCTGCCCCGCTTTCATCACTCGGCGCCTCAAAGGTCTTTCTTAAATACGCTTTTAGTAGTTCTTCCTTGCCGATTTTGTCTTTGCCGTTATACGCTGCATAGGCCCCCGCCTCGTTGATTATGGTCTCTATTTTTGCGCACGACATACAAGACATAATTTTTGCAAACTCTTTGACGTTGATGTCCCCAAGATTTTTCTTTTGGTTGAGGTAATACTCAATTATCTTTTCGCTGTCCTCGCCCGTCGCGTAGTCAACAGGAATGATGGTGCTGAACCTTCCGTCGCGCCTCAGTGACCTTGGCAACTCCCTTATATCGTTTGCAGTTGCAACAACAAAAACGTCGCTGTCTTTAAGTTCGTCAATGCAAGTTTGAATTGTAACAAACTCGTCGGTGTCGCTGTGGAACGAGTCCTCGTTGGAGAACTTGTCCATGTCGTCAAGAAAAACAATGGACGGCTGGTTCGCCTTTGCTTCCTCAAACACCTTTGTTATCTCGCGAACAAAACTTCCATCCGCCTTGTTTTTGCGACACAAGAAGCATTTCCTTTTTGATTCCTTGATGAAGCACTCCGCCATAAGGGTCTTTCCAACCCCGGGAATGCCGTGAAGCAACAGTCCTTGCGACGCCTTGACCCCAAACTTTTCGTACTTCTTGGGATTTACCAAGATGTCGCAAATCCTCCTTAATTCATTCTTTATTTGATCATAGCCAATGATTCTGTCAAACTCGTCCATACTTTTCCCCTCCCTTTACTTACCCCCAATATACCCCTTTCTGTGTCCAAAAAAACGGACATCCCCCACCATTTTCCAATTTTTTCGCAAATTTTCGCCACAAAAAAAGTTGACCCAATGGTCAACAAAATAAACTAATTCTAAAAGTTGATGTTTTATCACCCCCTTTTGGTGCGGTACGCACCAAAAGGGGTGATAAGGTATCCACTTTTCGACAATTAGTCATCTATATTATCAAATATCTTGTCATCGAAAAAGTCTTTCAGAGAAATACCAAGTGTGGAACAAATTTGATAGATTGTTTCTGTACTTACTCGCTTTTTATTGTTGTTCACAACATTACTCACGGTAGACCTTGGCACCCCACCATTTTTGAACAGCGAATATTGAGACAAATTTCTCTCGTCCAACAAATTTTTGACTCTTATAGCAATAGCCTCTGTTAGTTTCATAATTCTATACTTTGCTTATATTTGTTATTTATTCTTTAATTTGTTTGCCAAGTCAAGTATAGTCGACTTATTCTCGGCACTCAGCGACTTTATTGCACTGAGTATTTCCATATCTTTTGCATAGTTCTCGGGGTCTGAATAGAAAAATTCTCGTGGCGAAACATTAACAATATCCAAAAACTTCAATAAGGTTGAGACTTTCAACTCAACCGATTGCCTTTCGATTCGATTCATAAAACTATCACTATATCCAAGTTGCAGACTAGTTTCACGCGCGGACAAATTATTT
This sequence comes from uncultured Clostridia bacterium, assembly GCA_947595235.1. Lineage (GTDB taxonomy): Bacteria > Bacillota > Clostridia > Christensenellales > UBA1242 > UMGS2069. The sequence goes on from CANQEP010000005.1 coordinate 19,683, forward strand.
TTATTTCTATAATAGCCAACTCTAAAAATAATTTCTTTGTATTGTTTTTCTATATTTTTGTCCATAAAAACCTCACAACTATTTTACAATCACTCGTGCTCAAGCAAGTCATCAAAAGTGCAGTTAAAATAATTCACGATTTCTAGCAAACATTGAACGCTTGGCTCTGTCCCCTTTTTCCAGCGAAGAATATTGTCCCTTGAATAATGCAAATCTTTGCTAAATTGCCTACAAGATATCTTTGCACTTTTTATTAGCAACATGAGTCTGTCATAAAAATTGGTTTGACGCGCGCTGTAGGGTTTGAAGTCGTTCACATCTTTGAGTTCGTATAGATAATCAATTGAAACTTCAAGATAATTTACGATTTTTATTAGCGTCGTCAAACTTGGAGTTCGTTGGTTGTACTTGTAAAAAGTGTTTTCTGACACCACTTTGTCATTAAACAAGTCGGCTGTGGTTTTGCCTCGCTCTTCCAATATCTCTTTTACGGCTTTAATAAAATTAAACATTTTAACCCCCATGTTTAACTCAATTATTGCCTAATTTGATGCCAAAATGCTTGCGACTGCCTAATTTAATGCCATATAATATATATGTTGCATGGCTACGACTTGCCAAAGATATTGAGCATAAAAAAATTGACTGTCACAAACAGCCAACTTCTCAATTTCATTTTACTCTTTATATGAACTCATTATTTGCTTTATTGCTTTCTTTTGGACGTCGCTTAAAGTTGTCCACATCTCAACAACTTCTTTAATTTCGGGTGTTGCGGGGATAAGTTCACAGTCCACGGCGAAAAATTCTACCAAAGACATTTGAAAACCTTTTTCGCAGATTATCTGCAACGAGTCCAATGTTGGGGTGTAGTTGTTGTCATACCACCTATAGATAGTATTTTTGTTTATACCACTCCTTTTTGCGAGTTCGTATATTGTCATTCCGCGAGATTCTCGTATGTCGGTTATTCTTTTTAAAATATCCATACTTTCCCCCAAATGGTTAATTGTTAGCATCATTATAGTCTAAAATGATTGACTATTTTTTAATTCATTATGCTATAATTGATTGCCTATTATTACCAAATACATATACTAGTGGAGAAAAAATATGAAAAATAATGCTTTATGTTTTATTGGTCATCGAAATGTTTTTGACAGGACTTTGGAGCATCGTCTTTATGAGGCTGTTGAAGCGGAAATCAAAAATGGATACTCAACATTTTATGTTGGCAATCATGGAGACTTTGACAAATTGGTGCGTGGGGTGTGCGCCAAGTTAAAGCGCGTATACCAACATATAACTATAAACATTGTTTTAACAAGCCAGACGCAACTTAACCAATACCTTGACGAGAACGGCAAACTTTATGGTTTTTATGAGTGCTACAACTTTGTCTCGTTCGACATTGAAACCGCTCACTTCAAGCAAAAGATAACCAAAAGCAATCAGCAAATGATTGATTGTTGCAGTAAACTCATTTGCTATGTTAACCCCTTATACAAATATTCAAGTGGCGCCATGACGGCATACAAATACGCAAATAAAAAAGGCTTACAAATCATAAACCTTTATAAAAAGCACCAAAGACCACCCGAACCAAAATAATATTGTCATCAAAAAATCGATATTTCTCACCCGTAGGCTTTAAACCGCTCAAAATTTTTGCGTTCGGCACTTCGTTTGAATTTTTGATAATATTTTTGCAATAACTAAAAATCGTATAGTGTTGTGGTGTCCGAAACCTTGACGTAGTATCTTTCATATAATGAAGTGTCGTTTTTGTCTAATTTATAGACGCCTCTAAAAACAAAACTGTCCCCCGTCTTTTCAAAGACCGCTTTGTAGGGATAATCAAAAGTCAAGCCGAAGTTCGATGGAATTGTTTGTTTATCGCCAAAATATTCTTCTTTGATTCTTCCATCTTGAAGCATTTTATCACTCCAGCCGTTTCGTGTCACTCCGTCAAGAGCAATCATCCAAATATAGCACAATTTTGTTAAAGTATATGTTGCCCTGCCCCAACCTTTCAATTCTCTTCCAGTAAGATGATTTATGAGTTGATAGTCCTTGTCAAACGGAAAAACATCTCCAGCCTTGATGACCTCGCTCCTTTTATTTACCACAAGAGTTTTTTCGTCGGCACCCATGTTTAATTCATTTTTGCAGACATGACAAAGCGTTTCATCTTCTTTTATATAATTAAGTTTGCATCTTGGACACTTTTTATAATTCATGCTTTTTCCTTTTTTGTTTTTTCATTTGTAAAAAATAACTTAATTTGTTAGATTTTTTACAAGTTTTGTTTTGATTTTATCATTTCTTCCAATTTTTTGGCGTGTTTGAAGGCCTCGGTCAAAAACTCCTCATCTGTAAATTTTTCGTAGAAATTGCCGGCGGAAAGGTTTGTTTTGTGAATTTCTAGCATGAGGGTGTTTATTTGTTTTGGATGCTCGGCAAAGAATGTGCAAAGCCCATCATAGTTGATTTTTCCGTCAAATGGCAAGCGATGAATGTCCTTTGTGAAGTCGTAGCCCTCTTCCCAGTCGCAAAGGTTGTCGTGGATATGGACAACTTTAAGTGACTTCCCATACTTTTTGATAAGGTCATGCTTTTTCAAATACAAATTATGGTGGCCGATGTCATAGCAAAAGGCCAAGTTGTCTGACTTAAAGTTCTTGAAAAGGAAGTCAATATACTTAAGGCACCTTTGGTCAACGTTCTCTAGCGCAAGAACAACGCCGTTTTTTACTGCCGCGTCAAAGATGCGCCCGAAGTTGTCAAGCCCCGACTGTGAGGGCTCGTTCGCGATGTCGTTCGGGCTCCCCCATGTGCAGTGGAACACGGCGTTTTTGATTTTGTACTTGCCGCACAACTCAACTTGGCTAATGACATTGTCAACATACTCGTCGCAAGACTTCCCTCTTAGCCAAAGGTCGTTGCCATATTTGTAGTCAAGGTGGACGCACGCAATTTCTAGCCCCGCATTTTTGACAATCTTTATCTTTTCTTCATCATCTTTGCGGTCAAAAGCGATCATAACGCAGTCAAAACCCGCGTTTTTTATGTTCTTTACAATCTCCTCAAAGTCGGCTCCCGCTTGATTGTTTGTGTTAACTCCAATTTTTAGCATACTTTCCTCCTAGTTGAAACTCGCCTCGTCCAAAAGCGGAACAATGTCAATGGCGGGCTCCTCGTATGGGTGCGCCTTTCGAAGGGCGGTTATGACCGCCTTTACTTTTTCCACCGGGCAAACAAACTCCAACTTTTCTTCTTTCACTTCTTCAAATTTGCTCTTCTTTCCAATATATGGATTTGCATTGTCGTTTGGCAAAAACGTTCCCTTCCCTTTGACCGAGTAGGTGCAAAAAGTATAATTTCCAATAACTCCCGCACCAGCATCGCAAACCGCATTTCGCACATTTTTTACACTAGATAGTGGAATTGTAACGAAAATTTTCACATTTTTGACGTCAATTTGCATTTTTTACCTCTTAGATTTCTATAAGTTCATAGTCTCTTGAGCCAAGGCCAATGGACTCGGCATATGGCAAAATATGTCTGCCATTTTGCCTTTCAACGCGAGCGATAAAGTGGTCGCGACCTCTGTCAGTTGATGACCAAATTTTGTCTATGCACGCTTGGTCAACGGCAACGGGGTCAGTGGAAGCCAAGATGCCGATGTCTTGCATGCAAGGATCTTCGGGACTGGAGTCGCAATCGCAGTCCACTGAAAGGTTGTTCATAACGTCGATATAAACAATCTTGCCCTTTCTGAACTCGCTGACCGCCTTTGCAGCCTCTGCCATACTCTCAAGAAAGTCGTTTTGCTTTGCAATACAGGTCCAAAGTTTTGAAGCCTCGCGCGTTTTCCCCGCCGTGTGGATATATGCCTTGCCCGCAGTTGACGCAAAGCCAATCGATTGATTTTTTATAACTCCGCCAAATCCCCCCATGGCGTGACCCTTGAAGTGCGCAAGGTTGACAAACGCGTCATAGTTATTCATGTGCTCGCCCACGATGTCAACGTCAAGGTGCTTGCCCCCACAAGGGATTTCCATCTCGCCGAACTCATCCAAGATGTCGCACTTTGCAATATCCAAAAATCCATGGTCCTTGATGGCATGCCAGTGGTCTTTGGGGTCTTGCCTTTTGCCACCATATGCCGTGCAACACTCAACAATGGTCGCGTCAAGTTTTTTTACAAGGTCCTTTATGAGTTCGGGCTTCAAATAATTGTGGCCACCTGGTTCACCTGTGGAGATTTTAACCCCAATCTTGCCTTTTAGTTTAACGCCGAGCGCGTCATAGATTTTAACGAGCGAGGCCGCACTTATGTCTTTTGTGAAATATACTTTTGATTTCATAATATTCTCCTCACTTTAAATTTGCTTTATAAAATTTGACAATCTCATCAAATGGAATGATGTTTAGCCTGTCATAAAGATCGGTGTGGCTCGCGCCCTCAACAATGAGAAGTCGCTTGTTTTTTGCATATTTGCTTCCCGAAACCATATTTTCATACGCGTCTTTGCCGAAGTATAGCGAATGTGCCTTGCTTCCATGGATTATGAGCACTGCGCTGCGAATTTCTTTTGTGTACGCCAAAATGGGTTGGTTCATGAACGACATTGTTCCAGTGACATTCCATCCGCCGTTTGAGTTGAGCGACCTTTCGTGGTAGCCGCGTTTTGTCTTGTAGTAGTCGTGGTAGTCCTTAACAAAGTATGGCGCGTCATCTGGGAGCGGGTCAACAACTCCACCGCCAAGTTTGTAAACGTTGTTTTTGTAGTCCTCAAGGCGCTGAGCGTTGAGAGCCACCTTCTTTTCATAACGCAATTTTTCTTTGTTTTCTTTGTCAAAGTAGCCGTTTGCGTTAACGCGCGACATATCATACATTGTTGAAACAACGGTGGCTTTCACCCTTGTGTCAAGGCACGCAGCATTGAGAGCCAGTCCGCCAAATCCACAAATTCCAAGGATGCCAATCTTATTCTCGTCAACGTCATCCCTCAGCGAAAGGTAGTCAACCGCGGCTTGAAAGTCCTCGGTGTTGATGTCGGGAGACGCCACGAACCTTGGCTCGCCACCGCTTTCACCCGTAAACGATGGGTCAAACGCCAGCGTCAAAAAACCTCTTTCTGCCAACGTTTGGGCATAGAGTCCCGACGCTTGCTCCTTCACGGCCCCGAATGGACCGCAAACCGCAATCGCCGAGAACTTACCTGATTTTTCTTTTGGAACATACAAGTCCCCCGCCAAAGAAATTCCATATCTGTTATGAAAAACAACTTTTTCGTGCAAGACCTCGCTACTTTTTGCAAAGGTCTTGTCCCATGTTTTTGTAAGTTTTAACTTTTCCATAACACACCTACCTTAAACTCTCTTTTTAATTTTATCAATTTAAAAATTTCGCGTCAAACAAATAGAGGCCGAAAAAACAATTAAACTCAACCAATTATTCAATAAAAATGAATGATTTTTCTGCAAAATATAAAAAAATGCGCATAAAAAATCAAAATTTGCGCATAAAATTAGCATTTTTCATGATGTTTTCGCATGATTTTGCAGAAAATAAGGGGTTTTTGTGTGCAGAGTTCGTTATTTTGCATTGAAAAACGCAGAATGGGTATTTATTCTGCGTTTTTTGTGTCATTTTCTTCGTTTTTTACTAAAACTAGTTTCATATACTTTTCATGTTCGCGGGCAAAGTTGTGAAATATTGTTTTCAAATTATCAATGGCCTCAACAAGATTCCACTTTTCCTCTTCAACATCCTTTTCCATTTGTTCAACTTCATCCTTTGGGCGGAGATATACTCTTTGAGGATTTTTCTCATCAAGGGTTTCAAGAAATTTTTGACGATTTATTATATTTTGAATATCATCTATTCTTTCCCTTTCGGCGGCAATTTCATCAATGGCGTTGCCAAGAGTCACATAGTTTGGTTCGCGACTTGAATTGGAGAGCGGATATGGATAAATGTCTTTACGCTCGCCATAAGATATAACTCTAACCTGACCCTCTGCGAATTTTTTATCAACAAAATCAATTGGAAGATATAGTTCGGGAAACGAGTGCACGGTTTTTTTCTCTGGCGACTCGTCCTCATAAAAGGCGTAGCCACCACAAGTCAAAAAAGGGAAAGCCTCTTCTTCGGTGATGTCCATTTCAAGGATATTGTCCCTTCCGCTGTAGCCATTGTCACGAAAGGTGTTGCAGAAAAACACAGCATCTTGCAAATAGAAGAAAAAGAATTTTCCATACCCGTCGCTCGCCCTCTTCAAGTCAACAAACCTTTCGGGCCTTCCCCAAACGGTCTTTCTTTTACTTTTAAGGCTCTTCTTTTCATTAAGACAATTGTACTCTTTTTGGCTAATGGCTCTATAAATTTTCATATTTTTATTATAGCACCCATCAAAAACGCTGTCAAGATTGACAACTTGCACTCGTAAAGTTATAATCAAATTAGTGAGGTGAAAAGATGCAAACAATAATTTGTCCACACTGCAAAAAAGAATTTGAGATTGACGAAAGCAGTTACAATTCCATAGTAAGCCAAATTCGTGACGGCGAGTTCAACAAGGAACTCCACAGCCGTCTTGAAAGTTTGGAAAACGAGAAAAAATCTGCCATAAAGTCTGCAATCATTGAAGAGGCTAGCCGAAAAGACAAAATTATCAGCGAGAAAGAAAACGAACTTGTTAAACTAAGAGCCGAGAGTAATGCCGAAATTGAAAAATTGAAGGCAGAACTAAAAGGCAAAGAGACCGAAAAGAACCTTGCAGTTAATGAGGCTGTTTCAAAACTTCATGAAGAGGTCTTCCTTTTGCAAAACGCCATAGAAAACAACAAGAGCCGAAGCGAACTTGAACAAAAGAATCTTATTGAAAAGTACGAGGCAAAACTCAAAGACAAAGATGAGGACATCGCCTATTACAAGGAGATGAAACTCAAACAATCCACCAAAGGGGTTGGCGAATCGCTGGAAGTTTTCTGCGACAACGAGTTCAATAAGGTGCGTGCGATTGGCTTCAAAAACGCGTATTTTGCAAAGGACAACGACGCCTCTTCGGGGAGCAAAGGCGACTTCATCTTTCGCGACTATTCAGATGACGGCGTTGAATATATCTCTATAATGTTTGAGATGAAAAACCAAACAGAAAGCAGTTCAGTCAAGCACAAAAATGAAGAGTTCTTGAAAGAACTTGACAAAGACAGACGCGAAAAGGGGTGCGAATATGCCGTTCTTGTCAGCCTTCTTGAGCCCGACAATCAACTATATAATGACGGCATTGTTGATGTTTCTCACAAGTTCCCAAAGATGTATGTCATTCGTCCGCAATTCTTCATCCCCCTCATCACCATTCTTCGAAACGCCGCGCTGGGCACGGTTGAGTACAAAAAGGAACTCATGGTTGTTCGCGAGCAAAATCTTGACGTTGCCAAGTTTGAGGAGCAATTAAACGACTTCAAAAACGCGTTCGGCAAGAACTACAACACCGCCAGCGAAAAGTTCAAGACCGCTATTGAAGAGATCGACAAGACCATTTCTCACCTCAACAAAATCAAAGAAGCCTTGACTTCAAGCGAGAACCAACTAAGGCTCGCCAACAACAAAATTGAAGATATGTCCATGAAAAAACTATTAAAAAACAGCCCAAGCCTTCAAGAAAAATACAACAAAAATAAGAAATAATCATAAAAAGTCACAAAATTGTGGCTTTTTTCACTGACTTTTTATAATAATTTGCGTTTTTTTGCACACACTAGCATAGGGGGATAACAAAATGCAAAGATACAGACCGGGTGAAACCGTCCCAATGAGTTGTGGCTACAAGCCATACAGCAAAGATGGCAAATGCCTTTCAAACGAAAAGATGTTTCTTGAAAAGGGAGAGTCTTTTCCACCAACTCAGCAGTCGGGCGGATACTACGTTATGGACATGCACGACTAAACCAAAATAAAAACTTATTCACAACCCAAAGTAAAAGCCCAAGCAATAATGCTTGGACTTTTACTTTCTATTTTCCAAAATATGCAACGGCTATTGCGCCGGGGCCAACGTGCGTTCCAATGGTGCTGCCAATCATGTGAAGAGGAATATCCTCTTTTTTTACGTGACCCTCATAAAGTCCCGCGCTGTCGTCAAGATACTTTTTAAGGCACTCGTCCGACAACCCCGAATAGGCAACCGCAAACGGCATTGAAAAGTCTATTCCACCAGACTTTTCTATCATTTGCGTAAGAAGATTGTTGCCCTTCTTTGAGCCCATCGCCTTGCCAACAAGTTTGACCTCGCCCCCAATGACCGCAACAACGGGCTTTATGGAGAGCACCTCACCCGCAAACGCCACAAGCGAGGATATCCTTCCCCCTTTTCTTAAATATTTTAGCGTTCCAAGAAGGGCGCGAAGATTTATCTTGTGCTTTTTTTCGTCAAGTTCGCTGGCAATTTCTTTTGCCGACTTGCCCTCATGCAAAAGGCGGAGCGCGTATTCAATGAGTATCCTCTCGCCTATGCACGCATTGAGGCTGTCAACAACAGTGACCTTGCCGTCATACTTTTTTGCGACCTCTTTTGCCACATTATACGTCCCCGACAACTTGCTTGAAAGGGTTATAACAACAACCTCACTGCCGTCGGCGGTCAATTCACTAAGTTTCTCTTCGTATCTGAACTCATTGATTTGGCTGGTCTTTGGAAGGTCGCTACTCTCAATAAGTTTTTCAAAGAACTCCTTGTGCGACAAGTTCACGCCATCAAAATACTCTTCACCATTAAAACTTATTATCATTGGAATGAGAAAAAGCCCCTTCTCGCTTGCCTCTTTCTCGTCAATGTCTGACGAACTGTCAATCAATATCTTTACCATTCTTTTCTCCATATAACTTGCAAATATTTTGCAGATTTTCATTGACCAGCGCAAGATTTTTATAGAACTTTTCGCGCTCGCTCTCCTTTATGCCCGCACTTCCACGATTTACCATTTCTTGCGTGAGACTGCATACTTTTTCGCCAAGCGCTCTGCCCCTTTCGGTCAAAAGATATGGACACTTATACTTCAAAACACTCTCGCCCTTTTTGACAATTCCCTTCTTTTCAAGGTCAACGAGCGTTCGCGAAAGCGCCCCCTTGTCTTCATAGCAAAGCGCACAAAGTTCGGTGAGCGACAGCCCGCTTTTGCTAAGTGACAAGTGATAGACGCATTGCACCTCCTTGCCCTTAAGGTTAAAGGCAGACATCTCAAACGCCTTTATTTTTTGTATGCTCCTGTTGATATTGAGAATTAGTGACGTGAACTTATCGTATCGGCTTTCCATATCCCCTCCACAAAACCACTTGATTATACACAAAAAATTGTTGACACGTCAACAATTTTTGCGGGCTGAACAAAAATAATTGGGCTTTCATAGAATGTAGAGGAAAAACACTTTTTGAGGGAACAAATGAATAACACTGCAAGCGTAATATTTGGCTGTCTTATAATCTTTGTTTGCACAACACTTGGCGCGACCATTGTTTTCTTTATGAAAAAGGAGTTCGGCAAAAGGCTCAACTCGGTCATTTGCGGATTTTCGGCGGGCGTCATGATTGCTGCATCCTTTTTTGGACTTTTGCTCCCTGCAATAGAAAACTCGGCTTCTTATGGAAAGTGGGCTTTTGTTCCCGCCATGGTAGGCATACTTCTCGGGTGCCTATTTTTGCACGCGATTGACCTTGTTTCAAGGTGGATTAAAAGGCGGTCGGGCGAAGAGGACATTGGCTCACTCTCAAAAATAAAACTCAAAAGGTTCGTCTTGGCATTCACCATCCACAACATTCCCGAAGGCATGGCGGTTGGCGTGGCACTTGGCAACGCCCTTGCCCTAAACGAAAAGGCGGCGATGATTTCTGCCGTTATGCTTGCCGTTGGAATTGCCATTCAAAATATTCCCGAAGGCATCGCCGTTGCCCTCCCCGTCTATAAAGAAACTGGGAGCAAGTGGAAGGGCTTTCTTTGGGGAACACTTAGCGGAGTTGTTGAGCCAATTTTTGCAGTTATTGGACTTTTGCTGGCATCAAAAATACAAATACTCTTGGCGTACTCGCTGAGTTTTTCGGCGGGGGCGATGCTTTTTGTCACCTTTGAGGACCTTATTCCCGAGGCAAAGTACAGCGAGACCTCGCACCTTGGAACGTGGAGCATAATAATTGGATTTGTTGTCATGATGATTCTTGACGTTGCGCTGGGATAAAAAGCGCAAGAAAAAACACCAAGGGTCAAAGAAAACTCTTTTCACCCTCGGTGCCTATGCAATGTCCAATCAAGTTATATTTTTAAGGAGCGACTTTTTGTCGCAACTTAAGATTATTCAGCAGCGTTCTGTGCTTCTTCAAAAGCCTTAAGAACAATGCCGCTGATAAGTTCTCTGGTTTCGGTGTTTAATGGATGAACAATATCCTTAAATTCGCCGTCTGGAGTTTTTCTGCTAGGCATAGCAATGAAATAACCCTCATTACCCAAGATAACCTTAATGTCGTGAACAACAAAACAATCATCAATAGTTATAGATGCGCTTGCTTTGATTTTGCTTGATTCGTTCTTGACAATGCGAACTCTTACGTCTGAAATTTTCATGTTTTACTCCTCTTAAATTTTAGTTTAACCTTTAAGGTTACTTTTATTTTACTATCTTGCGATAAAAAACGCAAATATTTTTAAATTGTTTTTAAAATTTACCTCTTATTTTAGGCAAGGTCAACGCGCAAATGCACTTTTTTGCCCTTTTTAACAACAAAACTGTCCGCGCTCGTGGTGAACACCTCATTTGGGTCGTCAAGTTTTCTGTCGTCAATGGAGAGCCCCCCTTGAGCGATGAGACGCCTTGCCTCACCATTTGAAGAAGTTATTCCAATCTTTGTCATGAGATCAAGCACGCCAATTCCATTTTTTATAAGCGCCTTGTCAAGTTTCACGCTATTCATGTTTTCGCTACTGCCCGCACCGCTAAAAATCTCTTCGGCGGTCTTCTCTGCCTCGCGAGCCTTGTCCTCTCCATGAACGAGCGCGGTCACGCAAAATGCCATTTTCTTTTTTGCAACTCTTATGTCTCCCGAGCAAAGTTCTTTTATCTCTGCCATAGAAAGGTCGCTGAACCACCTTAAGAGCGTTTCAACGTCTTTGTCGTCAACGTTGATGAAGTATTGATAAAAGTCATAGACACTAGTCTTGCTGTCGTCAACCCAAAGGGCTCCACCACTGGTCTTGCCCATTTTTTCGCCTCGCGAGTTGAGAAGAAGTGGAGTTGTCATGACAGTTGCCGACTTGTCCCACTTGCGACGAATGAGTTGAGTTCCCGCAACCATGTTGCCCCATTGGTCGCTTCCGCCGACCTCCAAAACGCACCCATACGTTTTGAAAAGGTGCTCAAAGTCAAAGGCTTGGATTGGCATATAGCCCATTTCAAGGAAGGTGAGTCCGCCGTTGTCTAGCCTCTTTTTATAGGCCTCGGCGCTGAGCATGACATTGACGTTAAAGTATGTTCCAACATCGCGCAAAAAGTCAACGTAACTATAGTTTTTCATCCAGTCATTGTTGTTGAGTATGAGGGCGGGATTGTCGCCGTCGGTCTTTATGAACTTTTGGCTGAAACGCTTTATCTCTTCAAGGTTTTTGTTGACCTTTTCGCGCTCAAGCATATTTCTCATGTCTGTTCTTCCGCTTGGGTCACCAATCATGGCAGTTGCACCACCAATTACCAAAATGCCTTTGTGCCCCGCCTCTTGCAAGAACCTAAACGTTCGAAGGCTGCAAAGGTGCCCAAGGTGAATTGCATCGGCGGTTGGGTCAATTCCAAGATAGAAAGTTATGGGCTTTCCGTTCAAAAGTTCTTTTAGTTTTTCCTCGTCGGTGGTCTGATAGATGAGCCCACGCTCTTTTAAAAATTCGTATAGATTGTTAATTTTCATCTTTATTCTCCTCTATTGTCGCGTTCTGCGAGTCGGTGACCTCTTCAACGCTGACAACAACGTAGTCTATTGGATATTTCTTTTCCTCTTTTTCTAGCCTCATTAAAAATAGTGCAAGTAGTGGATACGAAAGGCTGACAACTGCAATGCAGATTTTTAGCCCATTTATGTCCAGCGTGAGCCCAAGAACAAGCATCAAAACGAAGGTCACGGCTCGAATAATGTTGAATGCAACTTCGGTCAAGGCTTGGTGTTCGGCGATATCTTCATAGTGCCCTGTCTTTTTCAAGATGACAGTTCTTTGAACGTCAAGCGAGTAACCAAGAAGGCAAATTGCAATTTCAAGCACCATGCTAAACACTATGAACGACCACTTTTCTATGCTTATGGCAATCATGACTGAGACAATGACGGGCAAAATGCCAAGAATAATATACATGACCTTGCTTGCCTTCTCACCTATTTTGCTCTTTTTAAGGTACTTGAAAAGAAACAGACATGCCACTGCCAAAAACGCAAAGAGTGCAGTGAACAAGCCAAGGCTAATGTTGGTTTTGAAGGTGTAGATTGCAAGAAGCGGAACAAGTGCGGTTTGAATTTTTGTTCCCCCATAAGCAAGCGCAACGGGATAAAAGTTCTTTATTCTTTTTATGTCCTCACTGTTGCCTTTGAGTTTTTTAAGATATTTGAAGAACTCAAAGCACGAGCCCTCAGGTCTGCTTGATTTTATGAAGCACGAAAAGACAACTTGAATGGCAACAACTGCAAGCACCATATATGCGGTTGTGACATAGGTTGAAACATCAATCAAAACGCCAAGGATAATTGGGAACGCAACGTTGATGACCTTTGCAAAGATGTTTTCAACAACAACGTACTTGTCGGCATGGGCTCTTGGCACCATTTCGCTCTTTAGAATATTGAAACTTGAATAATAAAAACTCTCTGCAACGCCATACAAAGCGCCCGCCAAGACTGAATATTTTGCAAGGTTCTGCCCCATGAAAATGACAAGTACGATGAACGCTCCCTTGCATATTATTCCCACTCTATAGAGCCAGACGCGGTTGGTTCGGTCAACAAGGTAGCCAAGAAGAGTATTTAAAAAAATCATGACAATATAAATCGCAAGATAATACGACGCGACCGACACAATGGACGCGCTCAAACTCTCCGAGGCGCTGACCTGAGTTATGTATGAGACCAAGAACGTGTTCGCAAAAAGACCGATGACATTGTTAAGTCCATGGTCGACTTGAAGCGACCATGTTGACAAATTCATTCTGTCTTTGCTGGTTGTTGAACTTGGCGAGTAACTGTAACCCATAAAATACCTCGCATAAAGTTTACCATATTGGCGACAAATAAACAAATATATTGCAAAAATTTTCCAAACAAGTATCAAAAAAGTTTGATAATAAAAAAAATATGCTATAATATAAGAAAATACAAAAGGGAGTTTATTATGGGATTTATAAAGACCAATCTTTTAAAGGCCATTGAGTGGCAAGACCCAAGCAAAGACGTTATTTGCTACAAGTATCCAATGGACGGACGCCAAATTCAGTTTGGTTCAAAGTTGACCGTCAGAGAGAGCCAAGTTGCAATATTCATGAACAAAGGCAAAATTGCCGACGTTTTTGAGCCGGGAATGTATACCTTGAAGGCGAGCAACATTCCAATTCTTACCCAACTTCTTTCTTTGCCATATGGTTTCAAGTCTCCATTTTTTGCCGACGTGTTTTTTGTTAACACAAAGCAATTCACCAACCAAAAATGGGGAACAAGCAACCCAATAACCATGCGCGACAAGGAGTTCGGAACAATAAGAATTCGCGGATACGGAAGTTTTGCGTTCAAGGTTGTTGACCCTGCCCTATTTTTGAAGGAACTTTCGGGCACAAATTCCACCTACACAACGCAAGACATTGAGGGCTTTTTGAGAAGTCACCTCATCTCTTGCCTTTCGGACTGCATTGCAGAATCAAAAATCAGCGCGCTTGACCTTAGCGCCAATTATCAAGAGTTCTCAAAAGTTGCTGAGGAGGCATCTCAAGAGGAGTTCAAGAACTTTGGCCTTGAACTTACAAGACTTGTTATTGAAAACATCTCATTCCCCGAAGAGGTTGAAAAGGCCATTGACGCCGCTCATCTGTTGGAGTTATGGGTGACGCTATGGACGACTTTGTTAAATATCAATCGGCAAAGGCGATCCGCGACGCCGCAAAGAATGAGGGCAGTGCGGGAGTTGGCGCCCAACTTGGAACGGGGCTTGCTATTGGCGAAATGATGCGCGAGAGCATGAGGAACTCAAGTCGCAAAGCAAGAGAGAGCGTGTTCTGTGACGAGTGCGGACACGAGAACAAAAAAACTGCAAAATTCTGCTCTAATTGTGGCAAAAAGTTGTCAAGTGGCGCAAAGAAGTGCAAGAAGTGTGGAGCCGATGTTCCAGCCGACGCAAAGTTCTGCCCAGAATGTGGCACTAAATTGTAATTATTGCGTTTCTTTCGAAAAACGTATAAATCCCGCCGATTGGCGGGATTTTCTATTGCAATGATAAATATTTTTCAAGGTTAAACTTGTTCCAAGCCGATTTGTCCTCTGGAGGAAAGACCCTAAACACCATTTTGTCTTTCTTTGTTGGGTGAGTGAATTTGAGTTCGACCGCAAAAAGGTTCAAACTTGCCTTTGGCATATTCTCTCCCCCATACTTTTGGTCGCCATAGATTGGAAGCCCAATGTTTGCAAGTTGAACGCGAATTTGATGCCCTCTACCCGTCGCGATTTTCACTTTTAAAAGATGCAAGTCATTAGCGCTTTCAAGGCAAGTATATTCAAGTTCGGCGCGCTTTGCCCCCTCAGTCAGCATGGGAGCAATTTTGACGATGTTGTTCTTTTCGTCTTTAACAAGGTAGTTTACAAGGGTGTTCTGCCTCTGCTTCAAAGTTCCTTTAACAACGGCAAAATATGTTTTTTCTGCCTCGCCAGTTTTGAATTGCTCGCAAAGTCTTGCCGCCGCCTTGGAGGTTTTTGCAAACACCATGACTCCCCCCGTTGGTCTGTCTAGTCTGTGCACAAGCCCAACATAGACGTTGCCCGGCTTGTTATACTTCTCTTTTATATACTCCTTGACCATGGTCAGCATATCCTTGTCTTTTGAACTGTCCTCTTGACTTGGCACGTTTTGAGGTTTCAAAACCACGATGACCATGTTGTCTTCATACAAAATTTCCATTAGTTCTCTCCTATGAACCAGCCCGACGTTCCGCAAGGCAGGTTCACCCCCGCCTCGTCGGTTGGCAGACCAATTTCAAACGCCTCAACCTTGCCTTTTGCCTTAACGGTGAGGTTTAAGATATTTTCAAGCACGCTCGCACCCAGCCCCGTTGTGTAACTGTTGATAAGCACAAATAGTGGCCTGTCAGATAAAACCTTCATGCAAAGTTCAACAAACTCAAACAAGTTTTCTTCAAGGCTCCACACTTCCCCACTTGCGCCCCTGCCGTAACTTGGCGGGTCCATTATTATTGCGTCATACTTGTGACCGCGCTTGATTTCTCTTTCAACGAACTTTCGGCAGTCGTCAACAATGTATCTTATTGGCGCCGCGGCAAGACCGCTGAGGTTGGCATTCTCTTTTGCGCGCTCAACCATGTTTTTTGCCGCGTCAACATGGCAGACCGAGGCTCCCGCACTTGCAGCGGCGACGGTCGCTCCCCCGGTGTAGGCAAAGAGGTTGAGCGCACTTATTGGCCTTTTTGCAGACTTTATAAGGTCAATCATCTTGTCCCAGTTATATGCTTGTTCAGGGAAAAGTCCAGTGTGCTTAAAGCCCATAGGCTTAACCAAGAATTTGAGGTTTTTGTATGAGATAATCCACTCCTCGGGGAACTTCTTTTTTTTCTCCCACGCGCCTCCGCCCGTGTTTGTGCGGTGGTAGTGGGCGTGTATGCGAGGGTCAGACGCGAGGTCCTTGCCCTTCCAAATAATCTGAGGGTCGGGTCTGAGCAAGAAAATATTGCCCCACCTTTCCAACTTTTCTTTGTTGGATGAAGCAATAATTTCGTAGTCTTTCCAATCTTTTGCTAGTTTCATATTCCCTCAATAGTTATCAATAATGGTTTGCATGTCAATGGTGTCGCTAGTAACAACAATTCCAAGCGGTTGCTCGCTGTAACTCCCGCTCTTTGTTATTATAACAACCGAGAGTTTGCGGTTTTGCTGAAAGAGGTAGAGCACATTGTCGATGGTTATTGACGAGCCAACAACCTCATATGAACTTGAACTTGCGCCAAGGTCGATTGCCTCGTTTATTGGAAGTTTGCAAAACTCGTCAAGGTCAACACCCGCAGAAATAGTTGCCCCAAGCGTTTCAACAATCATCTTGCGGTTAATAACGCCCACAAGTTCTCCGCGCTTATAGACGGGAACAACCGAATATCCCGTTTCAAAAAGGCGCACCAAAACATCTTTTAATGGAGTGTTGTCGTCAACAGAATAGATGGCGCGGTTGGCAACCGTGTCCATGACCCTTGGAGGTGTGCAAATAAGACGAGCAATTTGCTCAAGTTTTTCAACAACATTGGTGTTTGGCTCGGCGATGGTCTCTTCTCCACTGCGGTGAACAATGGCGTTCCTTAGGCGACCATACTCAATGATGTCGTCTTCGTATTTGCGAATGATTGGGTTGATTGCCGAGACTTTTCTCACGCAGTCGCTAAAATTAATGGCGGGTTTAATGTTGTATATCTCGCGCATCCCTTGGTCAAGCCTGTTGTAGGCATCAATAAAGCGTTTAGAATTTTTATCCATTTTTGTCCTCTAAGATATATATATCACAGAGCATGATTTATGTCAAACAAAAAAGCACGGAAAGGCTCCGCGCTACTCTATTTCAAGGTCGAGGTTGTCAAAGAGAGGGTCGTCAAGGAACTCGGCAAGGCTCATGCCAAAAACTCGCGCAAACCTTATGCAAGTTGAAAGTTTGATGTCCTTGTAGTCCTCGTTAAAGATGTGCACCATTGCAGAGTGCGACATTCCAGATGCCTTCTCTAGTCTATACTTACTCATTTTGTGCTTGACAAGAAGATAACTTATCCTTATGGCAAGGGCCTTATTAACATTCATAGAACATACCTCCAAAATGCTTCTATATCAATAATACCAAAGAAAATTTTTTTCCTAACTACCCTAAAAGATACCTAAGTGCCATTTTTTGACATTTTTTGACATTTTTTTTAATATTTTGTGCAAAATAAATAAAAAATGAGGCGCAAAAGTTTCGCCTCAAACATCAAAATAGAACAAAAAAGGTACAAAAAATTGGATATAAACATTGCAAAAAGCGTGAGGAGTGTGTATAATAAGAGTGCTATGCTAGGTGGGGAGCCAGCGGTGCCCTTAACCCGAGATCCGCTATAGCGGGGCCGAAATGTGCTTCTCGGCGTTGTGTATGGAAGGCTGGGGGCAGCAAGTGGTGATGATACCAAGGTCTTTTGGGATAGTCACTTGTGAAATGTGTCAGGGCTTAGCGGCAGCAGCACTAAGCAAAGACGACTATGCGCCAAAAGGTAGCTTTGGAGGAGCCAACTACTGTTTTATCGCTTCGGTGCACATCGACAAAAAGCACACCGCATAGCTTTTTAAAAACTCAGCACCAGCCATTCGGCTGGTGCTTTTTGTCTGTCAAAAAGTCAACATTGAGTCCCCCACTGACAATGGGGAACTTGAAGTTGACGCAAGAAATTCATATGTCGGTTTAGAAAGAACATTTGAAATCAAACATCCTCTTCTTTCTCTTTGAACCGCCTTGTTCGAAGATGCGAGGGAGCAGATAAGCCATAGTTTGGGTAAAGGACGAAGAAACATCCTCTTCAAAACCAAATAGTTCTCTGCGAACTTGAAACTATAGAAACCCTAGGATAGCATAAGAGCCAAAGATTATGCAAAGAGCGAAGAAAACAAAAGCCCATAGACCTTTATGGTCATGGGCTTTTGCTTTTCGAAACTATTTGCGTGATATTTGGCTCTTAGGCGGTGAGTGAGGCGCGCGCGACAGGTCGCACGCAACAAAAATTAGACACCACCCTCTATTTCGGTTCGCTCCGCGATGGAGATTAACGATTCAAGATTAGGTGCAAAGCCGGACGCACCCCGACGTACCCGAGAGTGACATAATCGGAGAAGAGGTTCCCATAAACGCCACACGCAGTAGAGGCCGACGAGCCCGCCGAACGGAGCCACCAGTTGCACGTCCCTGTCCTATATGAAGTACTGTAACTTTTTAGCATATAACAGTTGTTACTTAATGCAAAATCACTAGGTGAGCAATATCTGTTCGCATCGGTGTTTTTAAAGACTCCGCTACTGTTATACATCTCCCAGTAACTCTTACAATATATCTTATCGTTTGTGGTTGTACCAGTCCCGTCACTCGTTGAGGAATCATAATTACCAGTGACGTTGTTCTTTACTTCGCTTTCTTTAATTATCTCTTGTTCATTTGCATCAAAGGCTGTTTTATAGAAATCTCCATTGAGCCATTCTTGTAGTTCACTGCCACTCCAGTTATTCCCTACACCTGACGGGTTAAACCTTATATAACTTGTTAAGGCTAATTCACTCAACAACTCTATATCTTCAGTTCCATTTTGCCATGCGTCATAGTTTAAGATATACCACTTTATTGGCTCAACCTTGAACCACACATATGTACCTTTAGATTTTATTGTAGTTCCATTTTTATATCTACATGATGTCGTGTCACTATCTACTATACTTGGACCTCTTGCATATAGTTGTCCATCAGTGTACTCATATGCATTCCATACTTGCGAGTCTCGAATGGTATATGTCTTTTCGACTTTCTTTCCAGAATACCAGTCCTCCAACGTCGTGTTCATTGAGTCGCCAACATATGTCTGTGGATACGAGCCAAATGTCATTGTCCTTAGTTTTAGCGAAGAACTTGCTAAACCAACCGTCTCTTCTTCGCCAAGTGATGGCCAGTTTGACGGCCAACTAGAGTATTGATATATGTCGTTCTTTTCAATATTAGCACTTTCATCAATATCCACTATTGCTCCGTCTTCGATATAAATCGCGGGTCCTTGCTTACTTGCCGTACATCCCGTTATTGTTCCAGCCTTTATTGTTAGTGTTGCTCCGCTTGAAACATATATTCCACCGCCATACTCTGCAGAGCATCCCGAGATTGTCCCTCCATTCATGGTGAAGGTCGCTCCAGTTGAGATGAATATTGCCCCGCCATAGGTGTTTGAACTTCCAGATATTGTTCCACCGCTCATAGT
>CANQEP010000006.1 GCA_947595235.1 uncultured Clostridia bacterium
TAAAGGAACTACAAAAGTTAGCACAAAGCAAAGAAAATAGTTCTTATAGTTCGTATAAAACGGAAAAGTTTCCGCCACGTCTAGGGCACAGCCCTCAAATCAAAAAAAGAAAGTCGGGAATACTTCCCGATTTTCTTTTTTCTCACCTCGGAGTGCCCTTGCCTGCTTCAACTCTGGGACAACGAAATATGTGACGCTCGAACCCTCAAAGAAGGCAAATTTGGGTTCTTGCTATTCCGTCACTACGCTCCTTACGAATCCCTAAGCCTCCGCCACAAACACAATATGTAGTGTTTGAATTGAGTGAATACCACAATTTATTGTGGTATTTCTTATTGGTTTTTAAAAAAATTTTAAAAGTGAGTAATTTTTGAGTAATTTTTGCATCTCTTCTCTCCCGTTCTTAAAATATTTCTCATGACTTTTCAAAAACTTGATTTCTTTTTTGCATAATATTATAATGGAACTAGTTTAGGAGGATATTATGCACGGTCCAAGTCATGGTGGTGGTTCAAGTTTTGGCGGCGGCGGGTCTGGTGGAGGCTTCTCAAGTGGCGCGTCGTTTAATGCGTCAAGTGGAGGCGGAGGATTTCACGGGCCAAGAACATTCTTTTTCTTTGGTCGCCCTCTTGTTTTCACAAATGGGCTCTTTTCGGGACTAATATTTCTTGCGGTTGCCATCTTCCTTGCGGGATTTTTCCTTGTGACTTGCTCAATAGGGCTTATTAACAACACCAGAACCGTTAAGAATATGGAAGAAGACTCAATCGAGTGGGTTCAACTTATCGCCAAGGCAAAGGCGGGAGTTGACGGCTACTATCTTCACACCGTCGACGACCTTCACTTCACTGCAAGCAGTGGCGTTTTTATTGACAACTGGGACTACTACGGCTACTCTTCATATAACGATGACACCGAGGATTGGGTCGTTGCAAACTATATGTGCACCAACGACGACACTGAATACTTCCAACTCTACTTCATCTTCACCGATGAGCGCGACGAAGAGATATACGGCCTCACTTATGGGCAGTACAAAACCAATCAAATAATGCACCTTGAGAGCGTCACATTCGCATACGGCGATATTGACGGCGAACTTTGGGCGATAAATGCCGACTACGACCTTGAAAAGTGCGGCGACTACCTCGATGCAAAGGACGCTTGCAAAAGCGAAAAAATTGCTATAACCATTTCAGCGGTTGTGGTTGCAGTTTTAATAGGTGCGGTTGCCCTCATAATTGTTTCTGCAGTTAAACGCGCTCGCAAGAACGAGAGTTTGAAAGAGGCAGAGGCGCAAGCAGAAATTGAAAAAACAAAGGCAGAGACCGACCTTACAAAGGCAGAACTCAAAAAGAAAAATCGAGTTTGCGCATATTGTGGCGGAGCAATCCCCGACGATGCGACCTTCTGTCCGGGGTGTGGCGCAAGACAGATTAAAGACAACGAAAAATAGGCATCGCGCCTATTTTTTTTACTCCTTTATTCTGAACTTTGTTTCAAGAAGGCTGACCTGCGAGTCTCTCAAAAAGTACGCTTCTTCCTTGATAATTCTGTACTCTTTTTTCTCAAGGTCAAGCGCCTTTAAAAGGTCTTTCACAAAGTGCAAAACATCAAAATTCTCGTCTTTTGCAAGAAAAAGTACGCAATCTTGCGCCACTTCATGGGTCAAAATGCGTTTTTTCGTTTGCTCGTCAAGACCCTTGAAAAAGTCTTCCACCTCTCTTTTTTTCTCGTCAAGGTCAGTTTCAACAAGTTTGTATTGCGAGAGAGTTTCCTCTTCAAATGGGTTTGTTTCTTCCAAATTTTTGCTGAACAGTTTTTTCAGTGTAAGCCACTTTGGCATATTGTTTTCTAGCGCGTCTTTCACCTCACGCCCCGAAAGTGAAGTCTTGAAGGCAACAAATTCGCACATGCTCTCCACCCCAAGGTCTGTCTTTTTTGCAAAAAACAAAAGTTCTTTGGGGTTTTTGCCCGTGGTCTTTTCGACTTTCACTCCAGAAATTGCAAGAAGTCTGCGCCAAATTTTTTTCATGGCGTCAAAAGAGATGAACATCCCCTCTTCGCTCACCTTATACTCAACTATGACCATACTTACATCCCCCCTGCAGCCCGCACCTCGCACAATCGTGAAGGCAAGACGCCGTTGTTTCGCCCGCCATGGCCTTTTTTAGTTCACCAAGAAAGAAAGATTTTGTTATGCCAACATCAACAAGGTCCCACGGCAAAATTTCTTTGGTGTCGCGCTTGCCAGTGAACAAACCTATGTCAAGTCCAGTTATTTTGAACGCGTCGTCATACGCCTCAAAGTTGAAGTGCTTTGGGTCATTAAAAATCGCACCGCGCTTGTAGGCAACCATGATGAAGGTGTTTAGCCTTCTGTCCCCTCGCGACAAAACCGCCTCAATTTCTGCAATTTTGGGGTCGTCATGTATGTATTTTGCGTCAATTTTGCCAAGCGCAGTCTCCAAAAACGTCTGGCGCTTTTCTATTTCTTTTTTTCCAGCAAACGAGCAAAATTCAAACGGAGTGAATGGCTTTGGAACAAAAGTCGTTGTTTTGACGGTCAACGAAAGAGGCTTGTTGCCTTGATGATATGTCGCATAAAGTTCCTTCGTTTTTTTTGCAATGCTTACAATATTTGCAAGGTCTTCGGCGTTCTCAAACGGCAAACCTATTAAAAAATCAAGTTCAAACGAGGTGTAACCATTAAAAATTGCGTTTTTTAATGTGCTTTCAATGTCACTGTCACTAATGGACTTGTTGATGATGTTCCTAAGTCTCTGCGTGCCCGCCTCAATGTTGAGAGTGATCGTCTCGCTCTTTTTCAGCATTTTTGCATCGCCATCCATGGTGTTCTCGCGAAGGTTGTCAACGCTCCAAGTGGCGCCCATCTTTTCGCAAAGCGGGTCAATGAACCCAACAAGATTGTTCATCTTTGAATACGCCCTCGACTCCAAAGCCCAGAGCCTAAGGTGGTCGAAGCCCGAGCCAACAAGTTGGCTTGTTGCTTGGTTCACAAGCGTTTGCACCCTTCTTTCACGCATTGGGCGATAAACATATCCCTCTTGACAAAATCTGCAACCTTGGTCGCAACCGCGCATCATCTCAACGAACGCGCTCTCGCCCTTGATATTCTCGTTTGGAATTATAAGTTTCGTTGGAAAATATGCTCGGTCAAGGTCACGAAGAACTTGCCTTTTCACGGTCTTACCTTTAAGGCGACTGATTTTTCCGTTTTTGTCGAACTCAACCGAGACCAGCGAAGGGACATACACCCCCTCAACGCTCGAAAGGGCGCGCAAGATGTCGGGCTTTTTTAGGCTGGAGAGTTTGCACTTCATGACCGTGTCAATAACCTTTATTGTTGTGTCCTCAAAGTCGCCAATAATGAAAAAGTCCAAAATTTCGGCAAGAGGTTCGGGATTGAATGCGGGGTCGCCAAAGCCATAGACAAGAGGGAACTCCTCTTTTCTGAACTTGGACTCATATGGAAGGTCGGCAAGTTCAAGCATATACAAAATGGTTGTGTAGTTAAGTTCGCTTCTTAGTGGCACCCCCAAGATGTCAAACTTTGAAAGGGGCGTCTTTGTTTCAAGTGAAAAGAGTGGATATCGCTCTTTTTTTAGTTCTTTTGCCATGTCAAAATATGGAGCAAAACAGCGCTCGCAACTATACCCCTTTCTGTCGTTCAAAAGGTGATAAGGGATGATAACTTCGCGCCTTGCCATGCCCTCTTCATAAAGCCCGGGATAGCAAAGGCAGTAGCGAACGCGCATCTCGGTGTTGACAGCGTACATGTTAACTTCGCCCCCAACATATCTTGACGGCTTTTCAACATTTCTTAAAATTTTTAAAAGAGTTTTATCCATAAAAAACTATTCTAATATACTATTTATATTAAAAAAAGTCAATAGCGGTCACAAAACCGCCTTGATTTTTTCTTATGTCACTTGTTTTTTTGCGCCAACTTTCTTAGCCTATTTTTGACATTTTTTCAATTTTGAATTTTTATTTGTAAAAAACATATCAAATTGGATAATATTTTACATTTAAAATCAATAATCTGTACGAAGTTCGAATATTGCAACATGACCGCCCTTTGTTCCAACAAGCCCGTCAAAGCACGCAAATTCAACAATGACGTCAAAAAGTTCCTTTTCATAGATATAGTCAAGAACATATGAAAGACCCGATATTCTGTCTAGCCTTTTGTCTGATGCGTCGCACGAGAATTGGTAGTCGGGTCTAAGTGCCCCGTCTCTTGCCGAAAACGACGGATTTTTTGACACTGCAAGAACAACATCTCCATTGGTTCTCACCAAAATTTCACCTGTTAGAAGTTGTTTTGCGGGAAGTGATGCCGTGTTGACATTTATTGTGAACATTCTCTGCCCCTTAACATAGTCCAAAATGTCCTCTCTTTTGACGTTGAGGTTGAAGAGTTTTGAGCCCTTTTTCTCGCGGTCGCGAACGGCGTAACTCTTTGCGGGATACTTTTTCAAAAAGTTGTTGATTTTCTTTTCGTCAAATTCTTCAACAAGAACTTCGGGGAGTTTGTTGAGAGCCAACTTCTCAATCAACTGATAACTTTCAAGTTTGTTAGAAATCTTAAACATTGCTTTTCTCCATGTGTGAATTTATAAAATCAATGACCGTTTTGAAATATAAATCGGGATTGTGGGTCGCGCTGTATGCGTGGTTTGCACCCTCAACAACGAGTTTTTGCTTTTCAATATTGTCATTTGCATTATATAGTTCGTCAAGCATATAAAATGGCACAAAGTTGTCGGCAGTTCCGTGAATGAAGAGCATTGGCTTTGTTGCCTTTTTGAGTTGAGACAAAGGGTCAATGTCATCAAGCGGAACCCCAAGCCTAACCTTGCTTATGAGGTTGGATGAATTAAGAATAACATTAACTGCAGGAAGTTTCAAAACATTTTTTGCAACGTGCTCAAATTCTTTATAGGCATTGGTGAAACCGCAATCTTCAACAAAGCAAACAACATTGTCTTTTGTCTTTTCACCGCTAACGCTAATGACCGTCGATGCGCCCATGCTAATGCCATGCAGAGCGATGAGCGACGCACTGTCCCTTTCTAATAAAAAGTCAATCCAGCCGAGAATGTCCAGCCTGTCAAAGTAGCCCATGCCAATGTATTTTCCCTCGCTTTTTCCGTGGCCTTTAAGGTCGGGCAAAAGCACGTTATACCCCGCCTCATAAAACTTTTTTGCATAAAAACTCATCTCGGTGGACTTGCCACGATAACCATGAATACTAATAATATAGCGATTAGTCTTGACCTTGTTCATGATAAGAGTCGCCTTGAGGTTATAGCCCCCGCTTGTTATGGTCTCTTCGCTCTTGTCAATATTTTCTAGCCACTCGTCCTCGGTGTGAGGGATTGGCATATCGGGTGCCATGTTTTGCGGAGCATTTGTCACTGCCGCAAAAGTCGCGTCTAGTGCATACTCAAAAAACACGCTCCCAATAATTGAGTAAAAAACAAGAAAAAGCATAGTAAAACAAGCCAGAACGCCAAACGCGATAGTGCCAAAAATGTCTAGACGCTTTAATACTTTTTCTTTCTTACTCATCTTCTTCCAACATCTTGCAATATCTAACTGCCTCAATGCCCGCTTGCGCGCCGTCTCCAACCGCCTTGCTGACTTGCCTTAGCCCTTTTATGCAGTCACCCGCTGCAAAAACTCCCGCAACATTTGTCATAAAGTTCTTATCAACATCAATGCAGTCAGAATTACAAAGAATGCCAAGTTGTTTTGCGATCTCAAAACTTGAAAGTGTGCCAAGTGCAACAAACACGCCGTCAACATTAACGCTAGTTTTGTCGTCAAAAACAATTCTTTCAACAAGCCCGTTGCCCTCAAATGACACTATGTTTTTTTGCAAAAGAACAATATTTTTGCTCAATTTTGCAATTTTTTCGCGCATTTTTGAGACCAAGTACACCGTTTTTGCGTTTTTTGACAACTCCTCTGCCTCTGCACGCGCAAACTGTCCGTCTCCAATAACCGCAACATCTTTCCCCGCAAAAAAGAATCCGTCACATATGGCGCAATAACTGACATTTGTTCCCTCAAATGGTTCAAGCGCATCAATGGTCTTTTTCTTGCCCGACCCAATCGCCAAAATGACTGCAGTTGAAAGGTAGTCGCCCACTGTTGTTGATATAGTATAAGTATGCTCATCAAAGTTGTTTTTTATTTGCAAAACCTCACAGCGAACGCAATCTCCCCCAAGTTTTTCAAACTGCTCAATTCCGCTCTTTAACAACTTTTCGCCCGAAATGGAGGGGATTCCATAGTAATTTTCTATGGTTTTTGCGTTTTTTAACGCTGAGTTGCCGTTATCAAAAACAACAACATTTGCTCCCGCCCTCAAAGCATAGATGCCCGCCGATATCCCCGCAGGTCCCGCTCCAAGAACAGCAATATCCACTTTTTTCATAAACACCTCATATATAATATGATACCATTTCTTGACAATTTAATAAAGGATTTTTAGGGTGTTTAACTAATTTATTTGACAACTTAACTCGCAGTCTTTATTATTTTGCTGAGGAGAAAATTTCGTGAAAATCTATGACACAATAATAATTGGCGCGGGAGTTGTTGGGTGTTGTCTTGCAAGTGACCTTTCCCGAAGCCACCACAAGGTGCTTGTTCTTGACAAGGCGAACGACGTTGCAACAGGCGCAAGCAAGGCAAACAGCGGTCTTGTTCATGCCGGCTTCGACGCAAAAGAGGGCTCACTAAAAGCCATGCTAAACGTCAAGGGCAACCGACTCTACCCCGCTATGTGCAAAAGGTTGGGCGTCCCTTTGGAAAAAACGGGAGCAATAGTTGTTGGAAGTGACAAGAGCGCGGTGGAAACTCTCTACAGGCGCGGCCAAGCCAACGGCGTAAAGAATTTGTTTGTTCTAAGTCGCGACGAACTTTTGAAACTTGCCCCAAACCTCAGCGAAGAGGTCACCGTTGGGCTCTATGCAAAGGATGCTTATGTTGTCAGCCCTTATCTTTTGACCATATGCCTATGTGAAGAGGCAATCGTCAACGGCGCAGATGTTAGGCTCAACTTTAACATTGCAAAAATAGAGAAGCAAGGCGAAGTTTTTGCCGTTACAAATGGCAATGAAACGTTTTTTGCAAAGACCATTGTCAATTCTGCGGGCGCGGGAGTAAATGATGTCGCAAAACTTATTGGCAGTGAAACGTACGAAATAACTTACCGCCGCGGTGAGTACTATGTTCTTGATAGCACCGAAAGCGGCACAACAAAAATCACTGTCTTTCCTCTTCCAACAAAGGACGGAAAGGGCATTCTTGTTACCCCAACAATAGACAAAAATATTCTTGTTGGACCAACGAGTTACGAGAGTGACGACTCAACAATAACCACCGTTGAGGGGCTTGCCTCTGTCAAAGAAAAATCGCAAAAATTACTGACAAATGTCAATTTGAGGCGCGCAATTAGGCAATTTGCTGGGGTGCGTTCCATTGTTGGAGACGACTTCGTTATCGAAAAGAGCAAAAAAGTTAAAGGGGTTATAACTCTTGCGGGAATATGCTCGCCCGGGCTGTCCTCTGCCCCCGCAATTTCAAGATATGTCATCAGCCTTCTTGGACTGAACTTTGACGACAAAGATGCAAAAAAGATAACGCCATACAGACTTTTCAAAAACCTTTCGACGAGCGAGAAAAACGAACTTGTGAAGAAAGACAAAAGATATGGCAAAATTGTTTGCAAATGCGAGAACATCACCGAGGGCGACATCGTCTTTGCGCTCAATCGCCCACTTAAAGTGTGCTCGGTTGACGGCATAAAGCGTAGAGTAAGAGCGGGCATGGGCAGATGTCAAGGTGGATTTTGCTCACTTCCAGTTGCGAGCCTCATTGCAAAGTACAACAAAATTCCGCTTGAAAGCGTCTTGAAAGAAAACGCAAAAAGCAACGTTTTTGCGGGCAAAATAAGAGGAGGCTCATATGAAGTTTGATGTTGTTGTTGTGGGTGGTGGTCCCGCTGGCATGAGTGCCGCAATCGGGAGCGCAAAAAATGGTGCGTCCACCCTCATCATTGAGCGAAACGACGAACTTGGTGGCATACTTAACCAATGCATACACAACGGGTTTGGCCTTCACTACTACAAGGAAGAGTTGACTGGCCCAGAATTTGCAAATAGACTGTCAAAAGAGGTGAAAAAGTATGCAAATATCACCATTTTGACGCAAACTTTCGTTACAGAAATAAAGCAAAACAAGGTTGTTATCTCCAACAAAGACGGAGTTCAAGAGGTTGAAACAAAGGCAATAGTCTTGGCAACGGGCGCAAGAGAGAAAACTCCGGCAAACATAACGCTGACTGGTTCTCGCCCCGCTGGACTTATGACCGCGGGCGTTGCGCAAAAAATGGTCAACACCATGGGGCTCCTCCCTGGAAAAGAAGTCGTCATCTTGGGAAGTGGTGACATTGGGCTCATCATGGCGCGCCGTCTCACTCTTGAGGGCGCAAAGGTCAAGGCGGTTCTTGAAATAAACAAGACCACAAGTGGGCTGAGGCGAAACGTTTTGCAGTGCCTTGACGACTTCAACATTCCACTTTTCTTTCAAACCACAGTCTTCAGCGTTGTTGGGAAAGACCGCGTTGAGGGAATATACTACGGCAAAGTTGACGACAACTATAACCAATTAAAAGAGACGCAAAAGTTTTTGAAGTGCGACGCGCTCATCCTCTCGGTTGGGCTGACCCCCGAAACGGACATCGTCAAGGGGCTAAAAACCATGCGCGTCACGGGTGGTGGCGAAGTTGACGAATACTACATGACAAACATCAAGGGGCTTTTCACGTGTGGCAACGTTTTGCACATCCACGACCTTGTGGACAACGTTTGCATAGAGAGTGAAAACGCGGGTAGATGTGCCAGCCTTTTTGCAAAAAAGAAACTTGACACCTCGCGCCCCGTGAATGTCATCGCGGGAAATGGCCTCACCTATGTTGTTCCGTCGACCGCATATATAAATGACAACAAACTCGTTTGCCGTTTTAGGCTCAAAAACAAAATAACAAGAACAAATATTGTCGCAAAAAGTGGCGGTGTTGTGCTTGCAAAAAGGTTCGTTTTGGCGGGAACTCCGGGCGAAATGCAGAGCCTTGAAATTGAAAAAGCAAACGCGACTGGCGACATTATTGTGGAGGTGGAGTGATGAACTTGACGTGTATTATGTGCCCAATGGGATGCTCACTTGATGTTCAAAAAACAAGTGACGGCTACAAGGTTACTGGCAACAACTGTCTTAGGGGCGAGAAATTCGCAAAAGAAGAGATGACCGCACCAAAGAGGATTGTTACCGCCCTTGTCCACACCGACAGAGGGGTGACAAGTGTTAAGACCTCAAAGCCTATTGACAAGAACAAAATATTTGACGTTCTTAATGAAATTGACAAAATTCATCTCAAAAATGCAAAAATTGGTCAAATTTTGATAAAAAACATACAAAATACCGGCGCAGACATAGTTGTTACAAAATCAATATAAAAAGTCCCAACGGGACTTTTATATTTGGCTTTCAAATTCTTTATCTTCTTCAATCGCTCTTGAAACAACTCGGTCAATGTCTTTCCAACTCAAAAAATCATTTTCACGAGTCTGCATATATGTGGAATTTTTGCCATAGTGAAGGGAGTTTATTCCAAGAGTGCTTGCGTTTTTGCAAATTGATGGGCTGTCGTCTATGAGAATGTCAACGCTATTTTGCAAGCAATATGATGCCTTGTCGTTGCACGCAATTACTAGAGAAGAAACGTCGTCAAGTCCTATGTTCTTTAGCGATGTTTGAGTGAGTGCTCTTAACACCCTCCAATTTGGTCGACTGGACAAAATGCAAACTTCTGCCCCATTTTTTCGCCAAGTATTGATGTATTTTGCAGAATTTTCTATAACATAATACTCATCCGCGTCAAGAAACTTGAACATATGAAACGGCTTTATATCTCTCACTTCGGGAGATATTTTTGCATGAGAAAAATCATGTCTTATCTTTTGTCGTCCCGCGAAAAGGCTTGCAAGTTTGAAGACAAATGAGTCACAGTTCAATATTGTTCCATCAAGGTCTATGGCAATTTTCATAACAAACTTGCCGATTATATCACGCTGGCAAAAATCTTTCAAGCGATATTCAAAAATAATTGCATAAATTTTTGCCAAATAGTACAATGGGTCCATGACAAAAGTTAAAGTTTATTTTTCAAACAACAAAATTAAGCGCGGAGAAAAGTCTATTTTTCTTGCGGGCACAACCGAAGCCGACCCCGACAAGGATTGGAGGCGAAAGGTCATCACTTTGCTTGAAAAAAAGGGCTATGACGGAGTGGTCTATAACCCCGACTACACCTCTCTTAAAGTGAAAAATGACTACAAAACTCAACTTGAATGGGAACTTAGGGGCATAAAAGATGCAACCGCCATCCTCTTTTGGGTGGACCGCGACCTTGCGAAACGCCCCGGACTTACAACAAACGTTGAATTTGGGTATTGGCTACACTCTGGACGCCTTTTTTATGGAAGACCAAACGACAGTCAAAAATGCCTTTACCTTGACATGCTCTATGAAATGCACGAGGAAAGAAAGCCAGAAACCGACCTCGAGGCCCTCGTCAACCGCGTTTTAAAATACCTAAATGAATAAATCGAATATTCTTACGCAATTTGCGCTAAATTTTCATTATATAGATATCTCTAAAACGACTAAGTTGTGTTAACAATTTAAAATTGCCAAAAAGTGGCACTCTTTATTTTCAAACATGAACAGAGGCAGTCTCTACAAAAATTTGAATATAATATAAAAAATCATATGTGATTTTATTGATTTGTGTTATACTTATTTTAATAAGGAGTTTTTTTATGGACGATTTAAACAAAGATGATGATATTATCGAAGTTGAAAAAGACAGCGAAGAAAGCGAAAATATGCCTACTATAGATATCAAAGATTATAAGTTCACAACAATGGGCGGAGATATCCAGATAAGGCAACTCGTTCAACAAATTACTGAAGGCGATATTGAGATTCCCAATATTCAAAGAAAGTATGTTTGGTCTAATAGTATCGCGAGTAGATTTATTGAATCTGCTTTATTGGATTTGCCTTTGCCAAGTATCTTTCTTTGTCGACAAAAGAATGGAAAATATTTAATTATAGATGGATTGCAACGATTAACAACTTTGAAATATTTTTTAAACATGGAATATATAATTTCATAAAAAAAGAATGTAGCGAACAATGGTTCAAGGAAATAAAAGACAGAGAAAACAAGGCACATCTAGATACAAAATATAAAAAATTTACTATACAGCAGATATTCATTTCAATTGATTTCATTTTCATGGAAAGGTGCAAAATCGCGCATGGTGAATCGTCTTACCTTGGAACTATCAATGAACTAATTGACAACTTCACCCGAGCAAGAGCATGGTTATTTGAGTTAGATAGCGTTGTTAACAATAAGAAATTTAAGGGATGATTTTAATTTCTCCTTTCGCCCCCATTGGTACGCATTCTATTCATTTTGGTATGGTATAATCGATTATGGTGCAGGCCCTTACAAAAACAAGTTTTAGTTTCCTATTGAATTTTGGTATGGTATAATTTCAATACCTCAATGACAAGTTAGACGATGTTTTAGTTCCCTATTGAATTTGGGTATGGTATAATTTGCATAATGACATCACCAAGCCTTTGAGTGTTTTAGTTCCCTATTGAATTTTGGTATGGTATAATAATGAGTGGTCAAGCGGGATCTCAATCCGTGTTTTAGTTCCCTATTGAATTTTGGTATGGTATAATTAACAGTTGATTGTATGGTATCAAAAACACGTTTTAGTTCCCTATTGAATTTTGGTATGGTATAATGAGAACACTGTACAAAGTGCAAGTGATTTTGTTTTAGTTCCCTATTGAATTTTGGTATGGTATAATATAATGCAAACGATACAATGGTCGCCTTTTGTTTTAGTTCCCTATTGAATTTTGGTATGGTATAATTCCAAATTCTCACACAAAGGAAGAAAGAGAGTTTTAGTTCCCTATTGAATTTTGGTATGGTATAATAACCGACTTTTTACTCCCGTCACAAGGCTTGTTTTAGTTCCCTATTGAATTTTGGTATGGTATAATGAATAGTGTTTGTGCCCCATTTTTAGTTATGTTTTAGTTCCCTATTGAATTTTGGTATGGTATAATAATAGGCATTGCTGTCCAAACTTCTTTTTTGTTTTAGTTCCCTATTGAATTTTGGTATGGTATAATTCACGTTTTGCAGCGCGATAAAGCGGCTTAGTTTTAGTTCCCTATTGAATTTTGGTATGGTATAATAAAAATCATAAGGGTAGCACTCATAGCCACGTTTTAGTTTCCTATTGAATTTTGGTATGGTATAATAAAAATCATAAGGGTAGCACTCATAGCCACGTTTTAGTTCCCTATTGAATTTTGGTATGGTATAATAGGTTACTAAAAAAAGAAGGCTCTTTGTTCGCGATTTTCGGACATTGAGCCTTTCTTTTTTACTTTTATTTTTTTCAAATTTGCTTCAAAAAAATGATAATTGGTTGCTTTCAACCTTTTTTTCTTTTCTTATGGGCTTCCCAGTTAGTATTTTCATTGAGGCATATTGCTTTTCTGTAACAATCATAGACCTGACAGACCCTCCGCTTGGAACTTTCAGCGCCACCCTCTCTTCATGCAGTTGCGCGGACTCCAAGGTGTTACAAATTCTGCCGTAAAGGCTGAATTGAATCATATAAAATCCATCTTTTATAAGAAAGTTCCTAAATTGCGTTGCCGCTCGTCTCTCCTTCGGTGAAAGAACAGGCAAATCAAAAAACACCAACACCCTCATAAACTTACTCATACTTGTGCAAATTGAGTCCAGTTATCTTCACATCTTTTAACATTGGAGTTTTGTTTTTTAAACTTTTCAAAAAACTTTCAACATAAATATCAATGGCATTAGACAATGTCTGCTTTTGCCCATCTATCTCCAAATCATAATTGATTATTGAATAGATTTGCCCTTTCACTTGAGGCGTCAACGCTCTTTCATCAACAAGGTGAATTTTAACGAACAAATCCACAAGAGGTCTGAAAGGCTCCATAAGGTCATCTGCCAAATTGAATTGATTAAATTGGTTGCGGTGGTTAATTCCAACAAACGGCATAAGGCCATGAATTGTAATGCTCCTCGCAACAAAGCCCCGCACTATGGCATAGCCATAGTTCAAGAAAGAATTTATTGCGCTGTCTTCTCGCCTTTTGAAATCTTTATCAAACAACTCCTTGAAGTACACAAGGCTTGCCGCCGCCTCGACATTGCTACTATCTCCACTTAACACCTTTGCAGAGAGGCTCTTTAATTGGTCATGACCACCACAGATGTTGAGCACTTCATTTTGGTTTTCTATTTTATTTACAACAACTTTTTGCCACAGATTTTTAACTAGTGGTTTGCTTGCTTGCGCTTGTAGATTATAATTTACCAATGTTGTGTAATGTTGACAAAAAGGCAAAAGTAGTCCACTTGGCAAGTGCTTTTGGTCGCAAACAAAAGTCAATATTCCATACTCGGCAAGTTGGGAAAGGGCATATGTTGATATGCTCCCCTCCAAACTCTCTATCATCACACTATTTATATCCTCTATTGGATACTCCTCTTGCTTGTTTACATTCGATAACACAAGTTGATTATTCTTTATGCTCAAGTTGGCAAAATTGCCGACGTAAATATTGATATACCCCACTAAAATCCTTTCCTTTTTTCTTTGGGCGCCTTATATACCTTTCCCAAGACGTCAACATACAACTTTTCCATGTTCTTTAAGGTTTTTACCCCAAGATTTGAAATTCCATAGCACCTGTCATTCGTCAAAACCTTTATACTTGCGGTTGCGATACCCGTGTTATTATAATACACTATCTGCTCTTTGCATGTTATGGAATCTGGCTTTTTTGACAATGGATTTTTGTTGTTAACTTTAGAAAATTTCATATCTCGGTCGCTCGTTACTTTTATGAGGTCATTTTGATAAAGGCTGAACAAAAATTCGTAACTATCGTCAATTTCGCTCCAGTCTTTATTGATTTCAATAACCTTGTTTGGTAGCCTCTTTGCATAGACATCGCTCATGTATATTGGGCATAAATAGAACTTTCCACCTTTTTTGAACACGTCTACTCTGACCATGTTCTCGTTTTCCGCCGCCCCATTTGGAGTGATAACACATGACGAAGCCTTGTTGTATAATTTCACTTTCTTTACAACTGGTCCATCGGTGCCATCTTTTCTTGGCTTATAAACGGGTTGATTTTTAGGAATTTCACCATTTTCTATGAGCATATTCTTTAACTTCAAATAGAGGAGCCTGTCGTCTTCGGGTCTATAATAATTCTCAATACTCTTACTTGGATATTTGTCGCCTTTTAATTCAATCGTCTCCGGCTTTTCTGAGATTTTAAGAGCGCCAACATCCACGCTGACAATAAGGTTTTTCGTCTCTTCATACTCGCGACTGCTCATCATGGTTTCTTTATGAATAGCGCCCGTTAGTTTTGTCGTCTTCATGCGACTCACAAAAACGGGTTTGACTCTTTGAACCTCATCCTCACCATAGCCAAGTTTCAAAAGCCTTGTCTTTTCTTCGTCACTAAAGCCGTCAAGAGTGTAGTCCACTTTGCCTCTGATTGACAACTCTTCAACAAACCCCTCATATGGCTCAGGCAATCGCTTTTTCATAAGGTCAATGCCCTTCGCTTCCAAGTCGGCTTTTTCTTCTTTGCTAAGAAGCTCATGGGTTTTTATGTTTATGAAGACTTTGTTGTCTTCGTCAAACACAAACCTTTCTTTGAGCATATTGAACGATGTGATTTTTTGTATTTCGCTATTAGAGACAGTTGATATAACGGCAGCGTCTATGCAATGGTGAATATCTCCGTCGTCACGGACTTTGTTTATTCCCCAGAACTTTCTAAGATAACTTGTTATTGCCCCGTTAACGCTTCTTATAACATTTCTGCCCTTGCTTGGCGCAACCTCAAGATATTTTTGCATCAAATTGAGCATGAATCGCGCAATGTACCTTGTGTCGTTAAGGTTTCTGCTTATGAACTCTTTTTGTTGGTCTTCGTCAAACTTGGTCTTTAAAAGTCTTCTCTCTTTTTCAGAATTTTTCAAAAGATGTGCCCTTGCAACAAAATCTTGCCACCTTTTGTCGTCGTCACCAAAATACTCATATGGCGTTCGATTGCCTTTGTTTTGGTTTTCTGCACTTAGGACCAACACCTTGTTGTTATAACTGTCGTCCATGCTTCGGCTGAAAGGCAAGATGTGGTCAATCTGAACATAGTTTGGTTCAAATAGTCGGTTTATGTCTATGGCTTTTCCGCTGTATACACACTTGCCTTCTTGTTCTTGATATAGTTTAAATTTGAGAAGGTCAAGATATGTTGGCATTGTCAAGCCAAATTCTCTCAGTCCCTCCCTTGCTCTATCGTTATTTATCAAATTTTCGGTTTGCACTTTCTGTATGCGCATTCTATCTTTGTGGTCGCGAGAAAGTTCTCTTGCAAGTTCAATGTTCACATATTGTGGCGAACCATATTTTGCAATAATTGCGTTCAAAATCTTTAGTGTCTGATTGACGGCACGCTTTACCACGGGCGATGTTATATCTTTTAACTCTTCTTCTATTTCTTCTCCCTTTAAGTATTTATATTTTTCGTGTTCAAAACTTGAGTGATTATACCCCGCCGATTGACATGCCACATCATACCTTTGACCTTGCTCAAGATATGGTATGATTTTCTTCATGGCAACCATGCTTAGTGAACCAAATTTGTCGAAATTCAGTTCGGATATCTTTTGCTTTTGTTCATCTGTAAGCGCGTTTAAAAGTGGACTTTGCGAAATATATGCGTCAATGCTTTCTTGACTTTTGTTGTAGGTAAGCATTGTTGCAATCTCGTCAAGAAGTTCAATATTCTCAAACGAACTTTTCAGCCCGAGCGCTTTTCTTATTGAGTAACTTTTGCTAAATGACACAAAACTTGCATTCTCGCATTCTTTAATAAATTCATCTTCACTGAGTTCAGTTCCCTTTTTCTTTGAATAGTTGCAAAGATTGAACCTAACGTTTGTTGGCAAACTTAAAAGTTTTCTAAGTTGCGAAAATTTCACACTCTCGGCATCATGCATATATGAAACAACAAGTGCGTGTTGCTCGGCATTTAGTGGCTGGTCATCAAGTTTAAGGTTGTTGAGTTTTGAAAGTGCCGTAAAATATTCAAATGTGTATGTTGCCTTTGGCGCGCGAAACTCATTTTTTTCGAAAGTGCACTTTCCGACCTCAAACTTCGCCGAATATGGACTTGGAGCACTTGGACCTTCATCAAAAGTCCTCTGCGCGCTAAATATTTCTGTGACATTTTGTATAAATTCGTCACTTATACGCTTGTCAAATTCTGCTTGCCTATGAAGAATTTTCTCAATTTCCTCTTTTAGTTCATCTCTTTTAAAGCAGTTACGATAGTCTCCACTGTGGTTGCGTATGTTATAGGTGGCTTTCCCGCAAGTGGTAGTCTTGTATCTTTCATCAGTGTAAAGTGCTTCGCCTATTGTCTCATAGCCATGATCTTTCAAAAATTGAGTGTTCTCGCCTATTGCCTTTAAAAGTTTTCCCTCTTTCCCCGACGCGTCGCCTTTGCGACTTGACTTAAAACCTCTGCGCTTAAGAATATTGAGCACAACCTTCATAAGTTCTGCCGTGCTTATCTTTTCTTTTATGGCCTTCGCTCTGAGATAATAAACATCTTCATTCGCGACTTTATTGAGTTCCTTGTCAACATCAATATTAAAGGTCTTTGAAAAGAGCGCCTTCATTCTGTGTCTTCGAAAGGCCTTTCTTCGTGCTCTTCGTCTTACACCGCGCTTTTCTCTTCGCTCTTTTGCAGTGCTTTCTCCCGTTTTCTCTTTTTCGTTGGGGCTAAATGTTCTAACGCCAAGGTCAACAATTTTTATGGGGTTGTCTTTTACGGGTTCATTTTCCAAAACCGCCCAACCAACACTTCCAATTCCAATATCCAAGCCAATTCTGTAGTTCATCCTATGTATCTCCTAAGAACATAATACCACTTATTTGTGCTGGCCGACTATTGTTTTTTTATTTTTCACAAAAAAAGACCGCCTTAAAGGCGATCACTTACTGGATAGGGATTAACCCTACCATTATTTTAGTAACCTATTGAACTTTGGTATGGTATAAGTTACATTTTTATATTATCTCTATTCTCGTTTTTTGTCAACGACTTTGACAAAATTTTTATGGATTTGAGGTTTTTGATGCGAGATTTTAACTACTTCTCTTTTGTGAGGGTGATGTTGAAGAAGCCTTTGTCGTTTTTGAAGCGGACGTTGTCAAAGCCGATTTTTTCAAAAATGTCTATGACACCAGAGTCAAAAAGTTCTTGAAAGGACTTGCCAAGTTCAATTAACTCTTCTTCTTTTGCCATGTCTGTTCTAACATTGCTTAAAATTTCTAGGGCGGATATGGCTTTTTTTATGTCGCTTTCAAAACTTGAATCGTTGACCAGCAAGACATTTTCTTGCTGTTTCGCGCTACTAAAAAGCGTGCGGAACTTTTGCCTGAAATCTAGCACCTCGCCCCTATATTCCTCAATGACCTCCCTCACCATCTTTTGCTTTTTCATGTATTCGGGGTCAGTGACCGGACTTTTTCCATCGGCTGCGACGGGAGAAATAAAGGCGCGCATTTCTTTTATGGCAGAATTGTACTTTTCGATAAGTTCCTTAACGGTCAAGTTCTCGTAACGAAACGACGAGTCGTCGCCCACAATCTCGTAGTACTCTTTTATTGGGTGATACACCACCATAAGCAAAGAGTGAACCGCGCTGAACATATCAACGTGGGCAATCTCAAAAACGCGTTTGTTGTGGGCGGCCTTGCTCATGGCGTTGCTAAGGTCAATGAAAAATCCCAAAACGACTGCGCCAATCAAACTCCCTCCAGTGCTGCAGGAGACCACACACCACGGATTTTCTGGACAGATAAAAAACAGCCCAATAAGGATAAGCGATATCGCCACTCCACAACTATAAATTATGTAATGCAATTTTTTCATAAGTTCGTGCCTCGCAATAAAATCTTATGCAACCATGATACCATTTCGCGCTCCCCTTTTCAACCAAATATAAACAGCGCACGCAAAAAATCGCAAAATCATTCACTTGCTCATGAAAAAATTACGCCAAATTTTGTGAAAATTTGTTGCAAAGATATAAAAATTTTTTGAGGGGAATTTTTGTTTGACAAACTTAAAGCGTGCTCCTAAAATGACACTTGGAAAGATGAATAAGTTATATTTTAAGTATGGTGCCATGGGAAGTTCAAAGACGGCACAAGCACTGATGTGCAGATATAATTACATAACAAAAGGGTTTGAGGTGTTTTTGTTCAAGCCAAAGGCAGACACGCGCTGTGTTATTGACGGCGTGCCCATGGTCAGCACGCGCATTGGCCTTACAAGTGAGTGTATCGAGTTCTCAAAGACCGACAATTTTCTTGACATATGCAAAAAGTATGACATAACAAAGCCGAACGACGTCATAATTGTTGACGAGGCGCAATTCTTAACAAAGGAGCAAGTCGATGAGCTTAAAGAGGTCAGTCAAAATATGCCCGTTCTGTGCTATGGACTTTTGACAAACTTCAAGATTGAACTCTTTGAGGGGAGCAAGCGCCTTGTTGAAATCGCCGACGCTCTTCAAGAGATAAAGTCGGTTTGCAAGTGCGGACGCAAGGCCACGGTCAACGCCCGCCTCATTGACGGCAAAATTGTTACCGAAGGTGAAGAAATCGTCATTGGCGCCGAAGAGAGTTATGAAAGCATGTGCTACAACTGTTTCAAAAAACGCCTAAGTGAGCAAAAGTAAAAATCCATTTAACATATAAAAACAGCCAGAAATGGCTGTTTTTGATTTTATCAAAATTCGGTTTTTGCAAAAAATATTGCAAAATTGCGATTTTTTCACCGTTTTTAAGGGTAAAATTGCGTGATTTTGCGTTTTTTGGGCTAATTTAGGGCTTTAAGTTGTCTTAAAAGGCCATTTATTTGCATTTGAAGGGTTTTATAGGCGGTTTTATCGTGCAAATATATGGTTTTGGTGATTTCTATCATGACGCTCTCAAAGTTTTCGCTTTTGGGCGGAGGGCATTTTTTTGTTAATAAAATAACTAAACACGAAGCATTGCTTTTTTTTTCGCCGACAAAACACAGCCGTCTTCAATGTTTGACTGGTTCACTAAAGTTGTGTATAATGGCTTTAAAAGGGAAAATATTATGGACATTAAAGAAATTTATAAGAGCATTCGAGAGGATGAGCAACTTCTTGACACCTACGACAAAATTAACCAAAAGATAAATTTTGTTATTGACCACGGGCGACTTCACGTTGAGCACGTGCTCGGCTATGTTGACCTCATCTGCGACGCACTCAAAATCGAAAAGAGAACAAGGTATCTCACTTTCATTGCGGGAATGCTCCACGACGTTGGGCGCCTTGAGTCACGCGAAGAGCACTCGGTCTATAGCGCAGAGTTTGCGAAAAATTATCTAAAAGGCAAACTTTCAAATGCCGATATCGACATCGTTTGCGAGGCGATCAAGATGCACGACCGCGACTACTTTGACTATGAAACAACAAACGAGGTCGCGTGGCTACTTTACTTTGCCGACAAACTTGACTACACTCGCTCGCGCTACATTCCTGCCCTCACCACCGAAAGCCACAAGACCAAGTTCAGTTACAACATCGACCGCTTTGAACTTGTGCCCTCAAAAGACGCCATGACCATAAACGTCTATATTTTCAAACAGTCCAGCGAGTTTGAAGAAATTTTCAACACCCGCCTTGCCGAAATATACATCCGCATTCTCGCCCACTTCAAAAAAGAAGCAACCATTGTTTTTAAACTTGTTTGGGGGTATTGCTTTGCCTAAAAAACAAGTGCCTTTTGCTTGACCGACTGTTGGGGCGTTTGATATAATCGACCCGTGATTAAGGTTGAAAATTTAACAAAAGTTTATAAAAGTTCAAAAAGGCAGTCTTGCACTGCACTAAACAACATTTCTTTTACTCTTGCAAACAAGGGCATGGTCTTTATTGTTGGCAAGAGCGGTAGCGGAAAGAGTACTCTTCTTAACTTGCTTGGTGGCCTTGACAACATCACCAGCGGTGAGATAACCATTGACGACATGAAGTTCTCTGAAATACGTGGCTCTGACGGGTTCGACAGATTCCGCAACTCATACATGGGCTTTGTTTTTCAAGACTACTACCTTGTTGAGATGATGACCGTTTTTGAAAACGTCAAGTTTGCGCTTGACCTTCAGCACTCTGCCGACGACGAAAAGGTGCGCGAAACACTTAAAAAGGTGGGGCTTGAGGGCTACGAAAACAGATACCCAAAAGAACTCTCGGGCGGGCAACAACAACGCGTTGCCATTGCAAGGGCACTTGTTAAAAGTCCAAAACTCATCTTGGCAGACGAGCCCACTGGCAACCTTGACGAGACAACATCGGTGCAAATTCTAGACATTTTGAAAGACCTTTCAAAAGAGAGTTTGGTGGTTATTGTCTCGCACAATATCGAACACGCCAAGCAATACGGCGACCGCATCATTAGGCTTAGCGAGGGCAATATCATCTCGGACAAAGAGAGGTCGGGGTCTAGCGATGAACTTATTATTGAAAAAAATGAAATCAGAATTCCAAGTGCGCGTTCGCTGACAAGCGATGAGGTTGAAATGGTCAACGCCCACCTCAAAAAGGGCAAATACAAGTTCTCAAAGCAAGACGACGTTTTTGTTGACACGAAAAAAATCAAGGAAAAACCTCACGAAGGCGAAGAGATGAAAAAAAGTCGTTTGCCCCTTGGCAAAGTGCTAAAATTGTCGCTTAGATTCACAAGGGCGAACATCTTCACCTACATTGCAACCACCTTGATTGTTGCATTTCTGGTGACGTTGTTCGGGCTTTGCCAGATGCTGATTGCCTACAACGGCAACGACCTTTTGAAGACAGTGTCGGGCGCGTATAACAACGTTTATATCTTGCAAAAAGGCTACTACGCAACGGGGCTGACCTCAGTTGTCTCCACCGACAAGATGAGCATGATAACCGACGAGGACATAGAAAGGTTCAAGGAGACAGACAACGAGGGCGAGATGTATCTTCTTTACAACATGCCAATCCCTCTTGACAAGAACGCGACGGGCGTTGAGACGGGCAATCCCGTGAACCAAGTTGAGGCGTATCAACAACTCTACGCAAGCGAGGGAGCGGGCGTTCTGCTTTGCACTGAGCAATACCTTGCAAGAATTTATGGCACAGAAGACGGAAAAATCAACCTTGTTGAGACCGAAAACACTAGCGAGCCACAGAAAAATGGTTGCTACATCACCGACTACATGGCGGACTGCATTGTTGAACACTTTGCGCCCGAGATGTTTGAGTACGGCAACTACCCCTACGACCAACTTATTGGCTGGATTGCGCAAGATAGAAATTTCCGCGTCAACGGAGTTATTAACACGGGCTACAAAGAGCGTTACAGTAAGCTCATTGCCGACATAAAAGAGGCCATAAGAACTCAGTCGCGCGAAAAGGCGCAAGAAATCTACGCCTCAGACCAATACAGCGAGTTCATTGAAGAGGCGCGCACCTCCCTCAACGTTGCCTATGCAACAGACGAGGAATTTTTGGACACAATAATCATGAACCGCACCGCTTGGGGCGAGCCTCACACCTATGCAAGACTTCTTCGGGTTGACATTCTGGAAGTTAAAGAGGACGGAACGGCGGGAAAGATTTTGCTTGTTGACAACGGCGACCTCACTTGCTCTATAAATGACGACAAGACCTATGGCGGAGAGTTTCGCCTCAAAAGTGGCGAGGTAAAGATGAGCCTTGAACTCTACAACCAACTTTTTGGCACTGAACTAACTAACGAAAACATTGATCAATTCGAAGAAAAGGAGTTCATCATCGACGGCTTTGCCTCGCACAGAAATCCGAGCGATGACCCTCTTTACTCGCGAAAGTTCAAGGTCGTTGACGTTGTTGAGCAAACAAAGAACGGCAAGTCGTTCGAGGTCTGCCCCGACGACTACAAGTTCTTCCGACACTATGACCTCTTTCCATATGCCATATTTTTTGACCAGCCAACCGACATCGCTGCGCTGTACGCTGCGGGCGAAGGTTACGCGTTCTATTCAACTTCTCCGCAGTTCTCAGCGGTCTATACAGTCGTCAAGGTCATGACCATGTACAAAGACCTCTTTGTCATAATCTCGGTTGT
Source organism: uncultured Clostridia bacterium (assembly GCA_947595235.1). GTDB lineage: Bacteria > Bacillota > Clostridia > Christensenellales > UBA1242 > UMGS2069. The sequence continues at coordinate 22,446 of CANQEP010000006.1, forward strand.
GCTTTTCCTTGCCGGACTTTTGATACTCTTCAACTTTGGAAGAAAGGTTGTGCGTGGCAGAGTCTATGAAATTGGAATAATTCGCGCGCTTGGTGGAAGCAAGAAAGAAATCGTCAAGATTTTCCTTTTCCAACTGCTATACGCGTCTGTGCTGATTTGCATTGTTTCAGTCGCGGGGCTGTTCGGCATCGCCTACCTTGCCAACTCCATCTTGACCGTGAGCCTTGTAAAAGTCACGCAAAACGCCGCATTCAAGAGCATGACATTGCTGGTTGCAAACCCAATAACATTCGCGTTCATTGTTGGAGCGGTGGTCGTTATAACAATCCTCTCTGCCCTCATCCCACTTGTTATGCTCTCACGAATAAAGCCACTCAATATCATAAAGGCAAAAGAATAGTGTATAGCCTAAACGCCAAAGTTTAGGCTTTTTCTTTTGTTTTTGCGTTTAAGGTTGACAAAATCTTAATAAAATTTTAAAGTATTGTTATGAGCGACATCAAGAACATTTTGGTTAACATAAATCATGGGTATGTGCACCATTTTTTAACTATGCTCAACTCGCTTGCAACAAGCAACGCAGAAAGCAACTTCAAGGTTTTTGTTCTTCATTCCGACCTTGACGAAAGCGACAAAGAGTATATTTTTTCAAAGATATCTCCAACTATAACGCTATCTTTCGTAGAAGTGGACAGTTTGCTCTTTAAAGGAGCGCCAACGGTCAAGCGATATCCTTATGAGATTTACTATCGCATATTCGCGCCTCTCATGCTTCCCGAAGATGTTGAAAGAGTTTTGTATCTTGACTGCGACCTTGTTGTGCATGGTAATTTAAACGAGCTTTACAACATGGACTTTGAAGGCAATCTGTTCATCGCTTGCACGCAGATAAGAAAGTTCTTGCAAAACTTCAACAGGTTCCGCCTTGGAGTTACAAAAGATTATTTCTATATGAACACTGGCGTTATGGTCATGAACATAAAATCGCTGCGACCGCTGATTGACCAAGAAAAGATATTTGCATTCATAAAGTCAAACGGCTGGAGAATGTGCCTCTATGACCAAGATGTTCTGTACCACTTTTTTGGTAATAAAATTTGTCTGGTTGACCCACTTTTGTATAACCTTAGCGACCGCTACATCAAATTTTATAATATGCGCAACCCCAAAAATAAAGTGGACATTGAATGGGTTGAGAAAAACAACATCATAATTCACTATATTGGCCGCAACAAGCCATGGAAAGATAACTACAAGGGCATTTTGAAATCAATATATAAAAGGTACGAGATAAAATGAAAAAACTATTCAAGAAATTATTTGGAAGGCTCACATTTGTCATGATTGCAGTGCTTTTGCAACTGGCACTGACTTTTGTTCTTCCCTATGTTTTGAGTTACTACTACCCAAGTATTTTCGGCAACTTGGTCGTGACGCTAAATGTTGTGTTCTCGGTTTTGGCGTTGATTTTTACAATAAAAATCATCAATTCAGACATGCCCACCGAGGGTCAACTCATCTGGGTCATTCTCATTTTGTTTTTGCCAATTTTGGGCATAACAATATATTGCATGTTCGTTAGGCGCAAGCCCCCAAGAAGGCACAAAAAACTCTATGATAGCGTTTCAAAAGAAACAACAAAATTCATCTCGCGCTCAAAAGAAGAAATTGAAGACCTCAAACAAATTCTTGGCGACAAGTTCGGGCAGTTTGAGTACCTTTATAGGTCCACGGGGCTGAAAGCCTACACCAACTCGGCCGTTAAATATCTTTCAACGGGCGAAGAATTTTGCGAGGAACTTATACGCGAACTTGAAAACGCAAAAAAATACATCTTCATGGAGTACTTCATCATCGACGAGGGGCAACTCTGGGACAGAATTTTGCAAACTCTTGAAAAAAAGGTGAGCGAGGGTGTTGAGGTCAGAGTTATGTATGACGACCTTGGAACAATAAACAAACTTCCAACCAACTTCTATAAAAAACTCAACAAGAAGGGTATAAAGTGCGTGCGCTTTAACGCGTTCACCCCCGCTGTCTCTGCATCGCACAACAACCGCGATCACCGAAAGATGACAATCATCGACGGGCAAGTGGGCTTTATGAGTGGACTCAACCTCGCCGACGAATATGTCAACCTCATCCACCCATTTGGGCATTGGAAAGACACGGGCATCAAAATAACTGGCGAGGCGGTCAAGAACATGATACTCATGTTCTTGCAACTAAACGACGTACAAAACAGAAAAATCGAGGACTTTACGCCCTACCTCAACTATGAGGCAAAAAGCGTGAAGTCTAGTGGCGTTATTTGTCCATTTGGCGACGGGCCAAAGTATTTTTATAGCGAGTATGTTGCAATCAACGCCTACCTTAACATAATCAACCAAGCGCAAAGATATTTGTGGATAACAACCCCATATCTCATCGTTGACAACAAACTCACCAACGCGCTCTGCAACGCGGCAAGAAGAGGAGTTGATGTGAGAATTGTCACCCCGCACATCCCCGACAAAAAAATCATCCTTGGAATTACGCGCTCAAGTTACAAAACTTTGCAAGAGGCGGGCGTGAAAATCTTTGAGTACAAAGACGGCTTCATCCACTCAAAGCAAGTGCTTTGCGACGACGAAATCGGCATTGTTGGAACAATCAACTTCGACTACCGCAGTCTCTTGCACCACTATGAGTGTGGCACACTTATGTACAAGACCGATTGCCTAAAAGACATGAAAAAGGACTTTGAAAACCTCTTCACAATTTCGCTCAACATGGAGGGCTTTTGCCAAAGCCGAATTGTGCGTCTGTTCTGCGAGATAATGAAGTTGTTTACTCCACTTTTGTGAGAGTAAGGAGAAAAATATGAGAGTTATTAAGTACAGCGAAAAATACGCAGAGGATGTTAAGGATTTGCTTGTTCAACTTCAAGAGTACATTGCCGAGATTGACGACTGGGAACTCAACATCATGACCCCCGAGTATCGCGAGGAATATTTTAAGCACACTTTGGAAAACTGCAAAAATGGTGCCATTTTGCTTGCACGCGATGGCGACAAGACTGTTGGCATGATTTGTGGAAGCATGGTCATTTATAACGATTTTGACCACACGTGCTACGCTTGTCCCCCACTTGGAGATATCCATGAACTTGTTATTGACAAGACTTGTCGCCATAAAGGGGTTGGCAGTCTTCTTCTTTCAAAAATGGAAGAATATTTCAAAAAACAAGGTTGCGAATATTGTAACATTGGTGTTTTTGAGCCAAACACCGCCGCCAAAAACCTCTACTTCAAAAAGGGTTACATAACAAGAGTTCGTACCCTTGCAAAGAAGTTGTAATCGTGCGCACAAAAGAAGCACCCGCAATGCGGGTGCTTCTTTATGCTTTTGCAAGTAACTTTTCCACTTCGTCTTTTGAAAGAACTTTATTTTTTATAAGATTTTCATAAAGTATCTTTATTTTTGGTTGCATCGCTCTTATGATGTTTTTTGCAACTTCGAACTGCTCTTTTAAAATCTCTTCTGTTTTTTCTTCAATTTTTAAAACTCTTTGCTCAGACAAAATTGGCTGTGCTCTTCCCTTGGTGCAAAGAAGCATATAGTCAAAGCCGAACATCCCCTCGTCAAGAAGGTAACCCACGTAATTCACCGCCATTCGCAAATCGTTTGACCCTCCCGTGCACCTTTCAGAGAGCATAATCTCTTCGGCAGCTATTCCTCCAAGCAAGACGGCAATTTTTTTGAGTGCCAAACTTACCGTCTCAAATTGAGATTGCTCCTCTTCTTCGTCGTCATCATCTTCCACGTTGGCAAAAAGACTAATAATGCTCGTGTTCCCTAGTCTTGATGACTCGTACTCAATAGAAATGTCGTCATAGGTTTTCAAAAGTTCTCTGCAAACAACAAGGTGTCCGATGTCGTGATAGGCAACATAACTGCTGTCCCCCTCATTTTTTCGAACAATGTCTTGCTCTTCGATTTTTTGAATGTTCAAAATGAACATCTCATTTGTGGGCTTTGTGCCCCTATAAAAGCATTCGAGCGCCGTTTCGTTCACGAGCGTCTTGATGTCTGCGCCGTTGAGCCCTTGCATTTTTTCGACCACGAACTTCTTGTTGACGCCGCTCATGTCCATCTCTACCCTTGAAAGGTAGTAATTGAAAATATCCATGCGTGAGGAAAAATTAGGATATTCCAAACATATGTGCTTGTCCATTCGCCCCGACCTCAGTAGCGCGCTGTCAAGTTCGTCGCGGTCTGAACTTGCGCCAATAACAAAAATTCCGTTTCCACGGTCAATGCCGTCGATAAGTTTCAAAAGTACCGACAAGTTACGGCGCGTTTCGTCACTTGAATAGTCATCTTCGCCAACAAACGTGTTAAGTTCGTCAATAAAGATGACCGACGGAGCAACTTTTTGCGCCCTCTTAAAGATTTTTTTGAGTTTTCTAACCCCCGAAACCCCTTTTAAGAGCGAACCGTCAACATGAAAAAATGGTGCGCCAATCTCGTTTGCCAGCACTTTTGCAAAGAGTGTTTTTCCAACTCCTGGGGAGCCCGAAAGTATGAGCCCCTTTGAGATGTATGCCCCTTTTTCGCTATACTTCTCATAATTTTTGAACATGTCTATGATTGCCAAAAGTTCTTGCTTTTCTTCTTCATAACCTGCTATATCGTTTAATGTTTCCATAAAAATTACCTCCTAAAAAGAAAAAGCCATTTGGTTAAAATGGCTTTTTCACTATTCTTTTTTTGTTCGAGTTATAAAATTTGCACGCGAGAAAGACAAGACCATTTAACACTAGGGCTATTAAACAGCAATGTCTTTACCATAACAAACCTCCTCACGAAACTCGCAACTCATATTCTAGTCATAATTTTTGTTATGTCAAGAATTTATCTCTTATTTTGCAAAACAAATTCGTTTTGAGAAATGAGATTATAATTTATAAGGTTCTTTGAGTCCAAGTTCTCTTGGTGCATATCAACGCCAACAATTTGGCTGTTAAGATAGGTCGTGTAGTAGTAAATTCCCTTGGTGGTGTTACAACAAGAAGAATATATGGTGTACTCGTAGCCCTTTTCAACCTTGCAACATCCCTTTTGCTGGCTGACGCTACCAAGAATGTGAAAAAACTGACAAACGCTTTCAAGTTCACTCTCCCCACACTTTGAGTTTTGCAAGGTAAATACCGCCTTAACAAATCTTGACGCCGACGACAAATCTCCGGGAAGTCCAAGTCCCCCCATCCCACGGCTGTACTTTTCAAGGCCAATCGCTGGCGCAATGTTGTTCGTTGGGTCGCTTGGCGACAAACTCATGTAGTTGCAAAGGTTGGTGAGGTGAAAGTCAAAGGTTGGGTTGTTCGTCATGACCCCGACGGGATTGTCATAGACTTTCAACCCCTCTTTGACCGACTCAACAACAATGCTCTCTTTCGCGTCGCTAATCATGAAGTGTAGTGGCGACGCGGTCAACACATTTGAAAAATTTTCATCACAGATGTTTAGATTTGCAAGTTTCTTTCTTGCCTCGGCAACGCTCTTGCACGTGCAAAGAATGTATGGAATGAACTCAAACGACGCAACGTTGTCTTTTTTTGCGTCTGCCTTGAAGTAGTGCGCGCTCTTCGGAAAGTTGAGCCCCGCAACGCTGAGCCCCTTTTCGTTTGTGGCGTCATAATAGAGCGGATAGTTGTCTTGCACAAACGCCATGCCAATCATTGCATAGTGACGACTCACCCTTCCCAACTTCCTAAATACGAACTCATACTCGCGCGGAGTGATTGTTATTGTTTCGTTATACGAAAACTCATAGTCAAGGTTTCTTCCAAAATAATGGTCCTTGGTCTTAAACGATATTGAAGTGCACATAATTCCCCCCTTTTTCTCTATTATAACCAACCCCGTGAAAATTTCAAAACATATAAAGCAAAAGTCCCAGAGTTTTATCTCTGGGGCTTTCCTTAATCCTCGTCGCCCGGCTGACTGCCGTCATTGTCTTTCATCGTTGCAATAAATGTTCCATTCTCGAACCTCACGTCATGGGGTTGTCAATTTAAACTTGAAATTTTATCGATAAAGTCGTCGATAAGTTCGCTCTTTTGCTGATAGATAATTACTATGCTCTTTCTTACACTCTCGCCCCTAATGTCAAGTTTTTTGAGCCCACTTGGAACATAGATGTCGGGGCAAAAGCCAATGCCAAGCCCAAGACGGGTTGCCTCAATGATGATGTCGTCGTGGCTCAGTTCAAGAACGTTTTTGAACTTAAACGGCAAGCCATAGTACTTTTTGTTGAACTCCACCCTTCCCTTTGTTCCGCTGTTTTTCAAAATTAAAGTGTTGTTATAGACATTTTTTTCGTCAACATTCAGTTTTTCGGGGTTATAGTAAAAACCATATTCCAGCGATAGCAACTTCTTTTTGTAGAGCCCCGAGTCCAGAGGGAGATTGTAGTCATTTATTATGGCAAAATCAAACTTCCCGCTTTCCACCGCGCGAATTTTTTCTTTGTCACTCAAAAGGCTTTCAAGATAAAAGTGCTTGTCTTCATACGACGACTTGATTATTGGCAAAATGAGATTTTGACAAATTGTACTGCTCGCGCCAATGGTTATAACGTCCTGCTTTGTTTTGTTTAAAATGTCTTCATAAACTCCGTCAAGTTCGCCAATGCTGGGCTCAACTTTTTCAAAAAGCATCTTGCCAAAACTTGTCAAAATGACCCCTTGCCTTGACCTTACAAAGAGTTCTTTTTCATAAATTTTCTCTATTTTTTGCACGGCTTGACTTATTGCGCTTTGAGTGACATTGAGTTCTTCTGCCGCCTTTGAAAAACTCCCATTTGTTGCCACCGACACAAAAACTCTGTATAAATCCAAATCTATTACCATAATTTCACCTAATACTATTATAAACAAAACGTCATACATCGCAAAGCAAAAAACGCAAAATGGTAATATATAAAAAAATAACATCTTGCAAATGCGCAAACGCCGTGATATAATTTTTGCAATGGAACTATTCGACGAAATATCTGTTGTTGTGAGGGCGGGCACCTCCACTGAGGAAATTCTTTCGCTCATTGAAAAAGAGCGGGCTTTTTCTCGCGAGGAAAGTGAAAAGTGGATAAAACAAATTGAGACATCCCCCGACTATGTGCCCTCAGACGAAGAGTTCATCCTGGGCTACCGCAAGGCAGAGGACGACAAAGAAGAAAAAATCAACGTTGTCTTTGATGCGTCAAGCGGAATTTCCAAAGAGCAAAGCGACTATATTATAAAGGCCTTGCAAGACCTCAAAAAACTTGGCATGAGTGTTCGCCCGTCGGTCATGCTTCTTAGTGAAGAAAAAATCATTAAACGTATCCCCGGACTACTTTCAAAAGAAGAGTTTGAAACCTTGGAAAAACTTGCAAGCGAGATTAAAAATAATGACCTTTCAACAAGTGGTGAACTTGGCATAAGAGAACTTGCCTCGGACTTTGACGCCACACTTGAAGATATGCTAAAAGCCAACGCGCTTGTTAAGAAAATGGCAAAAAAGATAAAGGACGCCCACCTCTCGCCATTTGAGGCGGTTTTGTTTGCCCACGACTTTTGCTCTTCGTTTTTCTATAACAACTCAAACTACTATGTCAGCGCGCGAGAAATTGAGGGGGTTGTTAAGTCGGGCAACATTATTTGCGTTGGATACGCCAGCCTTTTCAAAGCCATTTTGGACGAGGCGAACCTTGACGGGCTTGAGGTTGGCATCACCGCCCTTGAAGACAAGAAGGTGACCAGCAAGAACGGGCACTCAAACAATATCGTCAAAATCCGCGACCCAAAGTATGGCATTGACGGGACATATATCGACGACTCATGCTATGACTCGGCGACTTACTACAGCCCAAAGACCATGTGCTGTTGTCTTTATCCCGCCTCCGACATAGACAAAACAACGCGCATCCCCGTTTATTACTCCTCGCGAGCAAAGGGTGACCTTTACTCGGCGGGCAAAGTCGACAATTCTGTCAAGCGCGTCAAGGCTCTAAGAGATGAACACAACGCCTTTATAAAGGCCAATCAGTCCGAGCCAATCGGCATTAACGCATACTTTGAAGGGCTCTTTAACATGGCAATAAAGACGGGCAAGTCTCCCGCAGAGGCGAGCGAATATGCAAAGACTTTGGTTGACGACTCAATTGTTCAAGCAAGAACCTTCTTCTCTCCTACTGCCGAAAATTGCTTTTCAAAAATGAACAGAGGACTTGGCATAAAACCTAGTGCCGCCAGCCTTGACCCCGTTGAGACCGCAAGAACAAAGTTTGCAAGATACAACCGCGCCCATAAAAGCCAACAAAAAATGGACCTTGCAGAAGAATTAAAGCACATGGCAACATACTCAACCCTTGCGCAAAAATTGAGCGACGAACTTCAACGCGCCTCAAAAGAGACAGCAAAATATCCAAGAAAAAATCTTGAACTCATAGACAGCATAATAGACGAAAAAGAGGAGTAATGTTTGCCACTTGGTTAACACTACTCCTCTTTTTTACACAAAATAAATAACAATATCACAAAAAAACGCAAAATTGGTCATTTTTGACTGAAATTTCATGAAATTTTGACCATTTTTGCGTTTTTTGTCTAAATAAACTTCTTTATTATTGCTGCTTTTTTCTTACCGATTGGACGATATCTTAGTGGAACGTCGATTGCAAGCGACTTCTTTATCATGCTCTTGTAGTGCGAGAAAGTGTCGAACCCGCGCTTGCCGTGGTATGCTCCCATGCCACTCTCACCAACGCCGCCAAACGCCATGCGAGGTGAAGTTATGTGCATGATTGTGTCATTTATGCACCCCCCACCAAATTGTATGTTTTCAGTGAAGAAACTAATGACTTTCTTGTCTTTTGAAAAGACATAGAGTGCGAGCGGAGTGTCGTTTCTTCTTATTATGTCTATTGCCTCGTTTTCGTCTTTGTATGGAACAATTGGAAGAATTGGCGCAAAAATTTCTGTCTTCATAATGTCACTGTCAAGGCTAGGATTATAGACAACTGTTGGCTCAATTTTGAGAGTTCGCTCACTCTTCTTACCGCCATAAAGTATCTTTTGCCCCTCAAGAAGTTTGACCGCCTTGTCAAAGTGCTTTTTTGAAATGAGTTTGCCATACTCCTCGTCGCCAAGGGGCTCCGTTCCATATTGCAATTTTATCTCTTTCACAATGGCGGTTGCAAGTTTCTTCTTTACATCCTCATGCACAAGCACATAGTCGGGCGCGATGCAAGTTTGACCGCAGTTTAGAAACTTTCCAAAAACAATCCTTCGCGCAGAGAGTTCAATTGGTGCGCTCTTGTCCACAATGCAAGGACTCTTGCCACCGAGTTCAAGCGTGACAGTGGTCATGTTAGGCTCTGCCCTTCTCAAAACCTCATGTCCAACCGCCTTGCTGCCCGTGAAGAATATGTGGTTAAATTTGAGGCTCAACAAATCTTGGTTCGCCTCTCTTCCGCCAGTCACGACGGCAACGTACTTTTCGTCAAAGGTCTCGCTCAATAGTTTTCTTATAACCTCGCTGACATTCGGGCTGTATGCCGACGGCTTAACGATTGCAGTGTTGCCCGCGCCAAGGCAGTCCACCAGCGGCTCAAGGGTGAGCATGAATGGATAGTTCCATGGCGACATTATAAGAACGTTACCTTTTGGGCAAGGCATCATGAAAGACTTTGACGGAAAGTTGGCAAGCGAGGTCGTTACCCTAACTGGCTTTGCCCACTTTTTGAGGTGCTTTACGGTGTAGTCAATTTCGTTAATGGTCAGCCCCACCTCGCACATATAACTTTCAATTTCGCTTTTTCCAAGGTCACTTTTTAATGCGTCGTATATCTCTTTTTCGTGCGACTTTATAGCCATTTTGAGTTTTTTAAGTTGCTGGATTCTAAACTTAACATTTCGGGTCTCGCCCGTCAAAAAATACGCTTTTTGCTTTTGTAAAACATCCTCAGTACTCATAATGCTTTCTCCAAAATATCAATAATTCTCTCTCTTGAAAGAGGTACGGGATTGACAATCGCAGAGCCGTCGTTCATTGCCTTTGTAACAATCTCGTCAAAGTTTTCTTTTTTCACCTTACCCGTTGCAGAAAGAGTGGTCGCAAGACCGCAACTTTTGTTGAGCCTTTCAAGAAGCCCCTCCACCTCGCAAATAAACGCCTCTGCGCGCTCACTCTTTGGGGTGCTAACGAATTTTTCGGGATTGGCAAAGACAAGCAACTCGCCATAGAGGTCGCCCACCTTCTCTTTGTTAAGTCTCATAACATGAGGGAGCAAGATTGCCATTGCGTCGCCATGAGCAACCGAGCAAACCGCCCCGAGCGAATGCCCAATCGAGTGCACCGCCCCCACCATGCTATTAGAAAATGACGCGCCCGCTATTGTCGCTGCGTTGGCAAGTGCCTTTCGCCCCTCAACGTCTTTTGGATTATTTACCACCCTTTCAAGGCTCTCAAAAATAAGTTTTATGCTCGCAATGGCAAAGCCGTCAGAAATGGGATTTTTTTGAAGGCACGTGTACGCCTCAATGGCGTGGGTCAAAGCGTCTATTGCCGTTGACGCCGTTATTCTTGGAGGCAGTGAGATTGTCATCTCGGGGTCAAGCACAGCAACGTCGGGCAAGATAAATGAGGATATATATTCAAGTTTCGCGCCCTTGATGTTGTCTTTTATAACTGCAACGCTGGTCATTTCGCTGCCCGTTCCTGCAGTTGTTGGAACAGCAATAAAGAGCACGTCGTTAACTTTAACAATGGCGTCGGCGCCCTCAATTTTTCCAAGGTCACTCACTCCGCTAACAAGCGAGAGCACAACCCCTTTCGCCGTATCGATAACCGAACCGCCGCCCACCGCAATAACGCAGTCACAGCCCGAACTTTTATACTTCTCGGTCACGGTGTTGACCGTTTCAGTGGAACTGTCAACTGGAACATCAAAAAATGTGTCATACTCTTTAAGCCCCATGTTCTTTATGGCAGTGCCAACAAGCCCGAGTTTATCCAGCCCGCGGTCAGAGAGCACAAGAGGTTTGTTTTTCCCCCTAATTTTTAGTTCAAACGCCACTCTCGAAAGTGCCTTGTCCCCCGACAAAATCTTTGCCTTTGTGTCAAATTCAAAATAGTTTTCCATAAAAAACTCCTACGCTCCAAAAATTGCAAGAATATAAGTTTTGAACATGCTTATCTTCCTTGCGGGAACTTCTCTTAAGATATTTTTTAGCATACTCTTTGGAAGAAGGTGCGCCATAACGACCTCCACTGCCCTTGTGAAACCCATGACCTCATTTATGCTACCCTTCAAAACAAAATCGTGCTGGGCATAGGCTTGCGACAAGCCCTTTTGCCCCGTCATGGTCTTTAAGGCAAGGTCAAGAGTCTTGAACTCTATAACGATGTCTCCCTCCTTAATGACCTTTCGCTTTTTGAGTCCGCCCGCCGTCTTTTCAATAACAACCGCAGTGTTTCTGTCCATAGAAAATTTGAGGGCGAAAGCGCCCCCTTCTTTAAAGGCGTCAACCTCGCGCCTCACTCTTTCGTCTCTTTTATAGAGCACTTTCATGCCCCTATAAAGAAAATGTGCAAACACTTTGCAAATGAGTTGTTTCATATTTTTCACCCGAATATATTTTATCCCAGCATCGCATAAAAGGTCTAATATTTTTTAGCCCTTTACAAAAATTTTCACTTGTTTAGCAAAAGGACATTTTGCATGAGGCACGCGACTGTCATTGGTCCAACGCCCCCAGGAACGGGAGTGATGTATGAGCACTTATTCTTAACTTTGTCAAAGTCCACATCGCCCTTAAGCCCACTCTCGGTTCGATTTATGCCAACATCAATGACAACTGCGCCCCTTTTGACAAAGTCGGCTGTAACAAAACATGGCTTGCCTATTGCAACAACCAAGATGTCTGCCTGTTTTGTCACCTCTTTAAGTTCTCTTGTTCGGCTGTGGCAGACCGTCACTGTCGCGTTCTCTTCTTCAAGGAGCACGGCAACGCTCTTGCCAACCAGCAAACTTCTTCCAACAACAACCGCCCTTTTGCCCTCGCACGAGATGTTTTCGCTCTTTAAAAGTTCCATAATTCCCGTCGCGGTGCAAGGCGCAATAACTTTCTTGTTCGACAAAAGCGCCCCAAGGTTCTCGTTCGTGAGGCAGTCAACGTCCTTCTTTGGGCTTATCCAGTTGGTCGCCTCGGTCGGGTCAAGGTGCTTTGGCAGTGGAAGTTGAAGCAAAATGCCTCCAACCGCCTTGTCTCTGTTGAGCGAGTCAATAACGCGCTTTAACTCCTCTTTCGTGGTCTCGCTTGAAAGCCTAATAATCTTTGAGCCAAGTCCACACTCTGCGCACGCCTTCTCTTTTGAGGCAACATAAATCTGGCTCGCCTTGTCGTCTCCAACCAAGACGCACGCTAGAATTGGCGCGGTTTTCCCCTTTGCCGTGAACCTTTGCTCCACCTCGGCTCTTACTTTTTCTTTAACTTGTTTGGCAACTGCCTTGCCGTCTATAATCTTTGTCATATGAATAATATGGCACACATGAATAAATTTTGCAAATCTTTGAATTATATTTTTTATTTTTGTTTTGTTATGCTACACTAAATCTTGAAAAGGAGGAAAAACCATGCAAAAATCACTCAAAGAGACCGACCCAGAGGTCTATAAGGCAATAAAAAATGAAGAAAAAAGGCAAAAGGAGCAAATTGAACTTATCGCAAGCGAGAACATAACCAGCAAGGCAGTTCGCGAGGCGGTTGGCAGTGTTCTAACGAACAAGTACGCCGAGGGCTACCCGTCGGCAAGGTACTACTGCGGTTGCACCAATGTTGACACCATCGAAAGCCTTGCAATAGAGCGCGCAAAAAAGTTGTTCGGCGCAGAGCACGCCAACGTTCAACCGCACTCGGGCGCGTCGGCAAACTTCGCCGTTTTCTTGGCACTATTAAAGCCAGGCGACACCGTTCTTGGCATGAGTCTTCCGGCGGGCGGTCACCTCACCCACGGAACAAAGGTCAATGTTTCGGGCAAGTTCTTTAACGCAATAAGTTACGGAGTTAACAAGGACACCGAACTAATTGACTATGACGAAGTTGAACGCCTTGCAAAGGAGCATAGGCCCAAACTAATCATCGCGGGCGCAAGCGCATATCCTCGCGTTATTGACTTTGCAAGGTTCAGACAAATTGCCGACAGCGTTGGCGCATACCTCATGGTTGACATGGCTCACATCGCTGGCCTTGTTGCAACTGGACTTCATCCAAGCCCAGTTAAGTACGCCGATGTTGTCACCACCACTACGCACAAGACTCTTCGAGGTCCTCGTGGGGGAATAATTCTTTGCAAAAAGGAACTTGCAAAAAAGATAGACAGCGCCGTTTTCCCGGGAAGTCAAGGTGGACCTCTTGAGCACATCATCGCGGGCAAGGCGGTCATGCTAAAAGAGGACAGCCAGCCCGAGTTCAAAGAGTATATGAAGCAAGTTTTGAAAAACTGCAAAACTCTTGGAAACGAACTTAAAAAACGAGGGTTTAGGCTGGTTTCTGGGGGAACAGACAACCACCTCATCTTGGTTGACCTCACCCCATTTGGCATGACGGGGAAAGAGGCAAGCGACCTACTATTTAGGGCAAACATCACGACCAACAAGAACTCCATTCCAAACGAGACTCTGCCCCCAAGCGTGACAAGTGGCCTAAGGCTGGGTACTGCCGCCGTTACTACCCTTGGCATGAAAGAAAATGAAATGAAGAAAATTGCCGAACTCATCCACAGAGTGGTAACTCAAAAAGAGGATGCCATTCCAAGTGTTAAGAGCGAAGTTAAGGCACTCATGAGGCAATTTACTCACTAGAAAAATGAAGGTTTTTGTCGTAAAAAGGACACTTGTGTCCTTTTTTGACTTGCACTTTGCACAAAATTAGTTATAATTTAATTAGATAATAAACTTTTATATAACCTATATAACTATGGAAAAGAACAATCCTCACAAAAATCATCGCGCCCGAATGCGCGAAACATACCTAAAGCACGGTCTTGACGCCTTCTCTGATGTTGAAAAATTGGAGTTTCTTTTGTTCTTTGCAATTCCCCGCAAAGACACCAACCCCATCGCCCACAATCTTCTTGATGAGTTCGGTTCGTTCGACCGCGTTTTGGAGGCGCCCATCGAGGCACTTGCAAAAGTCAGCGGCATGGGTCAACACTCTGCAATGATGCTTAGTTGCATTCACGAGGCGTTTTCAATCTATGGCAGAGACAAAAACTCGCTTGAAATTTCAAACACCCACGCCGCGCGCACCTACGCCGCAAATCTTTTCAAGGGCAAAACCGTTGAAGAGTTCTATGTTGTTTGCCTCAGCCAGACCAACAAAGTCATTGCAACAAAACTCATAAACAGTGGTTCAGTCAAGGCGGTTTCGGTTGAGATAAGAAAGATAACAAAAATAGCCATCGACAACAACTGCGAAAGAATAATTCTTATGCACAATCACCCGCAAGGCATCAACAAGGCGTCCGACGAAGATGTTGCTTTCACAAGCAAAATTCTTGTTTCGTGCATCATCAACGACATTGAGGTCATTGACCACATCATCTATGCGGGCAACGGCACAACCTTCTCGTTTGAGTCGAGCGACATTCTCAAGATATTGAAAGAAGATGCAGTTGAAAAGATTGGGCGAAAGGTCAACACCTCAAGGTTCTCAAGCACCAGCAGTAACTATGTTGTTAACGACTAAAAGATGAAAAAGTGTCAGCATCGTTGACACAATAAGACAAATTGAACGCACATGAAAAATTGTAGTTATGACTAAAAAACGCAAAATCGAGTTAAAAACAATGAAAAATTAGGGTAAAAACCCTAATTTTTTTTGTTTTTTCTCTAAAATTTCAAAAGTGCTTTGAGTTTGTCGCTTTCAACCGCCATTAAGAATATTCCAAGTTTTGGACCTTGCTTTTCGCCAAGTAGCAAGTTATAAAGTATCTCAAAATATCTCTTTTGAACCTTCTTTAGTTCTTGTGGTTCAAGGTTAAGATACTTAACAACCGCATAGAGTTCGGTCATGAGGTCATCGCTTGTTGCCCACTTCTTGTCAATGAGCGAAATGGTCTTTTCAACCCATGTCTTTTCTTCGTCGGTCAAAGAGGCATAAAATTCTTCGTTCTTCTCTTTTAGCAAGTTGACTTGATACTCTTTGCCGTAGTTCTCAACCCAGAACTTCGCCTTTTCTAGCCTTTCCTTATAATAAGAAGTGGTCGTGTCGATGTTCTCTTTTTGCATAAGAGAGGCAAGCATATTCTCGTTGAACGAAACTATTGGCAAGAATGTTGCAAGGTAACTGAATGATGGGTAGTTAAGGTAACTTTCGTCGATGTTCACAAACTCCAAAATCTCGCGATTGTTTTGGTCAATCTTGTTCTCATAAAGTGCCTTAACAAATCTGTCAAACTCACTATAATAGCGGATGACGTCGTTGTCGAAGGCAAGGTCAAAGCGTTGCATTGGCCTATACTTCGCATAGAACCACAGAACTTGGTGCTCGTCATAGACATTCAAAAGGTCAGTGAGCGTCAAGACGTTGCCCTTTGATGAACTCATCTTTGCACCGCCCC
>CANQEP010000007.1 GCA_947595235.1 uncultured Clostridia bacterium
GAAGTGGCAAGAGGTCCCGTCTCGGACTCGCCGTCACCAACAATGGCAACTGCAATGAGGTTTGGATTGTCAAAGACCGCGCCATAGGCGTGGGCAAGAACGTAGCCGAGTTCGCCCCCCTCGTTTATTGAACCGGGAGTCTCGGGAACACAGTGCGAGCCAATTCCTCCGGGGAATGAAAACTGCTTGAATAGTTTTTTCATTCCGTCGTGGTCTTGGGTTATGTCTTTGTACACCTCGCTGTAAACGCCCTCAAGGTAACTGTTTGCAACAAGGAAGTTGCCTCCATGACCGGGACCCGAGAGCAAAATCATGTCCTTGTCATACTTGTTGATGACGCGGTTGCAATGGGCATAAACAAAGTTTTGCCCTGGAACAGTGCCCCAGTGACCAACGAGTTTTTTCTTGATATCATCAAGGCAGAGTTTGTGGTCGCGAAGAAGAGGATTGTCTTTAAGATAAATTTGTGCAGCCGAAAGGTAGTTGGCTGCACGAAAGTACTTGTCAAGATTTTCAAAGTATTCTTTTGATGAATAATAATCGTTCATAGTTTTCTCCTTGATTTTCATTATACAACATCGCATTGAATATTAAAAACAATTTTGATATTTTTTGTGACAAAATATAACATATGTGATATATTAAAGTCATGGAAATTATATCATACAACATCAACGGAATAAGGGCGAGCGTAAAGGCGGGACTGATTGAGTTCATCGAGAGTACAAACGCCGATGTTTACTGCTTTCAAGAGGTTAGATGTGGCGAGCAACTCGCACGCGAAGTGCTCTTTAAGGAGCATGAGCAACTTGACTTTTTATCTTCTGCGGTCGAAAGCAAGATGAAAAACTACACCGCAATTTTCAACTGCGGGAATGTTTCGGGCTATGCGGGGACAATGATTCTGTCAAAGAGCGCGCCCGACAAAGTCTTTTATGACATGGGCGAATTTTGGAAGGACGACGAGGGGCGAACAACCACCATTGTTCTTGGCGAACTCGCCATTGTCTGCGCCTATATTCCAAATGGGAACAGCCGTTTGGACTTTAAAATGAAGTACCTTGACGCGCTGACCAAGTACATTACATTTCTCGCAAAGGACTATGACGTTCTTTGCGCGGGCGACTATAACATTGCCCACAGCGAGATAGACCTCACAAACCCCAAAGAGTGCTCGAACAAGTCTGTGTTTTTGCCCATTGAAAGAGAGGCGTTTTCAAAGATTTTAAAGCAAGGTTTCATTGACACCTTCAGACATCTTAACAAGAATCTTGTAAAATACTCGTGGCGAAGTTATCGGTCAGTCTATGACAAGTCGTATAATAGTTGGAAGTATAGAATTGACTACATTCTTGCAAGCGCCAGCCTTGAAAAACGGCTTTTGTCGGCTGACATTCTTGAGGCGAATGCGAGCGACCATTTGCCCGTTTTGCTTGAACTGAACTAGTGTGAATACAAGAGGAAAAGTATTGATTTTTGTGCGCAAATTTGGTATAATATTTTCGGAGGAAAAAAATGGATAAGAATAAAGGAAGATTCATACTTTTAAAGAACGGAAAAACCCAAGTTTTGGTGGACCGCATTGGTGCGCAAATTGTCGCGATTGACGTTGACGGACAGCAAATTTCTTTTTCGGGCGCGACTGACCCGCTTTTTGAAGTGGACACTCAATGGGCAAAAACGGCTCCCGTGCTTTTCCCAAATCCCGGTCCAGTCGGCAAAGAGAACGAAAAATATGGCGTTTTGCCAAGAGACGGCAAAGATACCACATACTACCACAATGGCGGAGTCTACAAGATTGGCCAGCACGGATTTGCACAAAACACCGAGTTCGTTGTGCAAGGCTTTGACGGGAAGTCGTGCGTTTTGTCGATAGACGCCGACGAGGAGACAGTCAAGCATTATCCATACGATTTTAGGTTCTATGTTGTTATAGACATCGACGAAAACGGACAAATCAACTATAAGTCAGCGGTCAACAACCTTGATAACAAGCCAATTCTTGCTGGACAAGGCTGGCATCCCGCATTCAAACTCCACGCCGACCCTAGGTGCTATAAG
The DNA here is from genome assembly GCA_947595235.1 of uncultured Clostridia bacterium. Classification (GTDB taxonomy): domain Bacteria; phylum Bacillota; class Clostridia; order Christensenellales; family UBA1242; genus UMGS2069. The sequence goes on from CANQEP010000007.1 coordinate 2,062, forward strand.
GTGGTTTTCAGAAACCTTGAAAAAGACGAGAGTTGCGAGGCTGAAGAGGGCGTTTTGTATGACGTTTACGAGCCATTTATAAAGGCGAACAAGTCGAAAGGCTTTGGCGGTATCAAGAGTGCAGACGTTGAAATTGTATATGTTGACCCCGTAACGAACAAGCAAACAACATACCTGACCATGCACACCGACAGCCCAAACATCATAATTTGGTCACGTGACAAAGATTATGAAGAGGCTCATGGCCATGAGTACTTTCTTGCAATAGAGCCTTGGAACACAACTCCAAGACAAATCCAAAAACTTACAACGCAAGACAAGACCCCAAGCATAGAAGGTGCGCGCATTGTTGGAGTCGGAGAGGTTGACGAACTTAACGCGAGTGTGAAAGTCAATCCCGAATACATCGCCATGCTTGAAAGTCAGGCCGAATTTGGAAAATAAGTTCTTAAAAGCCATCATCAAATAGTCTTTATGAAAAAGTTGGCATGAAACTATTTGTGCGGTGGCTTTTTCTTTTATTTTATTTGAAAAAATCAAAATATGTTGTATAATATCGCCATGATAAAGATAAATATTGTTGCGGTCGGCTCAATAAAAGAAAAATTCTTCACCGACGCCATAAACGAGTATTCAAAGAGACTTCAAAGATTTTGCAACCTCAAAATAATAGAGGTTGACGAGCAGTCAAACGCCTCTTCACTGCAAAAAAAGATTGAAATTGAGTCCCAAAACTTGCTAAAAAAGGCAAAAGGTAGCATTGTCTTGCTGGACAGAGAGGGTGAAAGCATTTCAAGTGAGGGCTTGGCGCAGTTGATTAGTAGCCTCTCGCTGGACTCAAAAGGGGAGATAAGTTTTGTTATCGGTGGTTCAAATGGGGTGGATGAAACGCTCAAAAAACGCGCGGACAAGGTCTTGTCTTTTGGAAAAATCACTTTTCCTCATCAACTCTTCCGCGTTGTTTTGCTTGAACAAATTTATAGGGCAGAGACCATAATTGGTAATCTTCCATACCACAAATAGCGCATTTGGGGTGTAAGTGATAAGCAAGCCTACAATATATTGTGTATTATGTCACGCATAAGACCTATGTCTGGCATAATACTTATTTTTTTTCTTCAAAATATAAATTCTAAAAACCTTTTTCAAAACTTGCATAAAAATCACTTCTTAAAAGGAAACTACTATTAAGAATTGAAAGGAAGTGATGTTTGTGTGAAAAACATTAAAAAAGAAAAGGTGAAAAGGGGCAAGATTATCCTTTCGGCGATACTGACCATGCTTATTGCCATCATTTCACTTGGCTTTGGTGCGTATCTTGGGTATGTCACTCTCAGCCTTAACTATATAACTATTGGAACAATGACTCCCGCGGTGGGAGGGCTTTTGGTTTGTGCGGGATTTTTCATATTTTTTGGATGCATTGGGGGTGTTATATCGCTAAAAGAAATATTCATTTCATCGCGAAACGAAGAAAAGTTTTCGGCATACAAGCCCGCACTTGTCTCTGCAATGATTTATTATGTTATAATAGCAATTATAAGCATTATTGGAATTATTGTTGCACTTGTAAGTTTTATTCCTTCAAGTTACACGTGGTCAATAGCGGGATTGGCACTTTTGACTCTACTTTTGTGCGCGGGCGCGTTCTACCTTGTTTTGAAAGAGATGAAGGAGCACAAGAAAAAGCAAAAGGCAAAACAGCAAGAGAGCGAGTCGCCCATAGCCAACAACAATTTGAGTGCACGAGAGATAAAGAACTTTTCAAGCGCCTATAAAGTTGACGACGAAAGACAATATAGTCGCCAAGAAGAAAATGAGCGCTACACATCAAGGGCAGAAATAGACAAGGGGCACGAAAATGAAATGCGCAACTCCCGATATATGCGGGATTTTAGCGGGCTCAGTGAAGAGGAAAAAAATGAAATCTTTGACAGAAAACACCTCTATGAAAAGTATCTTGAAAAGAAAGACGACGACAAGCAAGTGGACTTTGTTTTGCTTGCGGAAAGGCTGATGCAACTTGAAGAACTGAGAAAGGCGGGGCTAATCAATGACCAAGAGTATCAAGCATTAAAGAAAAAGTGCATTTGAGTTTTTCGGGCAAAGAAAGTGGACTTGCAGTTTATGATAAAGATGGGCAATGGAGGTTTTGCTCATCTTTTTTGCTTTTGAATGGTACAAATTGCGGAAATTTTTTGTTTTTGATTGCATAGGCAAGTTTTATTTGTTATAATTGCCTTAATAACTTATAAAGGAGAAACAAATGAGAAAATTTTTTAGAGACTTCAAAGACTTTATAAGTCGCGGAAATATCCTTGATATGGCCGTTGGCGTTATCATTGGTAATGCTTTCGGAAAGATTGTAACCAGCCTTGTCAACGATATTATCATGCCACTTATAACATGGATGTTTGGTGCAAAGAGCCTTGCAGATTTGTCTGTTGTTTTGAGATACACAACAAACGAACTCGGTCAAAAGGTGCCTTCACTTACTTGGAACTATGGTAACTTCATTCAATCAATTATCGACTTCTTGATTGTTGCATTCTGCATTTTCCTTGTTCTGAGACTAGTTATGAAGAGCAAACAACTTGCCGAAACTGCAAAAGAGAATGCAAAGAAAGGCAAGCCAACAAAAGAGCAAAAAGCAATCTTGGTTGAAAGAGGGGTTAACCTTAAAGACAAGGCCGCTGTGAAGGCTGCTTTGGAGCAACTTCAAAAAGAAGAAGAGGAAAGGAAAGCCGCTGAAGAGGCCAACAAGCCAAAAGAAGAAACCGAGGCAGACGTTTTGAAAGAAATTCGCGAACTATTGCGCGAGCAAGTAAACTCTTCAAAGAAGTAAAATCAAGCCGACCGCAAGGTCGGTTTTCTTATGTCTTCACAAAAAAAGCGACCTTTCGGTCGCTTTTGGTGGGTCATCTCGTCGCAATTCGAGTTCAATTGCAACAAGTCTAAAGGTTTTTAGACTTGCCGCTGCAATCACTCGATTGCTCCTTTCCCCACAAAACTCGATAAAACTCCTTTTGTGGGGGCCCCGAAAACTAACGAACCCCATCAGACCCAATAAAAAAGGAGACCACAAAGGTCTCCATTTTTATGGTGGGTCATCGGGGGTTCGAACCCCGGACACCCTGATTAAGAGTCAGGTGCTCTGCCAGCTGAGCTAATGACCCGATGCGTGCCACAAAATGTTACAAACAAAATTATTATACACTAATAAAAGAAAAAATCAAGTCATTTGAGTTTATTTTTCATTTTTTTGAAAATTTTATGAATTTTTAGTTCTTTTATGGGGGCAAACTTGTTTGACCGCTGTGATGTTGATGTGTTAAAATTTCTTTAGTGGAGGAATTTTTATGGCAAAAACGGTTGTTGTTACTGGCGGTTCAAGGGGAATTGGCAAAGAAATTTGCCTTGAATTTGCAAAGAAGAAGTACAATGTTGTTATATGCTACCTTAGTGGCGAGCAAGAGGCGATAGGCGTTAAGGCAGAAGTTGAAAAACTCGGGGGAACGCCTTATCTTCACAGAGTTGACGTCGCTGACGAAAAATCCGTCGAAGCGCTCAAAGAAGATGTGAAAAAGGTTTTTGGACGCGTTGATGTTCTTGTTAATTGTGCGGGCGTTGCTTGCTACAAACTTCTTGTCGACATGACCGAAAAAGAAAAGCGCGCGATTCTTGATGTCAACCTTCTTGGAACAATCAATATGTGTGAGTCGTTTGTTCGCCTTATGCTAGAGGCGGGCAGTGGCAACATAGTGAACATCAGTTCCATGTGGGGCATTAGTGGTGGAAGTGGTGAGTCGGTTTACTCAGCTAGCAAAGCGGGTATTATTGGCTTTTCAAAGGCCATTGCAAAAGAATATGGGCTTTCAAACATCAATGTGAACGTGGTTGCGCCCGGCGTTATCTTGACAAACATGACGAAAAACCTTGGGGAGCAAACGTTACTTGACCTCTCGTTGCAGACCTCTCTTGGAAGGCTGGGGACGACTAGCGACGTTGCAAAAGTGGTTTCGTTTTTGGCGAGCGACGACGCTTCGTATATAACTGGGCAAGTCATTTCGGTCGATGGCGGGTTTAATGGTTAGGCTTTTTGCTTAAAAATAGCAATTATTTTGGCAGTCCGTTGTGACTGCTTTTCTATAACAAAAAAATTTGGGCTGACATATCATGCAATATGTGTAAGTTCATTATTAACACAAAGGAGTTGCTTGCCTCATTCACAAAAGCAAAGGCTCGGCTTTTGCCAAAGACTAAGATATGCCTTGTTGTTAAGGCGAATGCCTACGGCTTTGGGCAAGACAAGGTCTGCACGCTCTTTAACAGACTTGCGGACTACTTTGCCGTTGCAAGGCTGAGCGAGTTTTTGAAGGTGAGAGAGGTGACAAACAAGCCTTGCCTTATTTTGTCGCCCCTCACAAATCGAGAGATGTCAATAGCCATAAAATCGGGTGCCGAGATAACTCTTAGCAGTCAGACAGACATTGATTTTTTGGAAAAAGTCGCCTCTTCAAACAACACTTTTGCGAAGGTGCACCTTAAACTTGACACTGGAATGAACAGATACGGCATAAAGTCTTGCGAAGAACTTGCCAGCACCCTTGAAAAACTCAAAGAAAAAAAGCACATAAAAGTCGTGGGCGCGTTTTCACACCTTTATAATGCGGACGATGAGACAATAACAAAAAAGCAACGCGAGAAATTTATTGAAATGAAGAACATAATTTTGCAACATGGATTTTCGCCAATATTTCATCTTGCCTCATCGCATGGCATAAAGGACAAAGAAAGTCAATTCGACATGGTGCGCCTTGGATTTGACCTTTACTTTAGCCAAGCGTCAAAGCACAAATTCGTCACGTACATAAATGAGATAAAGAGCGTTAAAGAGGGCGAAACAATAAGTTACAATGGGACTTTTGTTGCAAAAAGTGATATGAAGATTGCCGTTTGCGCCGCGGGTTACGCCGATGGGGTCAACAGACTTTTATCAAATCGAGGGAAAGTCCTCATTCGAGGGGAAGAGGCAAAGATTGTTGGCAATGTTTGTATGGACAGTTTCATGGCGGATATAACTGACATAGAGGGCGCAGAACTTGGCGACGAGGTTGTTATTTTTGGTAAAAGTGGAGAAAAGTATATTTCTGTTTGCTCAGTGGCGCAGTTATGTGGTACAATACCTTATGAGATTTATACAAATATCTCGCTTAGGGTAAAGCGGATATACACATGGAGAAACAATGCAAGTTATAGCGGGAAAGTATGGGGGAAGAAAACTTACAAGTATTGACTCAAAGTCAACAAGGCCAACGCTTGCGCGCGTGAAAGAGTCGATGTTTGCGATGATTGACCCATTCATTGAAGGATCAAAAGTGCTTGACCTTTTTGCGGGCTCTGGTGCGCTTGGACTTGAAGCAATAAGCCGAGGCGCGAGCGAAGTCACCTTTGTTGAGAGCAACAAAGAGGCAGTGAAAATCATTGAAAAGAACCTTGCGCGCGTCACCGAAACCCACGATATCTATAATATGGACTACATCGAGGCGCTCAAACGCTTTGAAAGTATGGGGAAAAAGTTTGATTTGGTGCTCTTGGACCCTCCATACGCCAGCGATTTTGCCGAGAAATCCATGAAGTTACTAAGAAAATTCCACCTTCTTAATAAAAATGCAATCATAGTATATGAACAAGAGAGCAAAAAATGTTTGCAAAATGACGATAATGAGTATATAATAGAGAAAACAAGAGCTTATGGAACGGCCAAAGTGGTCATCTTTAAGTATATCGGGGAATAAAATGGATATCTTGCAACTAATTGAAGAATTGGAGGAAGAACTCGGGAAGGGTAAAAACTTCCTCTTTGGCAAAAAATCTCATATTGACCTTGATAGATGCGCGGAACTCATTGAAGAACTCAAAAATTCGCTACCTCCCGCAATTCAAGAGGCAAGGTATATTCTTTCGCAGAAGGAAAATATTATTGCTGGTGCAAGACAAACAGCCGACAAGACCATTAAAGAGGCAGAACTAAGGGCTCAGCAAATGGTGAGTGAAAGCCAGATTGTTAAGTCCAGCGAGCACGAGGCGGGCGAGATAATAAACAGCGCAAACAAGCGATGCGCACAACTTTATGGCGTTACCAAAGACAACATTGACCGAATGTTAAAGGCGGTTGAGGACTACCTTGTTCAAAACTTGCAAGTTGTAAGGAACAATCGCGAACAACTCAATGGCGGGCTCTTTAACAGACCTCCACAAACAAAAAAGTAGATTTTTTATAAAATTAAACTTGTCAAAGCAAGGCAAATTAGAAATGTTAAAGTGCCATGAAGCAACTTTGCGCCAATAAAATGCCTTGTTTTTATTTTTGTCTCTGAAAGGAAAGAGAGCGATTGCATGATTATTGAAAGCCCACTAAAACCAATAACGAAAGAAATAAGTGAGACGGACAAAGGGCTAATTTCAAATGAAAGCGCCTTTGCGCCATTAGTCATCTCTACTATGCCAGACATAATACCCGATGAATAGCCCGCTTTGACGCCAAAAACACCCAGTATATTGTCAGACATAGTACTCAATGCACTCAAAATGTGCAAGTCGTTTAACAAGTCTATTAAGAGAGAGAATAGGGCAATATAAAATCCAACAATAAGAAGTGAAACCACGATGTCGCTCACTAATTTATATAGTGGGGTCTTTGTTCTTTCTTTAACCTCTGGCGCACGTGGAATGTCAAGATTTTTCCGCTTTGAGAAGAGGTTGATTAAGACCATGCTAATAACGACGGCAACGATGTTTGAGAGGTATATGATAACTCCGCAGAGTGGACTTTTTAGCATTGCGCCACCCACCGCGCCGATAACAAATATGGGACCCGACGTTGAACTTATTATGGCGCACTTTGTCAGTTCGGCGTCACCAATGAGCCCCTTTTTGTAGAGGTCGGCGGTTATCTTGCTACCGATTGGGTAGCCCGAAATTGTGCTCATCAAAAAGGCATAGAGTCCATTTCCGCTTATGCCAAAGAGTTTTTTTGAGAATCTGTTAAGGTGCGAGGCAAGTTTTTGCATGACATTTAGTTCGGTTAAAAGTCTTGTTAAGAACATAAACGGCAAAAGTCCCGGAAAAACCGCGGTGAAAAAGAGTTTTGTGCCATTTATAACGCTTTGGGCGTACCTTGTTGGGCTAAAGAGTATGAGGAGCATTATAACAACAATAAAAAAGGACAACATTAAAGAAACAAATGAAAAGTCTAGTTTTTTTGTTTTACTTTTTAATGTCAGTGTTGTATTATTATTCATATACGAAGTTTATGCATTTGTGGGGGGTAAAATGATGGACGAAAGCCTTGACATGGATAGGCAACTTGAAAGTGACAGAAAAAAGTTGTTTTTCTTCAGACTAATTGTCTCTTGCGTGTGCCTTGCTGTTGCGTTTTCGCTATACTTTAGTGGTCTTATTAACTTTGCGGGCGTCATGCTAATTATTATGGGCGCGCTTTGGAACTTCTTTGTTGACATCAATTCGCTTTGGGCGTTTCTGCTCTCGCTGGGCGTTGGGGCAATATATTCCATGTTTGCGGTCATTGAAGGGCTCTATATCAACGCCATACTTTATATGTTTTTCTATATTCCACTGCAATTCTATATTTGGATAAGATATGCGGGAAGAAAGGATATGTCCATCAAGCGCAATCGCGGACTGAGTCCTTCGCAAGTGTATTACTATGTTATTGGCTTCATCTTGGTTTGCGCTTGCACCTTTGCAATATCTCTCAACTTTGAAACGCAAACTCTCAACCTCTTTGACGCCGTTTCGGCGTGCCTTCTTGGAACTTGTGCGTGCCTTCAAACATTTATGTATCGCGAATACTACTTTGTTAGGCCAGTAGCACTCATTGTTGCACTTGAACTTTGGATATTTGCAATCGTAGAGAACGGGCTGAGCATGGGCGCGGTCGCAATGCTTGTTTTGTACACAATGTACCTCATTATCGACGCCTACACAATGTACTTCTGGCTTGGACTTACAAAAAGAAAAGAAAAGCAAAAACTCGGAAACATTGTTGAAGAGGGTGTGCTTTTGCAAAAACTTGAAGAGTATAACAACTTAACAAATGAGACTCATGACGATGAAAAAGGGGGCAAAATAGTCTCATAACTTAAACAAATATTGTCTTGTCGGTGGTCTTTGCCCTTAAAGTGGCAAGGGCAAAGAGGTCGCTGACTTGCTGGTTCAACTTGACAATTCCGTTGTTCTTTTCGCTCAGCGCACTAATGTCTTTTTGTGAGACAACAAGAGGATATTTGCACTGGGCTTTTATTGTTTTTATCTCAAACCTAAAATCCTTGTCTATGGCAAGGACATTTAGGGCGCATAGCCTTGAATTAAGAAATTTGAACTTTTCTTTGCTGAGGTTGAGGTGGGGTACAAAAAGGTCTTTTTTTATGCGACTTTCTCGGTGGCACTTGCTTGCCGATGCCTTTACAACATCGTCGATAGTTGCGAACTTGTTTGATGCTTTAAAGATGGCGCTTGCAAGGGGAGAGTCAATGTCATAGTAGGCGGTGAGGTCGCTTTGCTTAACGCTTCTTATTTTTTCAATGAGTATCGCCGAGAGTCTGTCGTCTTGGCGAGGAGATGGGGCTTTGAGTTTTTCAAGGCAGTACGCAGGGACAAGACTGCTGACATCCTTGCCCTCAGAGAGGAGTTTTCTTACAAGCGATGCGCTTGCAAAGGTGGTTTTTTTGCCTTTTTCTTTAATTGTTTTTGTTTTAGGCGAAGAGTAGCCATTGTCTGTGCGCCTAACAAAAACGGGCTCAATTTTTAACTTATGGCGATATATGGCGCGAAGATACTCCGCCGCCAAGATGTTGTTTGCGCTTTTGAAGACCTCTTCGAATTTTTGCGAGGTCTCACTTGTGTATGCCTTGTAGATGGCGGTTGAGTAACTTGAGCCGTTTTTTATCTCTCTTCTTATGGCACCACTTATTTCTTGTGGCTCATCATTTCGCATTTTTGCGAAGTCCATGATTGTTTGCGGGTCGGTCTCAACTCCAAAGGCAAGGTGAGTCACGCCAAGAGCGGAAAGGTATTTTATCGCGCCACTTGCAAAGTTCTGCGCTGAGGAAAGGCAGTATATTGCGGGGAGTTCAATGACCATGCTTGCCCCAGCCTTTATTGCCAAAGTCGCGCGCTCAAACTTACTCAAAATGGGAAGTTCGCCACGCTGAACAATGTCTCCACTAAGAATTACGGCAATGGGAAGATTGGTCTTTTCTTTGACCTTTCTTATAAGATATTCGTGACCGTTGGTGAGCGGGTTGAACTCGGCAATTATTCCGCAAAGTTTCATAAAAAAGTCCTCTTAAACGTTTTATTTTTTTTGATAGATGTTTTATAATGTTATTATATATACAAAAGTGCTCTAATGCAACAGGAGGGGAAATGTTTAAGAAAAAAGCCGAGAAAAAAAATGTTTTTGAGAACATAGTATCAAAGGCGCAAGGCTCGGGCAAAAGAATAGTTCTTCCCGAAACCGAGGACCCAAGGATTCTTGAGGCCGCCGAAAAGGCTGCGCTCCTTGACATATGCAAAGTCGTTTTGATTGGAAGCGAGAACATTTTAAGAGAAAAGTTCTCAAAGAAGGCGCTAAGGAACATAGAAATTATTGACATTTTGTCTAATAGTAAAAAGCGAGAGATGTATGCAAAAAGTCTCTATGACCTTAGAAAGCACAAGGGCATGACCGAAGAAAAGGCCATGGAGACGCTGAAAGACCCAATGTACTTTGCAACAATGATGGTCTATAGTGACGATGCCGACGGCGTTGTTGCGGGAAGTATTTATCACTCTGCCGAGGTTATGCGCCCTGCACTTCAAATAATTAAGACTGCGCCAAACATCTCAAAGGTTTCAAGTTGCATGATTATGGAAGTTCCTGAGAACTGCGAGTGTGGTGAAAAGAACATGATGGTCTTTGCTGACTGTGGCGTTAACGAGGACCCAACCGACAGCGAACTTGCAGAAATTGGGGTTCTTTCTGCCAAATTTGCCGAAAACATTTGCGACCTTAGGCCAAGAGTTGCCTTTTTAAGTTACTCAACAAAGGCCGACGTCAATATTGAAAACGAGCAAATTCAAAAAATCAAAAGGGCATATAAACTTGCAAGGCGCATGGACAGTATGCTCATCATGGATGGTGAACTTCAAGCCGATGCCGCCATTGTTCCCGAAGTTGCAAAGCGCAAAAACGCGTTCGACACTCTTGAGGGAAGGGCAAATGTCTTGGTTTTTCCTGACCTTAACTCTGCGAACATTTCATACAAACTTGTTCAAAGGCTGACGGGGTTGAAGGCGCTCGGTCCAATACTTATGGGACTGAGAAAGCCAGTCAACGACCTGTCTCGCGGTGTTGCTGCCGACGAAATTGTGCTTGTTATGGCAGTGACCGCACTTCAAGCAAAAACATCAATTAAAGGAGAATAATATATGAAAATTTTAGTTATCAATGCGGGAAGTTCGTCAATAAAGTATCAACTTTTTGACGCAAAAACTGAAAAGGTCCTCGTGAAGGGGCTTGCCGAAAGAATTGGCGTTGATGGTCGCCATGTTCAAAAACTTAATGGAAAGTCTAATGTGACAAATGTCAAGATGCCAACCCACAATGAGGCAATGGAGGTTGTTCTTGAAAGCCTTGTCAAAGACGGAGTTGTTAAGTCTCTTGACGAAATCAGTGCCGTTGGACACAGAATTGTGCATGGCGGCGAATTTTTTACAGAAAGCACTTTGGTTGACAAGAGTGTAGTCAAGAAAATTGCCGACCTCACTGAACTTGCGCCCCTTCATCAACCAGCACACGTTCTTGGAATAAACGCCATTTCAAAGAACTTGCCAAAGGTTCCACAAGTGGTTGTTTTTGACACTGCCTTCCACTCAACAATCCCCGACTATGCCTACAGATACGCAATCGAGAAAGTTGCCTACACAAAGTGGGGCATAAGAAAGTATGGTTTTCATGGGACTTCGCACAGATACGTTGCGTCAAGGCTTGCAGACCTTATGGGCAAGAAGGGTAAGTTCATCATATGTCATATTGGCAATGGTGCGAGCGTTTCGGCAGTCAAGAATGGCAAGTGCATCGACACTTCAATGGGCTACACACCTCTTGAGGGTCTTGTTATGGGTTCAAGAAGTGGCGACATTGACCCAACTGTTGTTCAGCGCTTAATGAAAGAGAAGAAGATGACCATTGACGAAACAATAACATACCTCAACAAAAAGTGCGGACTTTTGGGAGTTTCGGGCGTAAGTGAGGACATTCGCGACGTTGACGAAATCGCTTATTCAAACGAAGAGAGTGAAAAGGCAAACGATTGCAGACTTGCTCTTAACATGGCAACATATAGGCTTAAAAAGTATATTGGCGCATACGCCGCGGCTCTTGGTGGAGTTGACGCGATTGCCTTTACTGCCGGAATTGGCGAGAATGACAACGAATATAGAGAGGCGGTTTTGACGGGACTGGAGTATCTTGGCGTTCAGCTTGACAAAAATCGCAACGGAAAGAACTTTAAGCGCGGAGAGGAACAACTGATTTCAAAGAAGTCGAGCCCAGTAAAAGTCTTTGTTATTCCAACCAACGAGGAACTTGTTATCATGCGCGACACAAAGAGATTGGTTGCAAAAAATAAAAATACAAAATAAAAATCCAACAAATTGTTGACATTAAAAATAGCAGAGTATATAATACATACGCTAGTAAAGGAGCCTTTATGCAATATCTGGACTTCTCTGAGGCGCTTGAGAACCCCGACAACGAATATGAATTTTCGGGAAGAGTGAGCCCCGAGATTAAACCTAGTGGTATCGCTCCTCATAAACTGGCTGGAGATGCCGACATTTCTTTTAAATACTTCGCTGACTATGACGCGAACCTTCACCTTAATGGCTATGTTAGAGTTCCAGTTGTGTTCGTGTGTGACAGGTGTGGCGCGGTGTTTGAAAAAAACTTGTTCTTAAATCTTGACGAAGAGATATCTCCAAAGATTGATGAGGATAGTGAACTGACCTACGATTTGCCAAGAATTGAAATTGACAAATTCATAACATCTTTCATCTTAGCGTCTTTTCCAAGCAAAGTGCTTTGCCGAGAAGACTGCAAGGGGCTTTGCCCGCGATGTGGTGCAAATCTCAATGATGGCGATTGTGGGTGCAAAAATGAGGAAACTAAATAGGAGGAAAAATTATGGCAGTACCTAAGCACAAATCTTCAAAAGCAAGAGGTCGTTCAAGAGTAGCAAATTGGAAAGCAACCGCTCCAACTCTTGTTGAGTGTCCTCAATGCCATGCAAAGAAGCCAGCATTTGCTGTTTGCCCTGAGTGTGGTTATTATAATGGAGAGAAGAAAATACTTGTTGAATCAGACAAGAAAAAGTAAAAAAATCTAGCATTATGCTAGGTTTTTTTATGCACATTTTATTTTTTCATGCTCTTTATGAAAATATTTGCCCACAAAATCGCACACTGTTGCGATTTTATTTGGAAAAAAAATAGGTTTGTTATATAATTAGCGTGTCAAAATGTATTTTTTGTGAGGGAAGAAAATTGAAAATAGTTATTGATGCATATGGTGGCGACTATGCTCCGCTAGAAATTGTCAAAGGTGCGATAACAAGCGTCAACTTGCTTGACGATGTTAACATTGTTTTGACGGGCAAAAAAGATGAGATAACATCCATTTTGAAAGAATATGGCTACACTGGTGACAGAATTGATATCTTGGATGCCGATGAAGTCATCACCAATGAGGACGCTCCAACAAGCGCAATACGAACAAAGAAGAACAGTTCACTTGTTGTTGGTCTTAACGCGCTCAAAGAAAACGACGACATTGTTGGACTTATAAGCGCGGGGAGCACGGGTGCCGTTTTGACTGGTGGATTGTTTGTTGTTGGCAGAATGGAAGGAGTTTTGAGACCCGCACTTGCGCCAACTCTTCCAACAATAACTGGTGGAAAGACCATGCTCATCGACTGCGGTGCGAATGTGGATTGCAAGAGTGAGTATCTTGAGCAATTCGCTATTATGGGAAGTATCTATATGAAAAGTATGCTCGGCATCGAAAATCCAAGGGTTGGGCTTTTGAATATCGGTGCAGAAGACAAGAAGGGCAACGCCTTAACCCACGAGGCTTTTGAGAAATTGAAAGCAATAAAAGACATCAACTTTATTGGCAATGTCGAGGCAAGGGAACTTCTTAGCGGAACGGTGGATGTTGTTGTTTCTGACGGATTTGCGGGCAACGTTGCTCTTAAGGCGACAGAGGGCGCAGTCCTCAACCTCATGAAACTTATAAAGACCGAGGTTAAAGAGGGGAGTCTTCTTAACAAAATTGGCGCGGGAATGCTCAAAGGAGTGTTCAAGGACATAAAGAACAAAATGGACTACAACAAACTTGGTGGCTCACCATTTCTTGGAGTTAACAAGATTGTTTTGAAGACCCACGGAACAAGCAAGGCAGAAACCATCTACTCTTGCGTTAAGCAAGTCGTTGATATCCATAACAGCCACTTCATTGAAAAACTTAAAGAGGGAATCAACGCAAATGCATAACCAAAGCGATATAGAAAAGATTATTGGCTACAAATTCAAAGACAAAACGCTACTTGAAGGCGCGTTCATCCATTCAAGTTTTGCAAATGAGCACAGAGTGAAAAGCAATGAAAGACTAGAATTTTTGGGCGATAGCGTGCTTTCAATCATCGTGACAGACTACATTTATCACCACTTCAAGAAAAACGAGGGGGATTTGTCAAAGATAAGGGCGTCGCTCGTCAGTGAAAAAACACTTTCAGCCGTTATGGAAGTGCTTGACATTGGGAAAAACTTGCAAACGGGGAGAGGTATAAAGTCTAACCCCACAAACGCCATGCTTGCCGATGCTTTCGAGGCACTTGTTGCCGCCATATACCTTGATGGTGGTCTTGACTCGGCAAAATCCTTTGTTTTGGGCGTTTTGCAAGGTGCTATGTCTGACATAGTACTTGGCGGAGTACCGCAAGACAACAAGTCTGCACTGCAAGAAAAGTTCCCAAACGCGAAGATAGTATACAAAACCGTGGCAGAGGGCGAGGGGCTGGAAAAAATTTACATTTCACGGGTGCTAGTGAATGGTGTTATGTCTGGCGAGGGTAAGAGCACAAAGAAGCGAGTGGCAGAAGAGATTGCCGCTGGGCAGGCTTTAAAAACAATAAAAAAGGTATAAAGAATATGAAGTTCAAAAAGTTAGAGATTTATGGTTTTAAGTCTTTCGCCGACAAACTTGAAGTAAAGTTTGAAGACGGCGTAACGGGTATTGTTGGTCCAAATGGGTGCGGAAAGAGTAATGTTGCCGACTCAATAAGGTGGGTCATGGGCGAGCAAAGTGCAAAGTCTATGCGTGGAAATAGCATGCAAGATGTCATTTTTAATGGCACAGAGGCTCGAAAACCCCAGTCTTTTTCTGAGGTCTCGCTAGTTTTTGACAACACAACAAAGATTTTTCCCGTTGACTTCGACGAGGTTGTTTTAACAAGAAAGTTGTATCGCTCGGGAGAGAGCGAGTATGCCATAAATCGCAATCCATGTAGGCTAAAAGACATCATTGAGTTGCTTCGCGATTCGGGACTTGGAAAGGATAGTTATTGCGTTATTGGGCAAGGTAAAATTGATGCTCTTTTGTCGGCAAAACCTGAAGACAGAAGGCTTGTTTTTGAGGAAGCTGCGGGAATTTCTAAGTTCAAAAACAGAAAGACCGAGGCAGAGAAAAAACTTGACAAAACTCGCGAGAATTTAACAAGACTTTGCGACATCATTAGCGAACTTGAAAGGCAACTTGGCCCTCTCACAAAGCAAGCCGAGAACGCAAAAAAGTTCTTGGAACTTAGGGAAAAACTCAAAGACCTTGAACTCAACATCTATGTTCACCAATATGACTACGCAAGTGTGAACAAGGCTGCCATTCGCGAGAAACTTTCGGCGATTGAAGAGGAGTTGACCCTTAAAAATAACGACTTTAACAAGGCGGTTGAAGACTTTAATAATTGTTCAAACAAGATTCGCGAACTTGACAAAGACATTGAAACTTTGCGCGACGAACTTCTTAACCTCACCGTTGGACTTGAGAAAAAAAGTGGTGAGGCAAAACTCATGCAAGAAAAGATTGCAAGCCTCACCGCATCTGGTGAAAAAATCAAGACCGACATAACCCAAGACGAGGTTTTGCAAACCACCCTTAGTGAAACGCTTGAGCAAAAGAAGAAGGCTCTTGCCGAAATAAATATAGTCATTGAAGAACTTAACCGCCAGGCAGAGAAGGTGAATAACGAATACCTTGAAGTTGCCGACAGAATCTTGGCGGGCGAGAAAATGGCAGAAGAGAACGAGGGCGAGATATACAGCGCTCTTGACAAACTTGGCGACGTTAAGTCTAACCTTTCAAGCATAAAGACCGAGGTCCAAGTTCTTGAAGAAAAGCGCGAAGAGACAAGGCAGAAAAAGGAGGAAGTTTCTTTAAGAGCCAGCGAACTTGACAAGGAACTACTCTCTCACAAATCTGCGCTTGAAAAGGTGACGAAAGACCTTGCCGAAAAACAACAAAAAAAGCAAGAGATAACCGACAAACTCTCACTATGCGAAGAGAAAAATAACGCATACATCAAGAAAATTGACGACCTTAAAGTTGAATATCACACAAAACTCTCAAGGGCGCGCGTTCTTCAAGAGATGCAAGAGGAGAACGAGGGCTTTATTGTCTCAGTCAAGAGACTTTTGGAGCAATCAAAGACCAATCCAACGCTTGGGAGAATGATTGTTGGCGTTGTTGCAAAACTCATGCAAGTGCCCGAAAAACTTGAAACTGCAATAGAAATGGCGCTCGGCGCATCGGTGCAAAACATCGTTACAAACAACGAAGAGGACGCGAAGTATATCGTTAACTACCTCAAGCAAAATCGATTTGGGCGCGCAACATTTTTGCCAATAAGTAGCGTTAAAGAGCGCAGTGTTCCCGACTATGTTCGCTCAAAACTCAACGCAAGAGGGGTGCTTGGAATAGCCAGCGAACTTATATCCTATGAAAAGAGGCTTGAACCAATTTTTAAGCATCTTCTTGGTGGAACTGTTATTGTTGACAACCTTGACAATGCCGTTGAACTGGCGCGTGTGACGTCATACTCGGTTAAGATTGTGACCCTTGACGGAGACATCATCAACCCTCAAGGCTCAATTACTGGTGGAAGCAAGAAGGAAGTGACAAGCACTCTTATTGGAAGAGAGCGTGAAATCAAAGAACTCACAAAGTCTCTTGAAGTGCTTAAAAATGATGTGAAATCTCTACTTGACAAGCAACAAGCCACAAAAGAAGAGATACAATCGCTGAACAACGAACTTATAAAACTCAATCAAGATTTGCACGAGACTGAGGTTATACAGGTCAAGGAAAACGACGAAATTTCAAGACTTGAAGATGCCTCGCTTGACCTTGAAAGAGAGAATCGTCAACTTGACTTTGCACTTGAAAGCATACTTGACAGACTTGAGATGCTTGGCGATGCACTAAAGAAGGCAACAAGTGAGCAACAAGAAATGACCGACAAGCGCGACGAAGCGAACGAGACAAAAAGGCAAGCAAGCAGTCGCTTTGACACTTTAAGAAAACAACGCGAAAGCCTTTACGACACCTTGACCGAACTAAAAGTTAAGCAAGCGTCGTCGTCAAGTGAGAAGACAGCGATTGAGAACGACATTGAGCGAATTGAGAACTCGCTTGCCGAATCTAATTATAGGTTAAGAGAGAACAAACTTGAATATCAAAAAACCTTGACCGACATTAGCACCCTCAAGGCAGAACTTGAGCGCATGACCGAAGAAAACGCCTACAAGGTCAATATGCAAGAACTTAAAGAGGTGCGCGACAAACTTGCCAACCTTGACACCTACAAGACCAGTCTTCAAAACGACATGAACCTTGCCGACGAAAGAAAGATGGCTCTTTCGGCAGAGATTCAGCGCGCGAGCGAAAAGAAGACAAAAGAGGAAATGAACCTTGCAAAGATAGACACCGACATTGAGGCAATGCAAGAGCGCGTTTTCGAAGAGTATAACATGACATACTCTTCGGCAGTCGCATTCAAGCGTCCAGACTTTGACCTTTCTGCGGGAATGAGCGAGTCGGCAAAAATCAAAAAACAAATTTCTGCACTTGGCTATGTTAATGTCGGCGCAATCGAAGAGATAAAGGACGTTCAAGCAAGGTATGAAGACATGGCCGCCCAGCGCGACGACTTGCAGACTGCCGAGGCTGACCTTGTAAAAATCATAAAAGAGTTGACGGGCGAAATGGAGACCAGGTTCAAAGAGCAATTTGAAAAAATCAACGTCAACTTCCAAAAAGTATTCAAAGAGTTGTTTGGCGGTGGAAAGGCAGAACTTAGGCTTGACGAAGAGGGCAGTGTGCTTGACTGTGGCATAAACATAATTGCCGAACCTCCGGGGAAGAAGTTGCAAAGCATCACCCTTTTAAGTGGTGGAGAAAAGGCGCTCACTGCCGTTGCCATATTGTTTGCAATTTTGAAACTCAGTCCAATGCCGTTCTGTGTGCTAGACGAAATTGAGGCCGCTCTTGACGATGCCAATGTCGAAAGATTTGCAAAGTACCTCAAAAACTTCAGCAAAGACACGCAATTCATTGTCATCACACACAGAAAGCCAACCATGGAACTTGCCGACAGTTTGTATGGCGTTACCATGGAAGAAAAAGGGGTATCAAAGATAGTTTCGGTTAAACTTTCCGACGCAATCAAGCAATCATCAGAGGAGGCAAGTTAATGGGTTTCTTTTCAAGACTTTTTGAGGGTATGAAAAAAACAAAGAAGTCGTTTGGCGAAAAACTCAAATATATCTTCACGGGCAACGACCTTGATGAAGACTTTTTTGAAGAACTTGAGTATGTGCTCATTTCGTCCGACTTTGGCGTTGAAACGACTGAGTATATAATTGATGAACTTAAAAGTAGGAGCAAGAAAGAAAAAATCAAAAAGACCGACGACTGCAAAAAACTTCTAAAAGAGATATTGGTTGAGATTTTGACTGATGCAAAGCCCGAAAAACTCTCGTATCCATGCGTGTTCATGGTGCTTGGCGTCAACGGGGTTGGCAAGACAACAACTATTGGAAAACTTGCAAAGAAGTTCACTGACGAGGGCAAGCGCGTTATTCTTGCTGCTGCCGACACCTTCAGAGCCGCCGCATCTGACCAACTTGAAGTCTGGGCGAACCGCGCGAAAGTTAAGGTTGTAACAAATGAGCATGGCGTTGACCCCGCAGCGGTGGTCTATGACAGCATTCAGTCGTTCAAGGCAAAGGGGGGCGACATCCTTCTTATTGACACGGCGGGAAGGCTTCACAACAAGGCAAATCTCATGGAAGAACTCAAAAAAATCTCGCGTGTTGTTCAAAAAGAACTTCCCGAGGCGGAGTACCACAAGATGGTCATTGTTGACGGAACAACGGGTCAGAATGCACTCAGCCAAGTTGAACTCTTTGACGAGGCAGTTGATTTGACCGACATAAGCATAACCAAACTTGACGGTACGAGCAAAGGGGGGTTCTTGCTTGGCCTTGCAAAGGACTTTGACCTTGACATAAGATATGTCGGGGTTGGAGAGACCGCCGAGGATCTAATTGAGTTCGACCCCAAAGAATTTGTTGACGCAATTTTGTAAAAGGCTTGACAAGTCAAATATTGATGTTTATAATACAGATGTAAAGTTGATTGGCTTTACATCTTTATTTTTTACAAAATGGAAAAGAACCTTAGAGAAAGTTTGTTGTTAGAGAGTTACAAAGAGATGCTCACCAAAAAGCAGAGCGATATCTTGCACCTTTATATTGACTGCGATGTCTCTCTCAGCGAGATTGCTGACAGCCTTGGCTCAACTCGTCAAGCGGTCTATGACGTTGTTAAAACCGCGATAAATCAACTTGAAATTCTTGAGAGCAAACTCAAAAAGGTAGAAAATGCCGAACTTGTTCGCCAGAGCCTTGCACTCTTGGACTCTTGCGAAGGCGCAAACGTTAACAAAGTCAAGCGCAATCTTGAAAAGATACTAAAAAATTAAAATTGGGAGAACCAAATGGGGATGTTTTCTGGCCTTGGTGAAAGGCTAAATCATATTTTCTCTAAACTGACAAAGCGTGGCAAACTGACCGAACTTGAAATAAAGTCGGCGATGCGCGAAGTCCGTGTTGCCCTTTTGGAGGCCGATGTCAACTTTATGGTTGCCAAAGACTTCATAAACAAGGTCAGCGAAAAGGCGGTTGGCGAGGACATTTTAAAGAGTTTGACCCCCGGTCAACAAGTAATAAAGATTGTAAACGAAGAACTCATCAACTTGATGGGCAGCACCAACCAAAAGTTGGATGTGGCAAAAAATCCACCAACAATAATAATGATGTGCGGACTTCAAGGCGCGGGAAAAACCACCATGTGTGGCAAACTTGGGTTCATGCTACGAAAACAAGGGAAAAAGCCCATGCTCGTTGCTTGCGATGTCTATAGGCCCGCCGCCATAAACCAACTTAAAGTTGTTGCCCAGAATGCAAGTGTTGACTTTTTTGAAAAGGGTACCATAAAGCCAGTCAAAATTGCTGAAGAGGCAATCGAACTTGCAAAGCGCAAGGGTAACGACGTTGTTATTATTGACACCGCCGGCAGACTTCAAATCAATGAAGAACTCATGCAAGAACTCGCCGACATAAAGAAGGCTGTTGGACCAACTGAGATTTTGCTCACGGTCGACGCCATGACCGGTCAAGAGGCGGTTAACGTTGCAAAGACCTTTGACGAAAGGCTGGATATAACGGGCGTTATTCTAACAAAACTTGATGGCGACACTCGTGGCGGTGCGGCTCTGTCTATTAAATCAGTCACGGGAAAGCCAATAAAGTTCTGCGGAATTGGTGAGAAAATCGGCGACCTTGAACCGTTTTATCCAGACAGAATGGCGTCAAGAATACTTGGAATGGGCGACGTTTTGACCCTTATTGAAAAGGCTCAAGCCACCATGGACCAAGAAAAAATCAAGCAAGTGGAAGAGAATTTGCGAAAAAACACGTTCACGTTTGACGACTTCTTGGTTCAATTCGAGCAACTTTCAAGAATGGGCAACCTCGCCGACATACTTGCTATGATTCCGGGCGCGATGGGAAAGTTCAAGCCCGAGGACATTGACGAGAGCAAACTGAAAGTCTACAAGGCAATTATCCAGTCAATGACTCCAAAAGAGAGGGCGAATCCTGACCTTATCAAGGCGAGTCAGCGCAAGAGAATTGCAAATGGAAGCGGAACATCCATTCAAGAGGTTAATCAGCTCATAAAACAATTCGAGCAGATAAAACTCATGATGAAAAACCAAAACAACCCACGGCTTAACAAGATGCTTGGGCGAAGATTCTTTTGATATACCTAGCGGGAACGCTTGTATATAATAAAAATAACTATGGAGGAAACAAAAATGGCAGTAAAGATGAGATTAACAAGACTAGGCGACAAGAGAACACCTTTTTATCGTATAGTTGTTGCTGACTCTAGGAAGGCAAGAGATGGTGAGTATATCGACCTTGTTGGAACATATGACCCACTCAAAAATCCAGAGGAAGTTAAGATTGATGTTGAAAAGGCAAAGAAGTGGATTAGCCAAGGCGCTCAACCAACCGACACCGTTAAGGCACTTTTAGTAAAGAACAATGTTCTTGAAGCAAAGAAGCCTGCAAAAACAAAGCCAGCAAAGAAAACAGCCACAAAAACAGAAACAAAGGCGTAGTGTGAGGTGTGGTTATGAAAGAGTT
This sequence comes from uncultured Clostridia bacterium, assembly GCA_947595235.1. Lineage (GTDB taxonomy): Bacteria > Bacillota > Clostridia > Christensenellales > UBA1242 > UMGS2069. The sequence continues at coordinate 22,954 of CANQEP010000007.1, forward strand.
AATAGCCTATATTCTTGGCGAACTCGTTTCTAAGCCAGAGGACATAAAGATTGAAGAGATTTCAAAGGGCAACCAAGTTGACTTTCTTGTTAAGGTCAACGAGGACGACCTTGGCGCCGTTATTGGAAGAGGTGGCCGTGTTGCCAACTCAATAAGAACGGTGGTTCGCTCTATGGCAAGAAAAGAGAACAAACACGTTAATATTCGCTTTGAATAATTCAAGTTGCGGGCGGTTTCGCTCGCTTTTTTTATACAAACAATGCGGTTTCGCTCGTTTTTTTATGCAAACAATAACAAAAATGCGTTTTTTAAAATACACGATAAGGTTTTTGCACTTGCTTTTTGTTTGATTTTTTTCTTTGCTGTGTTATACTTTATTTGGAGAAGATTATGGATAAATTTATTGAGATTGCACTTATAAAGCGTCCGCAAGGGGTAAAGGGGGAACTCAGGCTCCTTGTTTTGCTTGACGACAACAAAAATTTGCAAAACTTCAGCGAGGTTTTTGTTGAGGGCAGCGAGATGCCATTCAAAGTTCACGAAATAAAGAAAGTCGCAGATGACTATGCCATCAAACTTGACGGCATCGACTCATACGAGGACGCTGAGAAACTAAAAAACAAGAAACTTCTTGCAAAAAGAGAAGACGTTGACAAGTTTAAAAGCACAAAGGACTTTTACATGGCTGACATCATTGGCAAAACGGCATATCTCAGTACGGGCGAGTTCGTTGGAATCGTTGACGACATCGAGAACTATGGCGCAAGTGATGTTGTTTTCATTCGCTCTCAAAAATATACTAATTTGTCGTTCGCAAATGTCGGCGGCATAATTTTGAGCGTTGACCAAGAAAAACAGGAGGTTATTTTAGACGCAGACGAGTTTTCTAAGTATTGTGTCTATGACGAGCAAGATGAGAATTGATATTTTAACACTGTTCCCAGAAATGTTTGACGCGCTAAAATCTAGCCTTATTGGTAAGGCCCAAGACAAAAACCTTCTGGAAATCAACATCATTAACATTCGCGATTTCTCAAAGGATAAGCACAAAAAATGCGATGACTACACCTTTGGTGGGGGCAACGGAATGCTCATGACCCCGCAACCAATATATGACGCAATGACAAGCATTGAGGGTTACAAGACCGCACACAAGATTTATCTTTCGCCAAGGGGCAAGGTTTTCAATCAAAAAATGGTGAAAGGTTTGACTGACTTTGACCATTTGATACTCCTTTGCGGGCACTACGAGGGAGTTGACGAGAGGGTGATTGAACTTTTGATTGACGAAGAGATTTCTATTGGTGACTTTGTTTTGACGGGGGGCGAACTTCCTGCAATGGTGGTTATCGATGCAGTCTCACGATATTTGCCGGGGGTTCTTGGCAACTCCGCGTCCGTTGAAGAGGAGAGTTTTTCAAACGGGCTACTTGAGTACCCTCAATACACACGTCCAGCCGAGTTCATGGGTCTGAAAGTTCCCGAAGTTTTGATTTCGGGTGACCATGCAAAGGTCAGGGCATGGCGCGAAGAACAAGCAAGGGCGGTAACAAAGAAGCGTCGCCCCGACATTTTAAAGAAAAGGACATAACTATGGATAAATATGTTTGCAAAGTTGCTACCCGAGAAGAACTTTTGAAAAGGTGGGAGTATCTTATTAAGATTCACCCGGGAAAAGTTCAGTGGGTCAACTGTTGAGAAAGAGACAGAAAACGACACCGCGAATAAAGATGTGATAATTTTCTATAAAAAGAGAATATAAGTGAGGGATTTATGGAAAGTAGGCAAAGTTCAATGAAAATCAACTGGTTTCCGGGGCACATGAAAAAGACACTGGAGAGCCTTAAAACAAACATCAAGAATATTGATGTTGTTTTGTATGTGCTTGATGGACGAGCATTTTTGTCAACGCTAAATCCCTCCATTGATGAAATTGTAAAAAACAAGAGCGTTTTGTATGTCATAAACAAGGCAGATTTGATTGAAGAAAAAGACAGAAACAGAATAATCAAGCGCTTCACCTCTTCTCAAAAAAACGCAATTTGCGTCTCTGGAGTTGTAAATTCCTACAAAAAAACGCTAATTGACGAGTTAAAACGCTTAACGAAAGAAAAATTTGAGCGCGAGAAGGCGAAGGGTATTGACCCAATTTTCAAGGTCATGGTCATTGGAACGCCAAACACTGGCAAGTCGAGTATCATCAACACTCTTTGCGGTCAAAAGAAAACTATGACGGGTGACAAGGCGGGCGTGACAAAGCAAAATCAGTGGGTCAAAATAACCAACAACTTTGTTTTGCTGGACACCCCGGGAACGCTTTGGCCGAAGATGGAATATGACAACATAAAACTAAAACTTGCGTTCATTGGTGGCATAAAGAGTGACGTTGTTGACGAAACCTCGCTTGGGTTTGAACTTGTGAAATACCTTTTGAAAAATGACCGCGACGCCTTAACAAAAAGGTATAATGTTACTAACTTTGAAAGAGAAGAAATAGAAATCTACGACGAAATTTTGAAAAAGTCGGGTTGCATCATGCGTGGTGGCGAGGTGGATTACACTCGCGGTGGTGCAAAAGTTCTTGATGATTTTAGGAGTGGAAGGCTGGGCAAAATCTGCCTTGATTAGTTATGAAAAAGACATATGATTTAAACGAGAAAAAGAAAATTGAAAACGAACTCTATGAAAATGGCTATGTTTATGTTGGCGGAGTTGACGAGGTTGGGCGCGGGCCACTTGCTGGTCCAGTTGTTTGCGCGGCAGTTATCATGGACAAAAAAAGTGCAATTTTGGGCATTGACGACAGTAAAAAGTTGAGCGAAAAGCAAAGAAATGAACTTTATGAGAAAATTATCAGCGAGGCGGTGAGTTATTCAGTTGCCTTTGTTGACGAGAAAGAAATCGACAGGATAAACATTCTTGAAGCAACAAAGAAGTGCATGGCAACTGCCATAAACAATCTTAAAATTAAGCCCGACATCATGCTCATTGATGCGGTCAAGGGGCTTAACATAAGTTGCGAGTCAAGGTCAATCATCCATGGCGACGCCCTAAGTTATAGCATTGGAGCGGCAAGCATTGTTGCAAAAGTCACTCGTGACGCCTTTATGGACGAGATGGACAAGAAGTATCCCGAGTATAATTTCAAAAAGAACAAGGGCTATGGAACAAAGGAGCATATGGACGCGCTAAGAAAGTATGGTCCTTGTGAAATTCACAGAAGAACATTTTTGAAATTTCTTGATGAGGATAGGAAATGAACAACATCGCAAAAGGGGTGTCGGGTGAAAACCTTGCAGCAAAATATCTTGAAGACAAGGGCTACAAGATACTCGCAAGAAACTGCATTTTTGCGGGTGCAGAACTTGATATTGTTGCAATTTTGCCCGTAAAGACACAAAAAAAGCAAATTAAAGAGGACTACAAAAGAGAAGAGGTCAAGTCAAAAGTTGCGTTAAAGTGTAAACTTAGTGGGCTCAGTGACATTCTTGTTTTTGTTGAGGTCAAGTATTCGTCAACGCGTGAGTTTGGCGAGCCGTATGAGAGAGTCAACTTGAAAAAGCAAAGGCAGATAACAAAGGCCGCCGAGCAATATATTTATAAGTATAAACTTTCATTGCCAACAAGGTTCGACGTCATCTCTATTGTTGGCAGCGAGGTCAACCACATCGAGGAAGCGTTCTAACAAAAACAAAAATAATTTGACAAAATGCTTGATTTTTAATAAGTGCTATGTTAGAATAACAAAGTGACATCGAGTGGTCCGCTGTTAGGCTAACAAGAACACTCTAACATACTAAAAAGGAGGCAAGTCAATGAACATTATTGATAATCTTGAGAAAGATAGTATGCGTACAGACCTTCCAGATTTTAACATTGGCGATACTGTTAAAGTGTTCGTTAAGGTTGTCGAGGGAAACCGTGAAAGACTTCAAGCGTTTGAAGGTGTGGTTATAGCCCGTAAAAATGGTGGAGTTCGTGAAACTTTTACCGTTAGACGCGTATCTTTTGGCGTTGGTATTGAAAGAATTTTCCCACTGCACTCTCCAAAGATTGACCATATTGACGTGGTTAAGAAAGGCGATGTAAGACGCGCAAAACTTTACTATCTTCGTGAACGTTCAGGAAAGAGTGCTAAGATTAGCGAAAAGAAATAAGACAATAAACCGCTTGTGCGGTTTTTTTGTTGTATATTTTTCTTAATTTTAGAAAAACATCAATGTGTTTGCCACATTGATTTTTTTTTGATATAATGTCTTTGAGGTTACTATGAAAAATAAACTTGTTTTAATTGATGGATACAGCGTACTTTATCGCTCATTTTATGCACTGCCACTCCTTGTTAACAAAGAGGGCAAATACACAAACGCCATGTATGGCTTTATCAATATGCTTGTTAAGGCAATCAACGACATAAAGCCAACGCACATGGCTGTTGCCTTTGACTACTCAAACAAGACATTCAGAAATGAGATTTACAGTGACTATAAAGCCACTCGAAAACCCATGCCCGAAGAACTCAAGTCTCAAGTTGAGCCCGTAAAGGAAATGCTCTCGCTCATGAACATCAAACTAATAGAGAAAGAGGGCGTTGAGGCAGACGACATTCTTGGAACTCTCAGCAAAAAGTATGATGACACCGAAGTCATTATTGTCACGGGCGACCGCGACAGTTTTCAACTGATATCGCCGTCAACCTCGGTCTACTTCACAAAAAAGGGCATTACCGAAGTCAAAATAATGGACACAAATGCTCTCTTTGAGGACTACGGATGCGAGCCTAGGAGCATTGTTGACCTGAAGGCACTGCAAGGTGACGCCTCCGACAACATCCCCGGCGTTCCGGGAATTGGAGAAAAAACGGCGGGCGACCTTATAAGAACCTACAAGACTCTTGAAAATGTCTATGCGAATTTGGACGATATCAAGGTCGGCCTAAGAAAGAAACTTGAAGAGGGAAAAGAACTCGCAAAAATGAGTTACCGACTTGCCCAAATCAACACAAATGTTGACATTGATTGTCCTCTTGACTCGCTCACTTTTGAATTTCCATTTTCTGATGAAGTGTACGACTTTATGAAGAAATATAACTTCACAAGTTTTCTTGCACGAAAGGACATGTTTGGCGAAAAGAAGGTAGAAGTTAACAAAATTCAGACCGAGACCATAAAACTTGACAATGCTGAAAAACTGCAAAATATGGTAGAAACTATTGAAAAAAGTGGTGTATTTTCATCAATTTACGGCAGAAATGATGATTTCTATATTTATAGCGATGGCACGGAATGGGTGCTTCCAACACTTCTTGATATGTTCGCATCGGCAAATATTGAAACACTGTTCTTTGAAAAAATGAAGAGTTTGTATGAAAATGACGCCATAAGAAAAATACTCTTTGACAGCAAAATGATGAGGCACAGATTTATCAAAAAGGGAATCGAGATAAAGGGAAAGTTTGACGATGTTGGCATAATGGCGCACCTTGTTGAGGGAATTTCAATTAAGTATCCCGAAGATGTTTTGGACACCCCGGAACTTAACATCAAGTGCCCAGCGATGAGTTTGTTTTTGGCATACAACAACTATTTTGAAAAACTTGAAAGGGCGGGGATGCAAAAACTATATAACGACCTTGAACTTCCGCTCTCGCTTGTGCTCTTTGACATGGAAGAAACTGGCTTTAAGGTCGACAAAAAGCGAGTTGACGAACTTGGCGAACTATATAGCACAGAAATTGACCAACTTGTTGAAAAAATTTATGAACTTGCGGGCGAGAAATTCAACATCAACTCTGCAAAACAACTTTCTGACATCCTCTATAAAAAACTGAACTTGCCACACAACAAAAAGATGTCCACCAGCGCCGAAGTGCTTGAAGAAATTGCTGGTTCTCACGAGATTGTGCCCGTGCTTTTACGATACAGAAAACTTAGCAAACTCAACAGCACCTATATTGAGGGGCTCAAGCCTCATATTGACGAAAACAACTTCGTACACACCTCATTCAAGCAGACTTTGACAACCACTGGAAGGCTGTCGAGCGTTGAGCCAAACCTTCAAAACATTCCGATAAGGTCAGAAGAGAGTCGCGAGGTGAGAAGCATATATGTTGCGAGCGACGAAGAGCACGTTTTGATTGATGCCGACTACTCTCAAATTGAACTTAGACTCTTGGCGCACTTTTCGGGTGACCCATTCTTTGTTGACGCATTCAACAAGGGCTACGATATCCACTCGCAAACGGCGTGCCAAGTCTTTGGAGTTGACAAGGCCAATGTGACCCCTGAGATGAGAAGAATCGCAAAGGTGGTCAACTTCGGCATCATCTATGGCATAAGTGACTTTGGGTTGTCGTCTGACCTTAAGATATCCATAAAAGAGGCTAAGACATTTATTGACAACTTCTATAGTCAGCATCCACTTGTTAGAGAATATATGGAAAACGCCATAAAGAAAGCAAAAGAGACGGGGAGGGTGTCCACGCTTCTTGGAAGGACAAGAAAAATGGTTGACATCAACTCTTCGAACTACATGATTCGTTCAAGGGCAGAGAGGGCTAGCCAAAATATGCCACTTCAAGGTTCCGCCGCCGACATAATCAAACTTGCAATGATAAAAGTTTATAATGCACTTAAAGGCGGTGGCTACAAGGCAAAACTCATCATGCAAGTTCACGATGAACTTATTGTTGACTGTCCACTCAGCGAAAAGACTGAGGTCATGGCACTTGTAAAGGAGTGCATGAACACTGCAACCGAACTAAAAGTGCCACTCATTTGCGACGTTACATCTTCTTATCGTTGGTCAGACGGACACTAGAAAAAGCCAGTTTTTGCTGGCTTTTTCATATTTTTTATATGTTTTTTCACAATTTTTCGTGTGATTTTGCGTTTTTTCACTTCATAAGTTCATCCGACGGAGGAACAGATTGAAGGAAATTTTTGAGTTGACTTGTACCAAATTTTGATGGGTCAACATAAATGGGAACGAAACTCTCGGGTCCGAAATAGTTTATTGATGGCGAGAATAGTTTTTCGCCATAACTTTGGTTGAGGGTTATAATTGGGTCAAGCATTTCGGGGAGCGAGTATCTTTCGTCTGACGGCTTATAGAGAGTGTAGGGTCTTTTGTAGCCAAAGTCCAAGTTTGCAATGTCAAGATTTGTCTTTTGCATTCTGTCTTGACCGCTTTCAATATGTTGAATTCCAGAGCCGGTATAACCGTTTGAGTTATAGAAAAACAAGTTGCGGTTGAACATACTCTTTCTTAAGAATTTTTCAAGTTCAGGGCTTTTCAATTTGTTGTAGTCCTTTTCGGTGAGGGGGTCATCTTGTTTGATTTTTCTTATTGCACGACGTATCTGCGCGCTTGGATAGACAAGGTCATTTCTAACGTCATAAGAGTGCAGGGCATTGAGCCTTATGGTATTGTAGCCCTTGAGTGCCACATAGTTTTCAAGAGTGTGGAGCATTATGCTACCAATTCCAGATTTTTGATAATTTTCTTGCACTGCCAGTTTTGTGACAAATATTTCGCGCAGAGGTTTTGTTGTGGATGGGTCAAAGATGGTGTCGGTGCGTATGTAGTTTATAAAGCCGACAGTGAAGAGGTTGACTGACTTTTCGTCTGTGTTTGTCCCGAGCATTTGAAAGACAAACGAGTCGTGTTGGGCGCCGTTTTGAGGTGATTTTGTTGCAACAATAATGTTCCCCATGGCGTCGCGAGTAATGAGGTGGGGAGTGATGTTGAAGTTCTTTTTGACGTAGTCACTCACCATCTTGTTTTGCTCAAGGGCAAAGTCCTCTTCGCCCGCCGTTATAGTGCTTGCAAAAGAACGCGTCAAGAAACGCGCTTGATTGCCAACTGAGTTAACAACGTACTTTTTCATATGAATATTATATACCTTCAATTTGTTTTTTTCAATAGCATAATTAAAACTATTCATTTTGCATAAAATAGTTTTATGAAAGGTAGGGCTTTTAAAATTGCCGTTGTCTCGGTGAGCGTGTGCGTGGTTTTGGTTTGCTTTTTCTTTGTTGGAATATCTATTTTGTATCCATTTTCTTACAAGAAGGAAATCGCGTTTTGCGGAGAGAAGTACGGCGTTGACAAAAGCCTTATTGCAAGCGTCATCTATTGCGAGAGCAGGTTCAAAAGCGACGCAATTTCAAACAAGGGCGCGATGGGGCTTATGCAAATAATGCCCGCAACTGCAAAAAACTTCTTTGACGGAGATTTTCAAAGTTCGGTTTTGCTTGACCCGACGTCTAATATTGATATTGGAACAAGGTATCTTAGATATCTTATCGACAAGTACGGCGACGAGACCACTGTGCTGGCGTGCTACAACGCGGGAGAGAAGGCTGTCCGCTCGTGGCTTGTTGAGGGCAAACTTGACGAGAGCCAAATTGAGTATGGCGAGACCCTTGACTATATAAAGAAAGTGCAAAAAATGAAAAAGTATTATAAGATGTTTTTTTGAGAGGCTCGTTCGCTTGATAAAAATTTGCGCAAGGTGTATTATGAAAACGAGGTAAAAAATGACAGACAATTATACTCATATCTTGGATATTGATATTTTCGAAAAGATACTTGCGGGCTCGTGCAAGTACTTTGTTTGCCTTAACGATAAAGTTGTGCAAGGCTACAAAGTTGGCAACATATTGACGCTTAAAAACAATATTGATAAGAGGGAAATATCTGTAAAAATTGTCAATCTTTTGTATTTTGAAACAATAAAGGACCTTGTCAGCATGATTGGGAAAACTGAATTTGGATATGCGGGGTACAATGTTGACAAACTTGAAGACGAGTATCTTAACGCCTTCAAAACCAGCAAAGTTGAGAAATTTGGCTTTTCTGCAATAGAATTTGAAGTGAAAAAACAATAAGTTTGAAAAAGTTAATTGGCAAAATTAAGAAAAACACTTTACAAACTTGAAAATATAACATATAATAAGTGAGTTCTATCGGGAGGGTGGTGGAACGGCAGACACGCTTGTTTAAGGGGCAAGTGAGGCGACTCGTGTGGGTTCAAATCCCATCCCTCCCACCATATCGGGGCACATCCTCAAATCGAACAAAAAAACAGCGAAATAAATTTCGTTGTTTTTTTGTTGCTTGATTGAGGGGGAAATGGCAAATAAATTTTGTAAATTTATTGCCTAATAATTGAGAAATGACTATAATATCATATGGAGAAAAATTATGAACATCGAAGTTAAAGATTTGACGAAAATTTATGGTAAAGGTGAAAGCGAGATAAAGGCGCTAAATGGCGTTTCGTTTGAACTTGACAAGGGAGAGTTCGTGGTTGTTTTGGGACCAAGTGGGTCAGGCAAGAGCACCCTTTTGAATATTCTTGGTGGCATGGACAAGGCAACCAGCGGGAGCGTTGTTGTTTCTGGCAAGGAAATAACAAAACTAAAAGAGAAAGAACTTTCGTCTTATAGGCGAAACGACATTGGGTTCGTCTTTCAGTTCTATAACCTTATGCCGAATTTAACAGCGCTTGAAAATGTTAAACTTGCTGAAAGAAAGCAAGGGATGAAGTCCACAACCGCGCTCAACAAGGTTGGACTTAGCAAAAGGTATAATAATTTCCCGAGCCAACTCTCGGGAGGCGAACAACAGCGAGTTTCTATTGCAAGGGCGATCGTAAAAAAGCCTAGTCTTTTGCTGTGCGACGAGCCAACTGGCGCGCTAGACTCAGCAACGGGCAAGAATATCGTGAGGCTTTTGCAAGATTTGGCGCGCGACGACAACACCATAATTGTTGTTACCCACAACGCGAACTTGGCGCTTGTTGCCGACAGAGTTATTCGTCTGTCTGACGGAAAAATCATAAGCAACAGCCTTAACGAAAACAAATTATCTGTCGATGAAATAGAGTGGTAGAAATGGGCAATATCAACGTTTTTGGAAAGATGACGGCGCGGGAGATTGTTAAAAATCTTCTTCAATATCTGTCAATGATAATAATAACAATGCTTGCTGTAACTTTGTTTTGCGGCTTTATTTCTAATGCAAAAACTCTTGATAAAACCATTGAAAACTACAAAAAGACCTCAAATCTTGCCGACCTCTGCGTTCAAACAAGCGGAGACATCATTTCGGGGAGCATCACCACCGAAGACCAAAACTTTTTTGCGGGGCTTGAGGGGGTGGAGTATGAGTACCGATTCTACGCCGAGGGCAAAGTGGAAAACCAAAGCGCGAAACTCTACTCATCAGTTGGTAACATAACATCGCCACTCATTGACTCGGGCGAGCGTGGGGTGCTCATTGACAAAAAGGTTGCCGAGCGCAATAACATCAAAATTGGCGACACCATTGAACTCTCTGCCATGGGCTACGATTTTAGTCTTGAAATTACTGGAACAATGAACTTCATTGAAGTTGCAAACACCTATTCGGTCTGCCCGATATTTGTTGACGAAGACATCTTGACTGACCTCATTCTTGAAAAACTCTCGCTTCCCGATATGTTCAAAGACTTTGTTATGCCAAGGCTATATAACCAAATTCTTGTCAAGTGTGAAAGCAAAAAAGACATAGAAAGCGTGAAAAACAGCATAAGCGAGTACTTTTCAAGCAAGCAAGACAGCAATCTTCTTTACATCTTCACCGAGGACAATTTTGAGGCGATTGTGAGTTTGAAGGGCGAGGCGGACCAGTCGCTAAAAATGATTTATGTCTTTCCAGTAATTTTCCTTCTTGTTTCGGTGCTCGTCATCTTGACCACCATAAGCCAGCTTATATTGCGTGAGCGAACCAACATTGGAACGCTCAAAGCCATTGGCATCCCAAACAAGAGAATACTCGTTCACTACGCAAGTTTTGGCATGGTGCTTTGCCTTATTGGTGGGCTGGTGGGTGTCATTATCGGGCCACAAATTGTGACAAATGTCATGCAGATAAAGTACAACCTTGTTTATAGTTTTCCAAAAATGTCGGCAGTTGTGTACAGCCCGATTTGGAGCATTGTTGCTCTTCTTGCAATAACCGCGCTTGCGGGAGTTATCGGGTTCGCAGTCGCGTATTCGGTTGTGAATGACCGACCAGCCGAGTGCATGAGGCCACTTCCTCCGCGAAGTAACGCGCTAATTAACAAGATTGTTGAAAAGCCAAAGAAGGGTGACAAGCGTGAGTCTCCGTCAAGGCTCTCATTCAAGATGGCGCTTCGCAACATTCTTATAAAGCCGTCACGCGCCATAATGACAATTATTGGAATTGCGGGTTGCGTTGCGCTTTTGG